>JAKABH010000069.1 GCA_021801925.1 Thermoplasmata archaeon | reverse complement strand
CGCGCCGAGCCGGACCACCTGGTCCCCGTTGCGCACCTGATCGAACGCCATCGCGAACGCCGGACCGCCGCCCCCGCCTTCCGAGCCGCATCCGCAGCCTCCGCTGCCGCACCCGCCGCCCCCCGACTGGAGGAAGACGCGCACGGCCGTGCCGGGCTTCTGCGCCTTGATGAGGGTCGAGACCTGGTCCTGCGCGGCCTTCGTGACTTCCAACTTGATCTCCCGATCACTCATGTGTTGCGGGGCCCTCCTCGCTGCCCCGTGGGTACAACGGGAGCGGAGGTATAAAGCCCCGGCGACCGGGGATCCCGCCTACGCCGAGAACGACTTCCCGCAGGAGCACGACTGCTTCGCGTTCGGGTTGTAGATCTTGAATCCGGACGCCTCGAGGCCCAGGAGGAAGTCGACCTTGACGCCGGCGAGGAGCGGCGCGCTCGCCCGGTCGACGACGACCGTCAGCGACGGATCCTCGAAGGCGACCTCGTCCCCGGTCTCCTTCCGGTCGAACGACATCCCGTAGGTGAGGCCGGAGCAGCCGCCGCCCTGCACGTAGAGCCGGAGCGCCGCGCCGGGCTTCCCCTGCTTCTCCATGATCTTGAGCACCTGGTCCCGCGCGGCCGCCGTGACCTCGATGAGCGACATGTCGTCCTCCCCGCCGCATCTAGCCCGGGGGGGCGTTAAACGGTTGCGGCGGGGCGGTCGGCCGCTTAAGGAGCGCCACACGACCGTTATGTGGGCCCCCGTCGTGGCCGCCGCATGTGCCGCCTGTTCGGGATGATCGCGGCCGAGCCCCAGACGGGCGAGGCGTGGCTGGTCCGCTCCGACCGATCGCTGCTCGCCCAGTCGAACGCCTCCCCCGAGACCGCCCAGCGGGACGGCTGGGGGATCGGCTGGTTCGAGCCCAACGACCGGGTCCGGATCGAGAAGGGGACCGCCGGCGCCTTCGAGGCGGCGGAGCGCCCACTCTTCGAGCGGGCCGCCGCCGACGCGAACGGGACGGTCGTCATCGGCCACCTACGGCGCGCCAGCAACCCGCTCCAGCTCCCCCACGACCGCCTGGTCGGGATCGAGAACAGCCAGCCGTTCGGGACCCACACCACCCTCTTCGCCCACAACGGCATGATCTCGTTCCCGAACGAGACGCGGCCGTACCTCGGCGTCCACGCCCCCGAGGTGAAGGGGGTCAACGACAGCGAGGTCCTGTTCCGTCTCCTGCTTCGGCACTACGAAGAGGTCGGCGACCCGTTCCGTGCCTACGTCCACGCGGTCGACGACCTCGGCCGCGTCTGGGCCGAGGTCGGCCGGCCGTCGGTCGAGCCGTATTCCGGGCTGAACGTCCTCTTCTCGAACGGACCGTCCGACCTCTGGGTGTTCGCCCTGTCGCGGGGAGAGCACGGGCCGGGGCTCCTGGACCGGAGCCGGCCCTACTACCAGATGGCCTACCTCGCCGAGCCGCACCGCCTGATCGTCGGCAGCGAGCCGTTCGACGGGACCCCCGGCCTGTGGAAGCCGCTCCCCTCGGGCCACTACCTCCACGCCCGGCGGCGCGACCGGCGGATCGAGGTCGTGGGCGGGGAGATCCCCGTGCCGGCGCTCGCCCCGGCGGCGCGTCCGGGCGGCGCCTAGCGCCCCCCGCCGGCCGGCGACGCCCGTGGCGAGCGAGATGCTCTCGGGCCCGGATCTCGGCGGCGGCTACCTCCACCAGCTGACGCTCGACCGGGACGGCCCCCGGACGACGTTCACCTTCCACGCCCAGGAGGGGGGCCAGGACGCCGGCGGCCCGTCGAAGGGTCCGCTCGACCGGTTCGGCTGGGTCCATCCGCCGACCCCCTGCCCGTTCGGGGGACCGCGCTGCTTCCACCGCCGCTTCCTCCTCCCGTTCTCCGAGACGGCGCGGGTCCGCGCGGCGTACAACCGCACCCGTTTCGTGCTCCAGACGATGCTCGACCAGGCGTACGACGGCGCCCCGGTCGCCTGGGAGCCGGCGCTGAAGGAGGTGGTCGGGCGGGTCGCCGTCCCGTTCGCCGAGGCCCGGATCCCGTGGTACGTCGGGGGGATCGCCGCCGCCCGGCTCCTCGGCGCGGCGGTCGCCCCGTCCCACCTCCTCCTCGGCACCTCGCGGCCGGGCGTCGACCGCCTCGCGGAACGGATCGGGGAGTACCTCATCGAGCCGGTCGGCCCGACCGACTGGCCCGACAGCGGGATTCTCCACGCCGCGCGCGGGTTCGTCGGGACGTTCCAGGCCGGCGCGCGCGTGGCCTGGGGGGTGCGGATCGAGGCGGCGGCGGAGGGGTTCCGCCCCGAGACGGGGGGGGCGCCGGACCGCGTCCGGACGCTTCCCGTCTCGGTCGGCGGGGTCGAGATCGCGGTCGCCCGGCCGGAGTATGCGCTCGTCCGCGCCGCCGAGCGGGGCCGACGGGAGCGGGTCGGCCCGCTCGTGGAGGCGATCCGCGCCGTCGGCGTCGACCGGGCGCTGCTCGAGGAGCGCCTCGCCCGCTCGTCGCTCGCCGCACCGGCCCGCGACGACCTCGTCCGCGCGCTCGGAGTATAACCCGGGTGCTCCGGCCGCTGCGCGTCGAGCCGTAGCTTCATACCCCCCCTCCCCGAGGGGACGGCCGATGCTCGCACCGGAGACGGTCCCGCTCGTGGAGCCGCTGACGCCGCACGACCTCGTCACCTACTACCGCTGCCCGCACGAGATGGAACTCGTCCGGGCGAGCCACGCGCTCGCCACCGGCGGGCCGATGGGGCCGGTCCGGACCCCGGAGCATGTCGTGCCGCTCCGCCACTCCCCCCTGTTCGCCCCCCCGCTCGGTCACCTGGTCGTCAACGAGGGCCGCCTCGACATCGCCGAGAAGGACCTCCTGGTCTACGAGGACGACGGGGAGGACGATCTGCCGGTCCTCTTCCCGCCGGACCGCGTCCGGCCCGACATCCGCTTCGCCGGCCACAACGCGACCCTCGCGGATCCCGAGTTTGGCCTGCGCGGCCGGCCCGACCTCATCGTCCAGCGGGCGGACGGCACCCTGGTGCCGGTCGAGTACAAGGAGACCCACCTGTTCGTGGGGTACCACGAGGCGCACGGCCGCATGTTCGACACCGTCCAGGTCGTGGCGGAGTGCCGCCTCGTCGAGGCGGCGTTCGGCCGCAAGGTCCCCTACGGGATCGTCCTCTACGGCGACGAGGCCGGCGGCGGGGCGCACGAGGGGTGGGTCCGGATCCCCTACGGCGACCCCGAGAAGGCGTGGCTCAAGGTCGCGCTCGGGCAGATCCGCGGGGACCGCGAGCGGGCCCCCGTCCCCGCCGAGAGGAACTGCGGCGGCTGCGAGCCGAACGAGCGCGGCCTCTGCCGCTTCGCCGCGGCCCGCTACGAGGGGCCGCACCACCGGCTCGCGCTCCACACGAGCCGCCGGCTCTGACGGTACCGGGCGGCGCCGCGCCCCCGCCGTCCCCCCGGAGGGGGCGGCCGGGCGGGGCGCCGACGGGCGGCTACGGTTAAATACGGAGGCCATCTCCCACACGGGCCGCGCCCCAGCGCTGCTGTCCGGTCGGCACGTGCACCCGCAGAGGCCGGGGCCTCTCCGGGGAAGGGCGAGGGGCCCGCCGTCGACCTGGCCGCGGGTCCGATGACGCCGATCACACGCGTTCTGGACGCTTGTCAAACGCCATTAGTGTAGCTGACTACTGTCAGTTGGGGAATGGCTGGGCTCGGGCGCCGAGGAAGGTCGTGCCAAGCTGCGATAAGCGGTGGGTAGGCGCAAGGAACCTGTGATCCACCGATCACCGAATCGGAACTCCGGTCCCGCAAGGGACATTCCGCAAGGAAAGGGAACTCCCCGAAGTAAAGCATTCTAGTAGGGGAAGGAAAAGAAATCAAATGAGATGCCGTGAGTAAAGGCGATCGAAAACGGCCAAGGACAAACCGAATCCCCGCCCGGCGAGGGTGGGGAGATGTGGAGTAGTGGACCTTCGCACACGCTGGCTTTCGGAGCCGAACGTGCCTGGAACGGCAGACCAAAGAGGGTGATAGTCCCGTACGCGAACGAAAGAGGCGTGATTGGAGGTATCCTGAGTATCGTGCGTTGGATATCGCGCGAGAAGCCGGGAGATACAGTCTTCCGATCCTAAATACGTCCCGAGACCGATAGTGCATTAGTAGCGCGAGCGAACGCTGAAAAGTACCTCGGAAGGGAGGTGAAAAGAGCCTGAAACCAACTGACGATAAGCCGCATGTGGTCCCCAAGGAACGAAGCGGCCTAACGGCCGTGGACACAGGATCCATGCGTCCGTTTTGAATAACGGGCCAGGGAGTTTCGATCTATGGCGAGGCTAAGGCCCACACGGCCGGAGCCGAAGGGAAACCGACAGTCCGCAACTCCGCAAGGAGCGAGGGACGGGGTGCGCTCGCCCGAAGTCATAGGTGGAAGACCCGAAGCCAATCGATCTAAGCGTGGGTAGGTTGAAGCCTGTCGAAAGATAGGTGGAGGACCGAACCGGTGTTGACGTGCAAATCACTCGGATGACCTGTGCTTAGGGGTGAAAGGCCAATCTAGACTGGGAATGGCTGGTTCCTCCTGAAACTACTCGCAGGTAGGTCTCGGCCGAGCTGGCGCGGGATGTAGAGCACCGATTACGGGAAGCGGGACCGAAAGGTCTCGGCCTGTTGTCGAACTCCGAAGTCCCGTGCGGCGTAGACGCCGGGAGTGAGCGCGGCAGGGGTAAGCCCGCCGTGCGAAAGGGAATGCAACCCAGCCTCACATTAAGGGCCCCAAGTGCCGGTTCAGTGTCATGTAAAGGGCGTCCGTGCCCCAAAACAACTGGGAGGTGGGCTCAGAAGCAGCCATCCTTCAAAGAGTGCGTAACAGCTCACCAGTCGAGGGCATGGGCACCGAAAATGGACGGGGCTAAACCGGCCCCCGATATGTGGGCGCGCCGCTAGCCGCGGCGATCGTGTAAGGAGGCGTGGTGCTCGGGTAGAAGTAGGGTCGTAAGATCCTATGGACCGGGTTCCATCGAAAATCCTGGGAGGAGTAGCAGCAAAGACGGGTGAGAATCCCGTCCGCCGTAGGGGCCAGGGTTCCACGGCAACGTTCATCCGCCGTGGGTTAGTCGAGCCTAAGCGAGTCCTTAATC
>JAKABH010000019.1:11396-25702 GCA_021801925.1 Thermoplasmata archaeon | reverse complement strand
CCCCGAATCTCCCGGGCAACACGCGCGCTACAAAGGTGGGGACAATGGGATCCGACCCCGAAAGGGGAAGGCAATCCTGAAACCCCATCGTAGTCTGGATCGAGGGCTGTAACTCGCCCTCGTGAAACTGGATTCCGTAGTAATCGCGGGTCAACATCCCGCGGTGAATGTGCCCCTGCTCTTTGCACACACCGCCCGTCAAGTCATCCGAGTTGGGTCGGAGTGAGGGTGGCTCATCTGGGTCGCTCGAACTTCGGTTCAGCAAGGGGGACTAAGTCGTAACAAGGTATCTGTAGGGGAACCTGCAGATGGATCACCTCCTAAGAACGCCCGCCCGGGCGTTCCGCTAGTGATCCGATCCGCTGACGCGTCACCGGGGTCGATCTCGTCTTCCCATCGGCCATCAACCACTTTTTGAGTAGTTACAACGTGCTTATTAGCCGCCGTCCGGTCGGTCGTCCGTGTTGGCCTCCGCGGTGCGGCCGGCGGTGCCGCCCGAACTCGCCCGGGCGACCCGGGCGCTCGCCGCCGGGGAGCCGGTGCTGATCTTCGACGCCCCCGAACGGGAGGGGGAGACCGATCTCGTCATCCTGAGCGAAGCGGCGACCCCCGAGCTCGTCCGGCTCCTTCGGAAGGACGCGGGCGGCTGGATCTGCGTCGCGATCTCCGACGACGTGCGCCGCCGCCTGGGGCTCCCGTTCTACGCCGACCTGCTCGCCGCCGCCGAGTCCGCCTATCCGGCCCTCGCCCCGCTCCGGCGGGAGGAGCTCCGCTACGACGCCCGGAGCCCGTTCGGACTCCATCTCCACCACCGGGCGACGTACACGGGCATCCCGGACAACGATCGGGCGCTCGGCATCCGGGCGATCGGGGAGCTGGCGCGCGAGGCGGGCCGGGTGCCGGACGAGGAGCTGGGGCGGCGCTTTGCCGCCGCCTTCAGCTCCCCCGGCCACCTGCCGCTGATCTACGCCGCCCCGGGACTGCTCGGCGAGCGGAAGGGTCATACGGAACTTTCCGTCTCGCTCGCCCGGATGGGGCACCTCTCGGAGTCGGCGACCGTCTGCGAGATGCTCGGCGACTCGGGGGGCGCCCGCGGGCGCGCGGGGGCCCTCCAGTACGCCCGGGACCACGGCTTCGAATTCCTGGACGGGACGACGATCGTCGAGGCGTGGCGGAGATGGTCGTCCGCGTGATGGCGACGGGGGTCTTCGACCTCCTCCACCCCGGCCACCTCTACTTCCTCAGCGAGGCGCGCAAGCTCGGCGACGAGCTGGTCGTCGTCGTCGCGCGGGACCAGACGGCCCGCCGCCTGAAGCACGAACCGTACGTGCCGGAACACCTCCGCCGGGAGATGGTGGAGGGGTTGAAGCCGGTCGACCGCGCCATCTTGGGGTCGACGACCGACATCTACGAGACGGTCGTGCGCGAGCGGCCCCAGATCTTCGCCCTCGGCTTCAACCAGTTCTGGAACGAGGCGGAGGTCCAGGCGGAGTGCGCGCGCCGGGGGGTGCCGCTCCGGGTGGTGCGGATCGGCCGCTCCCCGCACGACGGGATCGCGACGCGCCGGCTGGTCGAGCGGATCCTCGAGCGCGCCGGTCGGCCCGCCGGGGAGACGCCGTGAAGCGGATCGGCGTCGTCGACACGACGTTCGCCCGCGTCGACATGGCCGACGCCGCGGTGCGCCGGCTGAAGGCGAAGGGGAGCGGCTTCCAGATCGTGCGGCGGACCGTCCCCGGCATCAAGGACCTTCCCGTCGCCTGCCGCCGGCTGTTCGTCGAGGATCGGGCCGACCTCTGCCTCGCCCTCGGGATGCCGGGGCGGGCCGAGTACGACCGGGTCTGCGCCCACGAGGCGTCCATGGGGCTCCTCTTCGCCGGCGTCTTGGAGGCGAAGCCGATCGTGGAGTGCTTCGTCTTCGAGGGGGAGGCCGACGCCCCCCGGGCGCTCGACGCCCTCGCCCGGCGACGGGCCGAGGAGCACGCCGAGAACGCCCTCGCGCTGCTGTTCCGCCCCCGCGACCTCGCCCGGCACGCCGGCGCCGGGCTCCGGCAGGGGTTCCCCGACGCGGGCCCCGTCCGGCGGGGCCGCTGACGCTCCACGAGGAGAACCAAGGATCATGGCGAAGCAACGGGACGACCGGGACGTGAACGTGGCGATTGTGGCGAGCGAGTTCAACTACGACGTGACGCTGCTCATGCTCGAACGGGCGAAGGAGGAGATCGCGTTCCTCGGCGCCCGGCTCGGCCCGGTCGTGCGCACGCCGGGGGTCTTCGATCTCCCGCTCGCCGCCCAGGCGCTCTGCCGCCGGCCGGACGTCGACGCGGTCGTCGCGATCGGCGCGGTGATCGAGGGGGAGACCGACCACGACCAGATCGTGATGGGCCAGGCGGCGCGCAAGCTCGCCGATCTGGCGGTCGAGCACGGGAAGCCGATCGGGCTCGGCGTCTCGGGCCCGGGGGAGACCCGCCTCCAGGCGCAGGACCGGATCGAGAACGCGGCGAACGCGGTGCGGGCCGTCGTGAAGATGGTCCGCCGCCTCCGCGAGATCGCGGCGGCCTAGAGCCCGAAGCGGGCGCGCATCTGCTCCACGGCGGCCCGCCCCTTCGCGGTGTGCGCCGCCACCCGCACGTCGGCGGGCCGCGCGGCCGGCCGCTCCCGTCGGGCGAACAGCTCGGCGAGCCGGGCCCGCGACGCGGCGACCGTCACGTCCGGGGCCGAAACCGCCCCGGGGGCGACCGTCGCGCTCCCGTCCGGGGCGATCGTCAACGTCGTCGTCCCGTCCTCGGTCTCGAACGACCACGTCTGGGGGAGGAACGCCCGGAGGAGGGAGCCGAGGAACCCCGCCAGGCGCGGCCGAAGGTAGCCTTCGAGGTCGGGGACGATCCCCCGCAGCAGCTCCTCCGTCGGGGTCCCCACGGTCCCCCGAGCGGCCGGCGCCTATAGGATTAGCCCGGCCCGGAGGGGCCGGCCGGGGGCCGGGGGAGCCGGCCGGTCGGGAGCAGCGGGAGCCGGCGGAGGCGGACCCCCCCGGCGGCGTACAGCGCGTTGGCGATCGCCGGCGCGACGGCGATGATCGGCGTCTCGCCGCCCCCGGCGGGCGCTTGGTCGGGGAGGTCGAGCAGCTCGACGACGATCTCGGGGAGGTCGGAGAACCGCGGCACCCGGTACCGGGCCAGGTGCGGGTTGCGGATCGCCCCCGGGTCGAAGGCGATCGATTCGAACAGCGCGCCCCCGAGGCCCATGACGGTCGCCCCTTCCACCTGACGGGCGAGCCGGTCCGGGTCGACGACCCGGCCGGCCTCGAAGACGGTGACGATACGGTCGACCCGCACCCGCCGGTCGGGGGCGACCGTGACCTCCGCGACGGTGGCGATCCGACCGTCCTTCTCGCGGCCGATGGCGATCCCCCGGCCGCGTCCGTCGCCGCCGAGCGGCCGGTCCCATCCGGCGCGCGCCGCCGCCGTCTCGAGGACCCGCCGGAGGCGAAGGTCGTCGAGGTTCGCCGCGCGGAAGGCGACCGGGTCCCGGCCGAGGAGGACGGCGAGTTCGTCGATCGCCCCCTCGCGGGCGAAGTTGTTCGCCACGGCGGCGAGGGACCGGTACGACCCTTGCGGGAGCGGCGAGCGGGCGAGCCGGTTCTCGAGGCGGTGCGCCCGGCTGCGGTACGGCGAACCCAGGGCGGCGGCGCCGCCGTTCACGTTCTCGAACTCCCAGGCGGTGAGCGCCCCCGCGGCGTCCGCCCCGGCCCGCACGTCGACGAGCGAGAGCGGCCGCAGGTAGCCGAAACGGAACTCCTCCTCCCGGGAGTAGCGGACCCGCACGGGGCGCCCGGCGGCGCGGGCGAGGCGGGCCGCCTCGAGCGCCACGGCGCCGCCGTGCTTCCCGCCGAACCCCGCCCCGGTCGGCGGGACCCGGATCCGCACGTCGTCGACCGGGATCCCGAGGCCGCGGGCGACGTCGTCGCGCGCGCGGAACGGGGTCTGGGTCCCGAGCCAGACGGAGAGGCGGTTCCCGTCCCACCGGGCGACGGCGGCCCGGGGCTCGAGCGGGACGTGGGCGATGTAGTCGGTCCGGTACGTCGCCGTCAGCCGGACCGCCGAGCGGTCCCACGCCGCGGGGAGGTCGCCGTCCGCCTCCGCGGCCGCATCCCAGTGGTCGCCGTCGAGCGGGTGGGTGCGAAGGTACTCCTCGATCCCGGCTTCGTCGGGCGCCGGCACGGCCGTCCAGCGGGCCCGGATCGCCTCGAGCGCCGCCGCGGCATCCCGTCGGTCGTCGGCGGCGACGCCGACGAACCCGTCCTCCTCGACCACGACGACCCCGGGGAGCGCCCGCGCCGGGGCGGTGTCGACCGAGTCGAGCCGGGCGCCGTACGTCGGCGCCCGCAGCACCCGTCCTTCGAGGACTCCGTCCGGGCGCAGATCGGATCCGTAGCGGCGCGCGCCGGTCACGACCGTCGGATCGTCCGCGACCGTCGCGGCCGGTCCCGGGGGCGGCGGAGGCGCCGGCTCCCCCTCGGCCGCCGGGGGCAGCTCGAGGATCGTCCGGAGCCCCCGCACCCGCGCCCCGAGATCCGAGGGGCGGTCGGAACGGCCCGGCCGTCGGTCGATCTCCTCCCGAAGCGCCCGCGCCGCCGCCCGGAGCGGAGGCAGGGCGTCCGGCATCGATCGGCTCCCGAAGGTGCCAAGGTCCCACGGGCAGAGATCGGTGTCTCCCATCACGAGCCGGACGGAGCGGGCCGGCACCCCGAGATCGAGGGCGACGGCACGGATCAGCGCGGCGTGCGTCCCCTGGCCGACCTCGACCTTGCCGGTGAAGGCGGTGACGATCCCCTCCTCGCCGACGTGGATCCACGCCCCGCCGGTCGGTGGATGCCATCCGCCGGCCCCCGGGGGCGCGGCGGGCCGGCCGGCCACCACGGCCACCACGCCCGGACCGAGCAGGTCGAAGTAGCCGCGCTCCCGGACCGGGGTGCGGTCCCACGGCCGCGGCGGGCGGTAGTCGTCGACGATCACGGCTCCCGCCCCTCCTCGCGGGCGAGCTCCGCCGCCCGGGCGACCGCCGCGAGGATCCGCCCGTAGCCGCCGCAGCGGCAGAGGTTCCCTTCGAGCGCGTCCGCCGCCTCCGCACGGGACGGGGACGGATGGGCCCGCAGGAGCGCGGTCGCCGCGACGAGCATCCCCGGCGTGCAGAACCCGCACTGGAACGCCCCGACCTCGAGGAACGCCCGCTGCACGGGGCTCAGCGCTCCGTCCCGGGCGAGGCCCTCCACGGTGGTGACGTCCCGGTCGCCGACCTCCCCGAGGCGGACCTGGCAGGAGCGCACCGGAAGGCCGGCGACCAGGACGGTGCAGGCGCCGCACTCCCCTTCGCCGCAGCCGTACTTGGTGCCGGTGAGGTCGAGTTCCTCGCGCAGCACCTCGAGCAGCGGCCGTCCCGGCGCCGAGCGGACGGGACGGCGATCGCCGTTGACCCGGAGGATCCTCGGTGGGTCGGCCATCGGACGCCCACCCCCCGGCGGGCACCGGCCCGAGGGCGTCCCGGCACTTAGGCTAACGGGCCCCGGGATCCTGGGCCGGCGCGGGATCAAAACCGACGCTCCCCCAGAGGGGGGCCGGCCGATGCACGACCCCGGCCGCCACGACCCGATGGATCCGGCGGAGGTCGCGGATCCGCCCGAGGGGGTCGCCGTCGACGATCACCAGGTCGGCCCGACGGCCGGCCGCGATCGTCCCGGAGTCGGCTCCGAGGCCGAGCAGGCGGGCCGGCAGCGACGTCGCGCTCTGGATCGCCTCGCGGGGGGTGAACCCCGCCTCGACGTACAGCTCGATCTCCCGGTGGAGGCTGTGGCCCGGCACCGCCTGGTCGGTCCCGGCCACGATCGGGATCCCGATCCGGTGCATCGCGCCGACGATCTCGACGCACCGGCGGAAGACGCGCTCCATCAGCCGGGTCTCCTCGCTGGCCGGCGGCGGGTGACGGATCCGGCCCGCGATCTCGGCGGCGACCCGGTCGGCGCCCGGTTCGAAGGCGGCGGCCGGCTTCTCGCTCGAGAAGGTGTAGAGCTCGAGGAGGGCGAGCGTCGGGTCGACGACCGTGCCGCGCGCCCGCAGGTGGGCGAGGGCGGCCCGGGCGGTGGGGGTCGTGAGATCGAGGTCCGCCAGCGCGGTCCGCAGTTGCGCGGCGGTCGGCCGGGGCGGGAGCCCGTCGACGAGGGCGGGGGCGACGAGCGCGATGTGGCTGAGCTGGTCCATGCCGGCGTCGACCGCCTCGAGCGCGGTGAGGCCGATCGGAACGTGCCCGGTCACCGTCATCCCCCGGCGGTGGGCTTCGGCGGCGACCGCCGAGAGCGCCTCCCGCGACATCGAGCTGTAGACCTTGATCTGCTGGAAGCCGGCGGCCGAATAGCGCCCGACCCAGGCTTCCGCCTCCTCCGGGGTCCGGACCCGCGCGACGCCGACGGCGTACGGTCCGTCGCCGTCCACGATCCCGGCCGCGAGGATCCGGGGGCCGAGCCCCCGGCCGGCGGCGATCGCGTCCCGCACGGAGGTCAGGAACTCGAACTCGTTGCCGCAGTCCCGCACGGTCGTCACCCCGGCGGCGAGGTAGATCGGCCCCCACTCGACCTGCTGGAAGTGCGCATGGAGATCCCAGAGCCCGGGCAGGATCGTCCTCCCCCCCACGTCGAGGAGCTCGGCGCCGGGCGGGACGGGGATGCGGTCGGCGGGCCCGACCGCCTCGATCCGCTCCCCCCGGACGATCACCGTCGCGTCCGGCACCGCGGGCCCGTCGCCCCCGTCGACGAGCCGGCCGTGCACCAGGGCGAGGAGCGGCGCGCGCGTTCCCCCGAGCGCGTTCGACAGGGCGTGGAGCGCCTCCATCCCGTCGGCGCCCGCGTCGGCGATGCATCGGCCGAGAACGTGCTCCTCGCCGTCCCGCACCGCCTCGAAGTGGTCCGCCTCGGCGTCCGTGCTGACGAGGGCGGCGAGGTCGCCCTCGTCGTCCAGCCAGACCCACTCCCGGCCCCAGATCAGCCCCTCGATCGCGAACCGGGTCCAGGATCGGGCTCTGTCGATCGCCGTGCGGCCCCGCCGGAGGATGCGCACCGTGCGGGCGGGGAACGTCGGGAGCGCGGCCGGCGTCCCGTGGGTCTGCCAGTACCGGAGGAGGGCCGCCTGGATGGCGACCGGCGCGTAACCCGAGATCGGGAAGGCCACGGGCGGCGCGGGGTATCGATCGGTCGACCCGGCGCGCTCCACCACGACCCGGTCGTCGACCCATCGGACCGATTCCCTCAGCGTCGACTGCCGGGCGTTCCGTCCCTCGACCTCGAAAAACCGGGGCTCGAACGGATCGCTCAAGCGCAGTTCGGCGCGGAGCGGGACCCGCTCCCCGCGGTCGGTGAACGCGAACTCCGTGCGCAGCCGCTGTTCCCCGCCGATCCGGTCGAACTCGAAGGTCTCCTCGCCGACCGGTTGCTGGAACTTGAAGAGGCGGAAGCGGCCCCGGGCCATCCGGGGCGGCCGGCCCGGTCCGGGGACACGGGCTCGGGGTTCGGTCGTTCGATCGTCGGCCGACGCCATCGGTCCCGATTCGGCGGGGCCGTACATTACCCCCACGGGACCGCGGGGACGGCGCGAGCGACGGCTCGTGGGCGGGCCCGCAAGCCGGCGTCCCCAACCGTTAAACCTCAGCGGGGGTCCCCGCCCGAGGAGCCGGCCGGTGCCCGCGCGCGAGAGCCATACGGAGTTGCCGTCGACCCAGACGGAGGCGGTCCGGCGGGCCCGGGCGGGGGCCCCGGACGGCCTGCGGATCGTGGCGGAGCACCAGACGGCCGGCCGGGGCCGCCTGGATCATACCTGGGCCTCTCCTCCCGGCGGCCTGTACCTGTCGGTCGTCCGGCGGGCGCCGCGGGCCGAACCCGGCCTCCTCTCCCTGGCGGTCGGCGCCGGCGTTGCGCGGGCGTTCGCCGACCGCTACTCGATCGATCTCGAGCTCAAGTGGCCGAACGACCTGCTCGTCGTTCGGACGGGCCGCCCCCGCAAGCTGGGGGGGATCCTCGTCGACCTCGTCGATTCCCCCAACCTCGGGCGCGCGGCCGTCGTCGGCATCGGGGTCAACGTCGCCGCGCCGCCCCCCTCGTTCGACCCGGGGCTGAAGGAGCGGGTCGTCGCGCTCGCCGAGCTCGTCGCGCCGGCACCGGCCGTCGCCGAGGTGGAGACGATCGTCGGGGACGCGGTCGACGCCGCCGTCGCCCGGCTCGATCGGCCCGGCGGCGCCGAGGAGGTCGTCGCGGCGTGCCGTCAGCGCCTCTTCGGACGCGGACGGAGCGCGACGGTCGATGGCTTCCTGCACGGGGTGATCACGACCGTCGGGGCCGACGGGGGGCTCTGGTTGACGACCCCCTCGGGCCCGGTCGCCGTGCACGCCGGGGAATTGGTGGTGGAGGAGGCATGAATCCGGCCCGAGAGCGGTGGAGCGCGCTGCAGCGGCAGATCCGGGACGGCGGCGGCGCGGAGCGGATCGCCAAGCACCGGGCCGACGGCAAGATGACGGCCCGCGACCGGCTGGAGGCGTTCTTCGATCCCGGGACGTTCTCCGAGACCGACGCCTACGTGACGCACCGCGTCGACAAGTTCGGGCTCGACGAGCGCCGCATCCCCGGCGACGGGGTCGTCACCGGATGGGGCGAGGTCGACGGCCGGCCGATCTGCGCCTTCGCCCAGGACGCGACCGTCTTCGGCGGCGCCCTCGGGGAGGCGCACGCGATGAAGATCGTGAAGGTGATGGAGACCGCCCGCAAGGCGGGGGTCCCGATCGTCGGGCTCGACGACTCGGGCGGCGCCCGGATCCAGGAGGGGGTGATGAGCCTCGGCGGCTACGGCGAGGTCTTCTTCCGGAACGTGGCGCTGTCGGGGGTCGTCCCGCAGCTCTCGCTGATCCTGGGGCCGTGCGCCGGCGGGGCCGTCTACTCCCCGGCGATCACCGACTTCGTGATCATGGCGCGGGGGACGGCGCACATGTTCATCACCGGCCCGGACGTCATCCGCGCCGTCACCGGGGAGGAGGTGACGTTCGACCAGCTCGGGGGGGCCGAGACCCACGCGACCGTGAGCGGCGTCTCCCACTTCACCGCGGAGTCGGACGCCGCGGCGATCCAGCTCGCCCGGCGGCTGCTCTCCTACCTGCCGCTCAACAACCTCGAGGAAGCGCCGACGGCGCCGCCCGCCCCCCCGCCGGCCTCCGCGGCGGAGGAGCTCGGGCGGGTCGTCCCCGAGGACGCCAACGCCCCGTACGACGTGCGGGAGGTTCTGGCGCGGCTCCTGGACGTCGGCTCGTTCCTCGAGGTCCACGCCGGCTGGGCGCCGAACATCGTGGTGGGGTTCGCCCGGCTCGACGGCCGGTCGATCGGGGTCGTCGCGAACAACCCCGCCGCGCTCGCCGGCACCCTCGACATCCCCGCGTCGACCAAGGCGGCCCGGTTCGTCCGGTTCTGCGACGCCTTCAACCTGCCGCTCCTGACGCTCGTCGACGTGCCGGGATTCCTCCCCGGCACCGCGCAGGAGTACGGCGGGATCATCCGGCACGGGGCGAAGCTGCTCTTCGCCTACGCCGAGGCGACCGTGCCGATGCTGACCGTGATCCTGCGGAAGGCCTACGGCGGCGCCTACGACGTCATGTGCTCGAAGCACCTGGGCGGGGACCTGAACCTCGCCTGGCCGAACGCCGAGATCGCCGTGATGGGGGCCGACGGGGCGGTGAATATCCTCTTCCGGCGGGAGCTCGACAAGGCGCCCCCCGAGGAGCGCGCCGCCGTGCGGGCCCGGCGCGTGGAGGAGTACCGCGCCGAGTTCCTGAACCCGTACCTCGCCGCCGAACGCGGCTACATCGACGACGTGATCGATCCGGCCACGACGCGCGCCCGACTCGTGGACGGGCTGCGCCTGCTCGGCCCGAAGCGCGTGGAGCGGCCCGCGCGCAAGCACGGGAACATCCCGCTCTGAAACCGGGGTCGGCGATGGTCGGGATCACCGAGACGGTACTGCGGGACGGGCACCAGTCGCTGATCGCGACGCGGATGCGGACCCGGGACATGCTGCCCGCGGCGGAGCGGCTCGACGCGGTCGGCTACCGTTCCCTCGAGGTCTGGGGAGGCGCGACGTTCGACGTCTGCCTCCGCTTCCTGCGCGAGGATCCGTGGGAGCGGCTGCGGCTCCTCAAGAAGGCGATGCCGCGGACGCCGCTCCAGATGCTGCTGCGGGGGCAGAACCTGGTCGGGTACCGGCACTACGCCGACGACCTCGTCGAGAAGTTCGTCCGGGAGGCGGCCCGCCAGGGGGTCGACATCTTCCGGGTCTTCGACGCGCTCAACGACCCCGAGAACATGCGGGTCGCCCTCGCGGCGGTGAAGAAGGCCGGCGGGCGGGCCCAGGCGACCGTCTGCTACACCCAGTCGCCGGTCCACACCCTTGAGTCGTTCGTGGCGCTCGGCCGCCGGCTCGCCGAGCTCGGGGCCGACGAACTGTGCGTGAAGGACATGGCCGGCTTCATGCCGCCGGACGAGGGCGGGGCGCTCGTCCGGGCCCTCGTCCGCGAGGTCGGGCTGCCCGTCGTCGTCCACACCCACTCGGCGAGCGGGCTCTCGACGCTCACCTGCCTCGCCGTCGCGGAGGCCGGCGCCGCCGCGGTCGACGGGGCGCTGAGCCCGTTCGCCGGCGGGACGTCCCAGCCGCCGACGGAGACGCTCGTCGCCGCGATGAAGGGGACCCCGCAGGACCCGCGCCTCGACCTGGCGCAGCTCGCCGACCTCGCCGGCTACTTCGCCACCGTGATGGACCGGTACCGGCCCCTCCTCAACCTCCGCTCCCTGCAGACCGACCCGGGGATCCTCACCCACCAGATCCCGGGCGGGATGCTGTCGAACCTGCTCAACCAGCTCGCCGAGCAGGACGCGACCGACCGCCTCCGGGAGGTCCTCGCCGAAGTGCCGCGAGTCCGCGCCGACCTGGGGTACCCGCCGCTCGTCACGCCGACGAGCCAGATCGTGGGGATCCAGGCGGTCTTCAACGTCCTCACCGGGGGACGGTACCGCACGATCACCCAGGAGGTCCGGGATTACGTCCGCGGCCTCTACGGGACGCCGCCCGCCCCGATGGACCCCGATCTCGTCCGCACCGTCACCGCGGGCGCGCCGGCGATCCACGGCCGGCCGGCGGACCTCCTGCCGCCGGAGTTCCAGAAGGCGATCGCGGAGGTCCGGGCCCTCGTTCCGGCGGCCGACGAGGCGGAGGCGCTGAGCTATGCGCTGTTCCCGGCCGTCTACAAGGCCTATCGGTCGACCCAGGACCGCGGCCTCACGCCGGAGGTCCTGACGGCCGCGGCGATCGGGGTCGTCGGGGCGCTTCGCGCGCCGAAGGCGCCGCTGCCGCCCGTGCCGGCCCGGCCGGCGGCGGGCGGCGGCGGGGGCCTCGATCCGTGGTCGTACGACGGCCGCTCGACGCTCCAGAACCAGCGGAGGTACCTCGATGCGGCTGCGCGTCGTCCGCGACGGTAAGACGGTGGAGGTCGAGGTCGCCGCCGACCTCACCGCGGTCTCGGTCGAGGGCCGGAGCTATCCCGTCACGGTCGTGAAGGCGTCGGCGCTGCGCACGGAGCTCGAGATCGGCGGCGAGCGCGCGGTCGTCGAAGGCTGGCCCGAGCACTTCTCCGAACCGCCCGGACCGGTCGACGTGAACGGCGAGCGCGGCGCGGCGGCGATCGAACGACTGGGGGGCACGGCGGCGCCCGTCCCGCCCGCGCCGGCCGAACGTCCTCCCGCGCCGGGCCCGTCCGGCCCGGCGTCCTCCCCGCCGCCGGCCGGCGGGGTGCCGATCGTCCCGCCGATGCCCGGCAAGGTGATCGAGCTGCGGGTCGCCGAAGGGGACCGGGTCGAGGCCGGGACGGTCCTCCTCGTCCTCGAGGCGATGAAGATGCGCAACGAGATCACGAGCCCCTCGGCGGGGATCGTGCGCGGGGTGCGGGTCGCCGCGGGGGCGAGCGCCCGGGCGAAGGAGCCGATGCTGTTCGTCGCGCCGGCCTGAGGCCGCCGCTCAGCGGTCGTCGCCCGGCGGCGGGGCGGTCGGGTCGGCCGCGAGCCGGTCCGCCTCTTCGACGGGATCCTCGAACGGCTCTTCCTCCGCGGCCGCGGACGCGGCGGCCGTCGGGGGCGGGGACCCCGCGACGGGGATCGCCGCCGGGGCTGGGGCGGCCGGAGCCGGGCGGGGGGGCCACGGTTCGTAGGGGAGCTTGCGGTACTCGTTGACGTAGGCGATGGCGAGCAGGAGCGGGATCGCCGCGAGTCCGAACCGGTAGTCGCCCCAGCTCCGGAGGAGCGCGCTCGTCCAGAGGAGCACGACGATCAGCATGACGCCGGCGACGACGACCGCCATCGCGAACAGGGGGATCCGGCCGAGCCACGAGGGGGAGGCGCCCGGGGCCGGCTGGGGGGCCGGAGGGGGCGAGGAGGCGGCGGCCGACACGGTTCCCCCAGCGGCCCCGCGGGTACAAAACGGAGCCGGCCCCGCCCGACCGTCGGCCGGCGCGCTCCGACCGAGGGGCCCGGCCGCGCGGACGTTACGACGCTTCTAATACCAAGGGACGTTCGGCGCGCCCCATGGAGCGGGTCCCGAAACTCGTCCGCGTGGACGAATTCACCTATCGGATCGACCCGACCGAACAGGCCGGCATGCGGGTCCCCGGCCTCCTCTACACCGACGAGGCCCTCCTCTCGGCCGTGGAGGGGGACCCGTCGCTCGCCCAACTCGCGAACGTCGCGACGCTTCCGGGCATCCAGCAGCACGCGCTGGCGATGCCCGACATCCACTTCGGCTACGGCTTCCCCGTCGGCGGCGTCGCCGCCTTCGACCTCAACGAGGGGGTCGTCTCGCCCGGCGGGATCGGCTACGACATCAACTGCGGCGTCCGGCTGCTCCGGACCTCCCTCACCGTCGACGAGGTGCGGCCGCGGCTCGCGGAGCTGACCGAGCGCCTCTACCGGGAGGTCCCGTCGGGCGTCGGCTCGCGCGGGGGATATCCGCTCACGCCCGGCGAGGTCGATGAGGTCCTCGCGGGGGGCGCCCGGTGGGTCGTCGACCGGGGCCTCGGCCGGTCGGAGGATCTCCGGTTCCAGGAGGAGGAGGGGACGCTCGCGGGCGCGGCGCCGTCCGAGGTCTCCGACGGGGCGCGCAAGCGGGGCCTGAAGCAGCTCGGCACGCTCGGATCGGGGAACCATTTCCTCGAGGTGCAGGCGGTCGACCGACTGCTCTATCCGGAGGCGGCGGCGGCGATGGGCCTCGAACCCGGCCGGGTCGTCGTCATGCTCCACACCGGCTCGCGCGGGCTCGGCCACCAGGTCGCGACCGACTTCATCGCCCGGATGGACCGGCGGCTCGCCGAGGAGGGGACGCAGCTCGTCGACCGCCAGCTGTCGTGCGCCCCGGTGGGCTCGGACGACGGCGCCCGGTACCTCGGGGCGATGGCGGCGGGGGCGAACTTCGCCTGGGCGAACCGGCAGGCGATCACCCACGGCGTCCGCCGGGCGTTCGCGACGGTCTTCGGGCGCCCCGACGAGGCGCTCGATCTCGGGGTCGTCTACGACATCGCCCACAACATCGCGAAGGTCGAGAGCCACCAGGTCGACGGGACGGCACGCCGGGTGCTGGTCCACCGCAAGGGGGCGACGCGGGCGTTCCCCGCCGGCCGGGACGAGGTGCCGGCGCCGTACCGCCCGTTCGGCCAGCCGGTCCTGATCCCCGGCGACATGGGGACGGCGAGCTACGTGCTGGTCGGCCTCCCCAGTTCGATGGCGCGTTCGTTCGGTTCCTCCTGCCACGGCGCCGGACGCCGGTTGAGCCGGCACGCCGCCGTGCGGACGTTCCGCTACGACCAGGTGACCCGGGACCTGCGCGAGCGGGGGATCGTCGTGCGGTCGGCGTCGCGGGAGGGGGTCACCGAGGAGGCGCCCGGGGCCTACAAGGACGTCGAAGAGGTCGTACGCGTCGCCGAGGGGGCGGGGCTCACCCGGCGGGTCGCCCGGCTCGTACCGCTCGGGGTCGTCAAGGGGTAGCCGGCGGCCGGCGCCGCCAACGGACGACGATCGCGGCGCCGGTCGTGACCCCCGCGGCGACGACGGCGGCGGCGAGGTACTCCGTGAGGGCGGCCATCGGCACCGCGGGTCCGGGCGGAGGGTTCGGGAGCGCCGGCCCGACGAGCACGGCCCAGACGACCGAGACGTTCCCGCCCCCGGCGTCGGTCACCACGAGGCGCACGAG
>JAKABH010000019.1:0-11296 GCA_021801925.1 Thermoplasmata archaeon | reverse complement strand
TCGACCGAGAGCCGGATCGTGAGGTTGCGGGCGGAGGAGAGAGGCGGGGGGGCGAGCGTGGCGTTGAACGCGGCGGCGGACGCCCCCTCGCCTCCGCCCAGCGACCAGAGGAACGTCGCGTTCGGGACGGAGGCGGCGGCCCGGAACCGGACGTCCGCGCCGGCCGATACGTTCACCGCGGGGGCGATGGTGGCGGAGACGGTCGGCGCGGTCGACCCGGGCGCGGTCACGTCGATCACGAACGCTTCGCTGGCGTTCCCGAAGCCGAGGTCCTCAAGGTCGGCGGTCGCGACGTAGACGCCGGGGGCGACGAACGTGTGCGCGACGTCGGCGCCGACCGCGGTGCCCCCGTCGCCGAACGCCCAGCGGGTCGACGACGCGGCGGCTCCGTAGCCGCCCGAGGCGGCGGCGGAGAACGAGACCGACAGCGGGGCGGGACCGGCCTGGGTCGAGGCTTGGAACCGGCCGACCAACGGCGGCGCGACCGTCACCGTCGTCGAGTTCGAGGCGACCTCCCCGAGCCCGTCGGTCGCCGTCAGCGACACGGCGTAGCTCCCCGGGGCGCGGAAGATCGTGCACTGGCAGGCGGCGACGTACGGGTCGCTCGAGTGGAGGCGCTCGGCGGAAAGGCCGTCGGAGCCGCCGTCGACCTCGAAGAGCGGCGGGAAATCGGCCGGGGCATCCCGGACCGCCGGGTTCGGGACGGCGAAGACGGTGAGGGGCGCGGTCTCGTTCGGGCACGTCGGGGCCGGGGCGCCGCCGACCGCGACGGCGACCTCCGCACTCGTCCCGCCGTCCTGGGGGGAGGCGGAGTCGCTCACCACGACGTCGGCGCAGTAGCCGCCGGCCGCCGGATAGGCATGGCCGACCGTCGGGTCGGACCCGTTGTAGTACGTGCCGTCCCCGAAGGTCACGAGGTAGTGGTACGGGGCGGTCCCCCCCGATGCGTTCGCCGCGAACGAGACCGTAGCGCCGACGCCCGCGACCGTCGGGGTGGCCGTCAGCGTGACCGCGAGGCGGCCGCCGCCGACGACCACGGCGACCGGGTCGGAAACGCTGGTGTTGCCGCTCCCGTCCGCGACCCAGGCGGCGGCTGGATAGACCCCGTCGACCGGATAGACGTGGGTCGCCGATCCGTTCGGCGCGAGCGAGGCGTTGCCGTCCCCGAAGGAGATCCCTTCGAGCGGATAGCTCCCCGAGCCGCCGCTCGGATGGATCGAGAACACCGCGGTGAACGGCGCGGCGCCGTCGAGCGGCCCCCCGGTGAGGGCGACCTCGAGCGAGGAGCGGTCGACCGGGCCCCCGGCGAGCGCCGGGAGGAGCCGGTCGACCCGGGGGGTGCCGATCCCCGTGACCGGATCCCACCCCCTCCCCGCCGCGTACCCGTTCGATCCCGATTGGATGTCGTGGAAGACGGCCGAGTAGTTGCCGCCGCGGAGGATCGCGTAGAGCGACGGGTCGAGGAATCCGAGCGGGCTCCCCGCGTACTGATCGGCGAGCGCCGCGAACCCCGCCCAGATCGGGGTCGCGAGGCTCGTCCCCCCGACGCCGGTCGGGCTGCCCCCGACGTAGACCTCGACGGCGGTCGCCGCGTCGGCCGCGACGTCGGGGACGCCCCGGGTCGCGGGGCGGGTCGGGACGCCGGTACCGTTCTGCCACCACGGGCGGGGGAACGGGGCAAACCCCCCGCCCGAACCGCCCTGATTCTGGCAGCCCGGCGAGGTGGCCCCCGAGGCGTTCCCGCTCCAGGCGACCTCGCCGCCGTAGGCGCCCGCGGCCGAGACCGTGAGTTCGGTCCCGCCGACCCCCGTGACGTACGGATCGGAGGCGGGGAAGTTCGTGGAGCGCCCGCTGGTGCCGTCCGCCGCTCCGCAGTCGCCGCTGGCGGCGACGACCGTGATCCCCTCGAGAGCCGCGGCGGCGAGGACCGGGTCGAGGACCTCGTAGGAGCCGTCGGTCGACGCGTTGCAGGCGGCGGCGCATCCGCCCGCGTAGGCATTGTAGATCCCGACGTCGTTCTCGCCCCAGCTCAACGAGATGACGTCGGTGCGGTGCGACGCGACCAGCCAATCGACCGCTTCGTAGAGCCCGGCGTTCGAGTCGGTGCCGAACGTCATCGCGATCGACGCCCCCGGCGCCGAAGCGTGGGCCCACTCGACATCGAGCGCCTCTTCGAGGCCCCATCCGGTCGAGGTCCCGTTCAGCGACTGGTTCGTCCGGACCGGATAGTTGTACGACACCGAGGCGTTGGGAAGGCCGAACGCCGCGTCGAACGAGGCGAGGTCGGCGGCGAGCTGGCTCTGGGGCTCGCTGCCGTCGTAGACGTCCACGATCCCGATCCGCTCGCCTCGTCCGGTGGTGCCGTTGGCGATCAGGCCGCTCGAGTTGTAGGCGCCCTGGATCTGGCACGGGGCGAGCCCGGCCGCACCGGCCGTGCAGCTCGAGAGCGGGCCCGGGATCGGGGCGGTCGCCGAAAGCGGAGCGGCGAGCGGCTCGGGTACGGAAGCGTTCCCAAGCCCGACCGCCCCGCTCCAGGCGATCCCCGCCGGGAGCACCGCCGGGGTCGAGTGCCCGACGTACGAGCGGCCGCCCGGGAGGGGGTAGACGGCGAACGAGGTGCCGAAGGCGCGCGCGACGTCGTCCGCCGGACCCCGGACCTCGATGAGGGTCGCCCCGCCCAGCGGGGTCGCGGCCAGCCCGAACCCATCGAAGTAGTGCACGGCCCGGGCGATTTCCGCGGCGGGCGCCCCGAACCGGGCGGCGACGGCGGTCGGGGAGAGATACCGGTGGTAGAGGGGAGAGCCGGGGGTGTATTCCGCGGCGACGAGGGCCGCGGCGTCCGACGCGTTCGGTCCGGCGAGGCCCACGAGGACGTTCATCGGAAGATCCGCCGGCGCCGGTGGAAAGACGCGCCCGCTCCCGGCGGGAGCGTTCGGCGCCGCCACCTCGGTCCCGCCGAGGGCTCCGAAAGGGGCATCCGGTAGGGGAACGCTCACCGATGGGCCGCCCGCCACCGGCCCGGGAGGGGGACCCGACGGCGGGGCGGTCGGCAGCAGGCCGCCGGCGGCCAACAGGAGGACGATCCCGATCGAGCCGGCGACCGTCGCCCCGCGGAGGCACCTCCGTGGGCGGAGCACGGGCCGCGAATCCGGTCGCTCGGGATAAGCGTCGCCGGCGGCCCCCCGTCGGGTTGAAGACGGTTTATCCTAGGTCGGGCGTGGGAGCGCGGTCGTCCGTGGATCCGTACTGGGGCTACGAGGTCGCCCTCGGGGTCGTCCTCGCCTACGCCGTCGCCGTCGTGGTGCTCTACCGTTCGGGCCGCGTCGGTCCGGAGCGGACGTTCTCCCTCCTCGGGCCGGCGCTGATGATCAAGACCCGGCGCGGGCGCGATGCGATCGACCGTTGGGGTCGGTTCCGGCGCTTCTGGACCGCCGCCGGGGACCTCGGGATCGCCCTCGCCGTCATCTCAATGGCCCTGATCGTGGGGACGCTCCTCCTCGAGGCGGCGCTCGCCTTCCGCGTCTCGGCGGCGAACGCCCCGACGGTGCAGGAGGCGATCGGCCTGCCGGGGATCAACCCGTTCATTCCCATCGGCTACGGGATCCTGGCGCTGGTCATCGGGGTCGTCCTCCACGAGCTGGCGCACGGCATCATCGCCCGCTCCCAGGGCATCGGCGTGAAGAGCCTCGGGGTCCTCTGGTGCGTCGTCCCGGTCGGGGCGTTCGTCGAGCAGGACGACGCCGACATGATGGCCGCCCCCCGTCGCAAGCGGGACCGGGTCGCCGCCGCCGGGATCCTCGCGAACCTCGCCATCGCGGTCGTCTTCTTTGTTGTCCTGGCGGCGCTGGTCACGACCTCCGTCGCCCCGAACGCCAACGGAGTCGGGATCGCCGCCGTCTCGGCGGGATCGCCGGCCGCCAACCTCACCCTCGCGCCGGGGGACATCCTCCTCGCGGTGAACGGCACGAACCTCACGACCGTGGCGCTGTTCGAGTCGACGCTCGCCCACACGGTCCCGCACGAGAACGTCTCGGTCGTCTACTACTCCGCCGCGCTCGGCCGCGTCGTCTCGACCCGGGTGCGGCTCGCCCCGAGCCCGACCGTGGCCGGCCGCGGATTCCTGGGGGTCCTGCCCTCGTACCTCACCCCCGCGGAACTCGAGCAGACGCTCGTCTCGCCCCTCGGCGCCTCGGATGGGCCGCTGGTCGGGGCGCTCTACTGGATCTCGCTCCCCCTCGCGGGCCTCGAACCGATCGGCGGGACGACGACCCAGTACTACCACCTCACCGGCCCGCTCGCGGGGGCGAACCCGGCCGCCTTCTGGGTCGGGGCGAACATCCTGTACTGGATCTCCTGGATGAGCCTGCTGCTCGGCCTCTCCAACGCCCTCCCGCTCGTCCCGCTCGACGGCGGGCTCCTCTTCCGCGACTTCGCGGCGAGCGTCGCCGCCCGCTTCCGTCGGGGCTGGTCGGAGAACCGGCTCGAGGAGTTCGGCGGGCGCGCGGTCGCCGTCTCCTCGGTGGCGATTCTGGTGCTCCTCGCATGGCAGTTCATCGTGCCCCGGCTGTTCTAGACGAGCGGTCGCTCTTCGCGACCTACCCGTTCCTCCCCGGCGCGGAGAGCCTGCTCGCCGAGGCCGGTTGGACCCTCCGCGACCTGTTCGAGGACCGGCGGTACGATGCGGCGCGCCTCCTGGGGCGCGCCCGCATCCTCGCCGCGGCCGACGATCCGCGCGCCGTCCGCGAGGTCGCCGAGTTCGCCCACGCCTCCCCCGCCGAGCGGTACCTGTCGTTCGTCTTCGCGCGGGTCGCCCTCGCGGCGGCGCCGTCGAAGGCGGCGTTGCGCCGGTGGGCCGTCGCCGAGTCGAAGCGCAGCTCCGCGCGTCTCGAGGGGTTGGACGGGTCGGCGCAGGAAGAGGAGATCCTGGCGGTCGCCGGCCGGCTCCGCCTGGCGGTCGCCCCGGCCGACGGCGGGATCGGGTTCCCCCTCGACAGCTACGTCCGGCTCGCGACGCCGATCCGGGAGGCCGACTTTCGCCTCGTCCGCCAGGACCTCCGCGGGGGGACGGTCGTGGTGCGGCCGGCCCGCGCGGCCCGGCTGGTGGAAGAAGGGATCCGTCGGATGCTCGCGGAGCCGGTCCCTCTCCAGGCGGAGGTCGTCGAGTTCGTCCGCGGCCGGGAGGCGGAGCTGTTCGCGGCGCTCGCCACCCGCCTGCCCCTCCCCACGGCCCGGAGCGGCGGTCCGGCCGGTGGCCTCCTGCCGGAGCGATTCCCGCCGTGCATCCGGAAGATGCGGCGCACGCTCCAGGCCGGCGAGAACCTCTCCCACGCCGGCCGCTTCGCCCTCGCCGCCTTCCTCCATCGGGCGGGGGCCGATCCGGAGACGATCGTCGACGCCTACCGGGGCGCCCCCGACTTCGACGAGTCGATCACCCGCTACCAGGTCGAGCACATCACCCAGCACGCCGGCGGGGCCGGCTACACCCCCCCGGAGTGCGAAACCCTCCGCAGCCACGGCCTCTGCGTCCGCGACGGGGATCCGACCGCCCCGGAGCCGCGGGAGCGGGGGCGGGACCCGCTCTGCTTCGAGCCGTGGCTCCACCATCCTTTGCAGTACTACCAGACCCGGGGCGGTCGGGTCACGGAGCGGTCGGAGGATCCGCCGGGGCCGCCCCCGTCGGGGGGAGGGCCCGGTAGACCCGGACCGCCCGGGCGATCGCGGTCCACTGGCCCGCGATGACGAAGTAGAGCATCGCCACGTCGAGGACCGTGAAGCCGATCCCGTCGACCGCGAACCGGGACCACGGCTCGCTCGGGGCCCACGGCCACGGCAGCGACCAGTCGAACTCAAGGAAGGCGGCGGCCGCCAGCACGACCAGGCGGTCGGCCCGGGTGAGCAGGCCCCCGTAGAGCCGGCCCTGGCCGACGGCCTGGGCCTGCGTGCCCATGTAGCTCGTCAGCAGCAGGCTCACGAGGGCGACGAGCGCCAGCAGGGGATTGACGAACCCGGAGGCGGCGATGCCGAGCACGATCGCGACGTCCGCGTACCGGTCGAAGACGTGGTCCAGGAAGTCGCCCCGTCGGGAGGCGCGGCCCGTCGCCCGGGCGACCTCCCCGTCGAGCACGTCGAAGATCCCCGAGGCGAGGATCAGAAGGGCGACAGGCAGGAACAGCAGGGGCCCGAACCCCCGCACCAGGGCGGCGAGGAGGCCGGCGCCGACCGCCCCCGCGAGGGCGAGAGCGCTGACCCGCGCCGGGGGCCAGCCGAGGAACGGGCGGGCGAGGCGGACGATGTACGGATGGAATCGCCGGCGGTATCCCTCGAGCACCATCCGACCGCCCTACGGCGTCCGCTCCAAAAGGTGCGCGGTGACCGCCGGATCGCCGAGCCACCGGGTCCGGCCGTAGCGGGGAGCACCGCCGTGGGTCGCCCGCCGGAGCACCGTGCGGGCCACCGAATCGGGGCTCCGCCCGGTGGTGTCGACCTCCCAGACCCGCCGGCCGAGCGCGAGCGATTCGAGGAGGATCACGTCGAGCGCCTCGGCGGCGACGTTCTCGGCCCGTTCGGCCGGTTCGCCCCGGCCGGCGGCATCGAGACGCCGCCCGAGTTCGATGGGGTGGCACCGGAGCACCACGACGTCCGGGATCGGCAACAGATGCGCGAGGTGGCCGACGTACACCATGTGGGGGTCGCGTCGGTGGAAGGCGGCGAAGCGATGGCCGAGTAACGGAAGATCGACCGTGACGCCGCCCCGGCTTCGGCGGCCGGCGCCGACGGCCACGGCCCATTCGCCGACCTCGACGGGCGACAGGGACGGCGGTAGCCGCGCCGCGACCGAGGTCTTTCCCGTCCCCGGCGTCCCGCTGAGAGCGATCGGCCGTCGCTCGGGCGGCCCGTGCCCGGGGGCCCCCGAACCGGTGCGGGCCCCAGCCACGAGGCGGCGGCGGGGGCCCGGGGTCGGGCTCTCGAGGGTGGAACGGCCCGTCGCGGCCGGTCGGCTCCGTCGTCGGTCCATGGGGGTCGCCTGCTCGCGAGAGGTTTAAGTAGCATAAGTCATCCGGGGCGGTATGCACCGCGCCACATGGCGGACGTTGGGAACCGTAGGGATTGGAATCGTGGCCGCTTTCATGGTGCTGGGGTTCGCCGGGGGAACCCTCTTCCAACCGGCGGGAACGACCACCGCGCAGCCGATCGGGCTGGCGGGGGCGACCACGGCACCGGGGAACGCCCCGATCCACTCGCTGCAGTCCAACCTCAACAACACGACGACTCTCTGGCTGAACATCACGTCCATGCCGGCTCTGTACACCACGCTGCCGGCGTGGGTTAACTGGACCGTGGCCGTCACGGTGAGCAACAACACGTTCACCATCACGCCGACGGACGTGAGCGGGACGTTCACGATGTACAACGAGTTGACCCAGAAGCTCGCCTACTCGTTCCCGATGCCGATCCAGACCGGTGTCTCGAACTACTCCCTGGAGTTGAACGCCTCCTCGCTCAACTGCAACACGCCGGACTGTTCGACCGCGCTCGGAACCGTGGCCTACGAGTTCAACTATGCGGCTACGGCGAACGGAACGGTGGCGCACGGCTACCCGGTGAGCGTCGCCTCCCCGGCGGGCGGCTTCGACTCCGCGGCGTTCATCACGACGACCCCGACGTTCAGCCTGGTCTGGCCGACGGCGGCGACCCCGGCGGGGAACATCACCCTCTCGGTCGCCTACTCCGCGCAGTACATCACGGCGGTCTCCCTCCAGGTTTCGCTGAATGGGAAGCTGGTCTACCAGTCGAGCTTCTTCCAGTCGACCCCCGGCATCTCCGTGGCGAAGAACTGGTACGAGCTCACGCCCGGCAACTACTCCTACAGCATCCAGGGGGTTACCCCGTACCAGACGTTCTACCAGAACGGGACGATCACGGTCCTGCCCCAGTCGACGGCCCCGTCGGGCGGGACGGTCTACCAGAACGCCACGGTGTACAACAACGTGACGGGCGGGACGAGCGCGGCCGGCTACTTCGGGCTCTCCCCGCCGGCGAGCGGGACGGTCCTGCTCGTCGTCGGGCTGATCGTCGGGATCATCACGGGCATGGTCGCGGGCCGGATGATGATGGCCCCCGCCCCGGCGAAGCCCGCGCAGCCGTGGTCCGACACCAAGACGAGCAGCACGAACACCTGCAGCGTCTGCGGGAAGTCGTTCGGCTCGGCCGAGGAGCTCTCCGCGCACGCGAAGAGCGAGCACGGGATGCAGTAAGCCGGGGGGAAACCCCCGGGCCAACCCCTTCCTTCCTTTCTTTTCGGTACGGGTCCTTACCTAACGGGCGACGGCGCGTTACGCCGGCGGGTCGGTCAGGCGAACCGCAGCGAACGGTAGGTGCGTCGCCAGGCGAGGACGTCCGGACCGACCCGTTCGTTCAACAACCCGCCCCGTACGATCAGATCCGCGAGCCGAGGCATCTCGTCGGGACGGAGTCCGAGCCGGGTCGCTTCGGCCGTTCCCACCCGCCCGACGAGATCGATGAGCAGCCGCTGGCGCTCGAGCCGTCGCGCAAGGGCCCCGGCGCCGAGCCCCCGTTCCCTTCGGAGCCGCGCTCGGTCGAGGTGGAGCTGGTGCGATCGGGTGAATCCTTGTTCCGCGGCGACGAGCGGAATCCCGCTTCCGTGGAGCGCGCTCCCGAGCGCCCGGGCGTTCTCCACGACGGTACGGGCGTACTCCGCGCCGACCCGTTCGAGCTCGAGCAGGGTCTGGGCGACGCCCGCGATGCGGTTCCAGTGGGCGTTGTCGAAGACGCGCCAGACGAGGGCCGGGTCGATCTGGGCGAAGAGGTCGTCGCGGTTCGTCGCCAGGATCCCTCCCTGGGGACCGGGAAACGACTTGTGGGTGCTGCCGAAGACGACGTCCGCCCCCTCCGCGAGCGGATCCTGGAAGACCCCGCCCGCGACCAGCCCCAGTACGTGGGAGGCGTCGTACAGGACGAGCGCCCCGCGCTCGTGCGCCGCGTCGGCGATCTCGCGCAGCGGGTAGGGGAACAGGAAGAAGCTCTGGCCGAGCAGCACCGCATCGGGGCGCTCGGCGCGGATCGCCGCGACGGCGGCGGCCGGGTCGACGGAGTGTCCCGGACCGTCCGCCGGGAGCGGCCGGACGGAGTAGCCTAGGAGCGCCGGCACAAAGCCGGGGGCGTAGCCGTCGTACCCGCCGTGTTCCGGGGGCACCGCGAGCAGGCGGGACTTCGGCGGGAGCAGCGGGACGAGCGCGGAGAGGGCCGCCAGGTGCCCGGAGAGCGGCCGGGTCGTCGCGTGCCGCGCGCGGAAGAGGCGCGCCGCGGCGTCGTTGGCGAGGGCCTCGATCTCGTCGGTGTAGCGGGTGCCGGTGTAGCTGTTGTCGATCGTCTCGCCGTCGACCGTCGTCGCCATCGGCAGGGTGTAGCGCCCGGCCAGATCGCTGGCGAGGTAGCGTCGGGCCGTCGGGGAGACCGCGTTCTCGCTGGCCAGGAGGTTGAAGACCTCGCGGCCCCGCCAGCGATCGTGCGCGCGCACGAGGCGCGCGAGCCGACGCTCGTCGTCAGAGGGGGACGGCGTCATCGCCCGGCACGTCGGGACGTGGCCCCTTCGCGACCTTTCGCCGTTCCACGGCCCCGCATCGAGGGCAGACCATCTCGTTCGCCTTCGATCCCGGGGCGAGCAGGGCGTGGCACGTCTGGCAGCGGGCGGCGACCACCCCGAGCGAGGCCGGCGCGGTCGTGAGCTTGACCGACGGTTTTGACTGGAGGACCCGGGCGAGGAGGACGTCCCCGACCGCGAACTCGCCCTGGAACGACTCGGTGTAGCCGTCCCGGGCCTTGGAGATGTGGACCGTTCCCTCCGGGTCGCCCGGGAGGCGGCGACGGGCGCCGGCCCGTCCGAGCATGGCGCAGATCAGCATCGCCGTCTTGACCTCCTCGACGCGGGCGTAGACCAGGTCCCCCTCGGCGACCTCGGGGATCCCGTTGCGGGCGTCGACCCGGACGGTCCGGTCCCGCGGGTCGACCTGGGGGGTGCCGAGGACGGAGGCGTAGATGCGGCCCCGGTTCTCGTAGGTGCCCCGTCCCGGCAGGTACTCCTCCGCGGCGCCAAGGTAGTCTCCCGGGAGGACGAGGTTCGGTAGTTCGGGATCGCTCATGGTTCGGTTCCGGTGCGGATCGTCCACAGGTCGACCTCGATCGGGACCGAGCGGCGAGAGTGGTGCGCGAAGGTGCGCGGCAACTCCCACGGGACGGGCCGCGAGGCGGCGACGCGGGCGCCGTGTGCGACCGCGCGTCGCGTTATAAAGGTTCGGGACTCCGAGAGGGCGAAGGCGATGACCGCCCGGCGGGCGAGCGCGAACGCCGCCTCCCAGAACGGGCGGTCGGCCCCCGCCCGCTGGGCCCCGAACGGCGGGTTCATGAGCACATAATCCGCCGGCGCGGTGGCCTGCCGCACGTCGGCGACCACAAATTCGACCTGGAGACTGGCCGACGCGGCCGAGGCGCGGGCGATTTCGACGAGGCGCGCGTCGACCTCCACCCCGACGACCGGCACCGCCCCGAGGAGGGCGGCCCCGATCGCCAGCCGGCCCGTTCCCGATCCGAGATCCAGGACCGACCGCCCGGCGAGCCCGCCGAAGGGGACGGTCGCTTCGAGCAGATCGGCGACCCGTTCGGGCGGGGAGACGACCTGTTCCAAGTCGGGCCGCGGCCGCGGCGGGGGAGGAATGCGGGCGACCGCGCGAACCAGCTCGGAGCGCCGCACGCCCGCTCCAGCGGGTCCGGCCTCTTACCCGTGCCGCCCGCCGCCGGGGGCGATGCGGGGAGCCGGATTTGAACCGGCGAACGCCTGCGCGGCAGGATCTCTTCGCCGGGGGGCCCGGCGTTTAAGTCCTGCGCCGTTTCCGGGCTTGGCTATCCCCGCGTCCCCTAGCGGGCGGGGGCGGCGACGGCCTCGGCCGGCTTCGCGGGGCGCGCGGGCGCCTTCTTGAGCGACACGCGCTTCGGGAAGTACTTGAGGAGGACAACGTCGTTGACCGCCGAGACCCACCGGTACGGAACGTTGGTCGGGCGCGAATCTTCGACTAACATCGGGCTGGTCTCGTCGATGTAGAGGCCGTCGACCTTGGCCCCTTCGACGTCGACCACGACGTTGTCGACCTCGCCCAGCAATCGGCCGTCCGGCGTGTAGATCTGCCGCCCCAAGAGCTCCGTCATCTCGACGAGCATGTGACTTCCCGATGGGGTCGGACCGAGGCGGCCCTTCTTATGCCTTTGGGCGGAGCGGCGACGG
>JAKABH010000018.1:15278-25812 GCA_021801925.1 Thermoplasmata archaeon | reverse complement strand
CGGGCGAGGGACCGCGCCGGCTCGAGGCACGCCGGCTGGGTGACGGAGATGAGGACGCCGTAGGGGCGCCGGCTCCGCACGAAGGCGATCGTCGACTCGGTCGGGGCCGACGGGCCGATGTTCACGACCTCGTACCCGCGCTCCCTAAGCGGTCGTTCGGCGAGCAGGAGCGGCAGGGTGTGGTACTCCCCCTCCGGGACGCAGACCACGACCTCGGGCCCGCCCGACCCCGCCGACCGAAGGGGACGGTTCGACCGGGCGAGCAACCCCGCAACGATCGAGCTCGCGAGATGTTCCTGGGAGATCGTCGCCCGGCCGTCGGCCCAGCGCCGGCCGACCTCCCGCATCGCCCCGGCGAGCACCCGACGGAGGCCGGCGTCCTCGCCGAGCTCCCGCCGCGCCTCCCGGGCCGCCGCGCGGACCGGGGCGGGGTCCCCGGCGAGGAGCCGCTCGGCGACGCGGAGCGTGTGGCGCTCGACGGCGGCGTCGACCCGTTGCCGCTCCTCCGCCTGCTTCTCGGCGAGGGAACGGAGGAGCTCCGGTGACGGGGGATCCCCGGGCAGCTGCTCCGCCCGGACCCGGTCGAGGCGGCCGAGATACCCCCGGACCTTCTGCCGGGGCTGCCCGCGGGCCGCGTCCCAGACGCTCTCGACGAGATAGGCATACGGGCGGCCCCGGACCCGCTTGACCCGGAGGAACGCCATCGGCCCGGTCCTCCTACCGCGGCCCGGCGGGGCGGGCCGCCCGCCGGCGCTCCACGAGGGCGAGCATCGCCGGGAAGTAGAACGGCCGGACCAAGAACGTATCGAGCACGAGGGAGATCACGAAGGCGATCCCGACCTCCTGCAGGAACGAGATCGGCTGCAGCGCGAGCGATCCCAGCGAGGCGGCGAGGATCAGCCCGAGGGCGCTCACCACCACGCCGCTGCCGGCGATCCCCCGGCGGATCCCCTCGAACGGCCCGTGGGTCGCCTGCTCCTCCCGGATCCGGGTGAGCAGGAAGACGGTGTAGTCGTTCCCGAGCGACATCAGCAGGACGAACAGGATCAGCGGGATCAGCCAGAGCAGCGGGGTGTGCAGGAGGTACGTCGCGATGACGTAGAGGAGCCCGGTCGTCGCGGCGATGCTGAGGAAGACCCCGGAGACCGAGATCAACGGGACCCACGCCGACCGGAACGCGACCCCGAGGATGGCCGCGATGAAGACGGTGAGGAGGATCTCGAGGATCGGATACTCGACGTTGTTCTGCGCCTGCTGGTCGAGGATGCCGGAGGTCAATCCCCCCACGATGTACGTGTCGTTCGAGCGGATCGATCCCACGAGCGAGAGCGCCGCGGGCGAGTACGGGTTGTAGAGCGAATAGACCAGGAAGTAGGCATACCGGCCGCCGTCCAGGAAGTAGCCGGCGGCGCCGCTCCCGTTCGTCGGCGGGGTGAGGTTCGTCCCGGCGACGAACGGCCCGTCGACCGCCGTGACGCCCGGTCGCTCGAGCAGATTCTCGGCCGACGTCGCCAGCACCCGGTACGCCCCCGGGGCGAGCGATCCGTTCGGTTCGAGGAAGCCGGTACCGGACGGCACGATCACGTCGATCGGGTAGAGGAGGTTCGCCCCGAAGTGCTGCTCGAGCAGCTGCTGGCCTTGGGCGCTGCCGGTATCGGACGGCAGCCCGCCGCTCAGGTCGTACGAGGTCGGCACCACGAGGAAGCCGACGACCGCGGGGACGGCGATCGCCGCCGCCAGGACGGCGACCAGGAGCGCCCGGGAGCTGGACGCCGAGGCGGCCCGATAGAACGCGGACCGCTCCGTGGGCCCGGCGGGGCGCAGCCACCGGCGGACGAAGAGCCGGGGCCCGAGGAGGCGCATCAGCGCCGGCAGGAGGGTGATCTCGAGAAGCCCGATCGCGAAGACCGTCACCAGGAGGACGAGCCCCCAGGTGCGGAGGTCGCCGAGCAGCGAGAGGGTGCCGAGACCGATGGCGACCGTCGTCGCGCTCGCGAGGATCGCAAATCGCGAGCTGCGGCTGGCCGTCCGCAGCGCCTCCTCCGGCGCCGCCCCCTTCGTGAGCTCCTCGCGGTACCGGTAGAGGTAGAAGAGCGCGTAGTCGGTGCCGACGCCCAGCGTGACCGCGGTGAGGGTGTACGTCACCGTGAAGTCGACGTTGCCGAGCAGCCGGCCGGTGAGCTCGATCGCCAGGTAGCCGAGCAGGGTGGCGGCGGAGATCAGCACCAGGGTGAGGAGGGGCGCGATCCACGACCGGAGGGTGAGGGCGACCGCGATCCCGAGGAAGAGGAACGTGAAGGCGAACAGGAAGCCGCTCGCCCCCGTCGCCTGCTGCGCGTCGTAGGCGGCCGCGCCCGCCCCGGTGACGTAGACCGGGGCCGCGAACGCCCGGTCCGCGAGGAGGCGGACCGTCGGCGTCGCCGCCTGCGCCGGGTACGTGCCGTCGGCGGTGCGGAACGAATCCGGGACGGTGAAGACGACCTCCACGAGCGCGACCGATCCGTCCGGGCTCACGAAGGCGGAGCGCAGGCCCGCGGGGACGCCGAGGAGGCCGTACGTGCGGACGTAGTTCGACCCGAAATCCCCCGGCTGCGCCGCCGCGACGATCCACGCGACGGGCACCGGCCCGCTGCCGGACGGCGGCAGGAGGTCGGCGACGAGCGCCGGGACCGCCGACGGATAGTCGGTGACGTTCGCCCGCGACAGGGTGGCGTTGAGGGCGGGATCGGCGGGGAAGTAGCCGAGGGCCGTCGCCCGGACCGCCGCCTGCACCAGCCCCGGCGCGGGCGTTGACGCGGAGTAGTTCCCGAGGAGCCAATCCCGTAGCGCCGCCGGGTAGCCGCCGGCCGGGCCGTTCGCGGCGGCGTAGCTCGCGTTGATCGTGCCGGCGGTCGCCCCCCGGACCTCCCAGGCGGAGAGGAAGGCGGCGGGGAATCCGTAGACGGCGTCCGTCAGGTTGGTCGTCGACGCGTAGAGCGACCGGACCTCGGGCACCCGGGCCCCGAAGATCCCGTCGAGCTCGGCGGCGTAGGCCGAGTAGACGGAACTGGAGCCGTTGACGTAGGGGATCCGGGCCTGCGCGACGGCGGCCTGGAACGCCAAGGTGTCGTTCTCCGCCGCCCCCGCGGGGAGTGGGGCCTGGTCGACCACGACCAGGAGCGTCGACCGGGACGGCGAGACGCTCGCGAGCAGAGCTTGGGCCCGCGCGGACTCGGAGCCCGCGAGGCTCGACGACCCGCCGGCGTAGTTGACCGAGTGGGTGTACTGGAGCGCCAGCGGCGTCGCCGCGAGCAGGAAGACCGCCCAGGCCGTGACGACCAGCCACGGGTGCGCATCGATCCGCGTCGGGAGGGATTCCGGTCGGCGGCGGGCGGCGTGCATCGGCGGGGGCGTGCCCAATCCGTATTTAGCCGACTAGGCACCATGGGCCCGGCGTGGGCACTAGGCGTCGTCCCCCTCGTGCGGCGGCGTCCCGGGGGGGCGTCGTTGCGGAGGGGGCGCACGCCCCCGGCGCCGAGACCGACGCGGCCTCCTCCGGGCGGACGCGCGACCGTGGGCCCCCCGCCGGACCTAAGACCGCGGCCCGCCTGCCCCGGCCGGACCAGATCCGCGAGGGGAGATCGTGACCGATACGGAGTGGGAGGCGCGGGGACGACGCTGGTGGTCGCACGTCGAGGCCCTCGCCGGGAACTCGACCGAAGGGCGCGAGACGGGCAGCCCGGGGTACCAACGCGCCGCGGAGTACGTGATCGAGCAGTTCCGGGCCGCGGGGCTCGACCCGGCCGGCTCGGACGGCTTTAGGCAGTGGCTCGATCTCCGCGTTTCCCTGCTCGACGAGGCCGGCACGTCGCTCGCCCTCGCCTTCCCGGGGGGGACGGAGCCCCTTCCGCTGCGCGACGCGGTGCAGGTCGTGGCGACCGGCGGCACGGCGCCCGAGACCGAGGCCGACCTCGTCTTCGTCGGCTACGGCCTCGAGGTCCCGGAGCACCGCTACAGCGACTTCGAGGGGATCGATCTCCACGGGAAGATCGCCGTCTACTTCCGGGGGGGCCCCCCCGAGCTTCCGGGGGCGGTGAAGGCGCACTACCAGTCGCCCGACGAGCGGCTCCGCGCGTTGCGGCGCGCCGGGGCGGTCGGCAGCATGATGATCCTGAACCCCAAAGTGCCGGACCTTCCCTGGCCGCGGCTCGCGAGCGGCCTGGCGCTCCCCCGGATGGAGCTCGCGGAGAGAGGGCCGGACGACCGGCGGCCGCTGTCGCTCTCGACGTACTTCAATCCGGAGCGGCTCGACCTCCTGCTCCGCGGCAGCGGCCACTCGGCGGCCGAGATCGTCGACCGCCTCGGGGGACCCGGGCCGCTGCCGCGCTTCCCGCTCTCCGGGCGTCTGCGGGCGCGCGTCGCGGTCCGTCGATCGACGGTCCGCTGCTCGAACGTGGTCGGCGTGCTGCGGGGCGGCGACCCCGAGCGGCGGGACGAGTACGTCGTGGGCAGCGCCCACCTGGATCACCTGGGGGTCGGTGAAACCGACGGGGGGCGCCGGGTCTACCCCGGCGCGATGGACAACGCGTCGGGGGTCGCGACGCTGATCGAGATCGCCCGGGCGTTCCGCGAGTCGGGCCGACCTCCCCGCCGGTCGATCCTGTTCGTCGCCGTGACGGGCGAGGAGAAGGGGCTCCTGGGCTCGGAGTACTTTGCGCAGCACCCGACCGTCCCCGGGCCGATCGTCGCCGACCTCAACATGGACATGTTCCTCCCGCTCTACCCGATGCGGTACCTCGAGGTGCAGGGCCTCGGCGAGTCGTCGCTCGGGCCGGCCCTTCGGAGCATGGCGGCCGAGGTCGGGGTCGAGGCCCAGCCCGAATACGAGCCCGATCGGGTGCTGTTCATCCGCAGCGACCAGTACAACTTCGTCAAGATCGGGGCGCCGTCCCTGATGCTCTCGATCGGCTACGAGAAGGGCTCCCGGGAGGAGGCGATCTCCCATGCGTGGTTCCGGGAGCGCTACCACGCGCCGGCGGACGACCTCGACCAGCCGGTCGACCGCGAGGCCGCCGCCCGGTTCACCGACCTGCTCGGGCGCTTCGTGCGGCGGGTCGCGGACGAACCGGCGCGCCCGACCTGGAACGCCGAGAGCTTCTTCCGGCGGTTCGCCCGCTAGCCCGGGGCCGTTGGGCCGGCCCCCGCGGACGACCGCCGGTGCGCGCGGGCGGGCGCCGCGCGGCGCCCCCGGTCGTACGGCGGCCGGCGGAATCGGTAAGGCCCGGGACCCCTACCCCACGCCGGACGGGCCGCTCGCGCAGGGCCTTTCGCCCCGCCGGGCGGCCGTAGGGAAGGAACGGCCCCGTGACGAGCCCGGACGTCGTCTTCGTACTGCTCGCCGGGATCGCCTTCGTCGGCTTCGTGCTGGACGCCCTCTTCGACCGGATCCGGATCCCCCGCATGCTGCCGCTGCTGCTCGTCGGGATCGCGCTCGTCCAGAGCGGGATCGTGCCGACCCACGACCTCGCGGTCCTCACCGCCTTCATCCCGTACGTCTCGGGGCTCACGATCGCCTTCATCCTCTTCGCGGTCGGGCTCGAGATCCGCTTCGGGGAGCTCGCGCGGGTGCTCGGCCGGGCGACGCTCTTCACCCTCTCGCTCCAGACGGCGACCGCCCTCGTCCTGGCCGTCGTCGTCTTCGAGACGTTCCACTGGGAGTTCCTCTTCGCCCTCGTCTTCGGCTTCGGCCTCTCGGGGCCGAGCTCCGTCGCGGTGCCGGCGCTCCTGCGGGTCGCGCGCGTCGGCGACCGGCTGCGCACGACCCTTCTCTTCGAATCGGTCGCCTCCGACGTGCTGCAGCTGCTCGCGCCGCTGATCCTGATCGGGATCTATCTCACCGGCCACTACTCCTTCGTCTCGGTCGGGGAGTCGCTGCTCTGGGGCGTCGTCGGCTCCGCCGCCGCCGGGATCGTCGCCGGGATCCTCTGGCTCGTCATCCTGGACCGGCTGCGCACGTTCACCGCGGGCTACACCTGGACGCTGACGATCACGATCGTCCTCGCCACCTACGGCCTCGCCGACCTCATCGGGTTCAACCCGGCGATCACGATCTTCGTCTTCGGCCTGATGCTCGGGAACTCGCTGCTGCTCGACGCCGACCGGACCGCGATCGTGACGTGGCGGACCTCCGCCCTCCGGCGGATGCTCTACGGTCTCCGCCAGCGGTTCCGCCTGTCGACCGGCGGGCTCGACGTCCCGCACATCCAGCAGGTCCACAAGGAGGTGTCGTTCTTCGCCTCCTCGTTCTTCTTCGTCTACCTCGGACTCCTCTTCCAGCCCGCCGGGCTCTCCGCCCTCGTCGTCGCCGTCCCGATCGGTCTCGCTGTCGTGATGCTCGCGATGCGGGTCGGCTTCCTGCCGCTCCTGCGCGGCTACTTCGACCCCGCGCCCGCGGCGGCCCGCCGGGAGCGGACGATCGCGGCGTTCAACATCTCCCGGGGCCTCTCGGCCGCCGTCGTCGCGACCCTCCCGCTGAGCCTCGGGATCCGGATCCCGTATTTCCTCGACCTCATGTTCCTCGGCATCCTCTTCTCGGCCGTCGTCTCCTCGATCGGGATCTTCGCCCTCTACTCTCCGGCGGAAGCGTCCCGGCCTCCGCCGGGGCCGCCGCCGACGAGGGAGGAGGGAGGCGGCCCCGACGGTGGGGCTCCTCCCCGCGATCCGGCGGCGGTCGCCGCGCCGCCGGCGGCGCCGGATGCCCCGGTCTCCCGGCCCCCGCTCCCGTCCGACCGCCCGCACGGGACGGTCCCGGAGGCGAACCGCGGGGCCACGGCCCCGGTCGACGACCGTCGGGTTCGCTGAGCGCCCGCGGAGGGCCGCGGGCCGACCGGCGTCAGCCCCCGGTCGGCGCGACGACGGGCGTGGCTCCTGGCCCGCGGAGCGGCCGCGCGATCCAGAGCGCGACCCCCGCCACGATCGCCGCATCCGCGAGCAGGATGTCGAACGGATCGTACGGGTCGGTGACGATCTTTACGATCCCGAGCGCGATCGCGACGGCCCCGAGGAGACGGGGGCCGATCCTGGCGCGCCGGGACCGGATCGTCGACCCGACGAGGCGGATCGCCCAGACGATCCCGCTCGCGAGGGCGGCGAGGGTGACGGCGTCGTCCGCGAGATCGGGGTAGTCGGTCACGAGCTTGACCGCCGCCAACGCGAACAGGTTGGCGAGGAACGCCGCCTCGAACCCCCGGCGGCCGGCGACGAGGTAGCCGAGCCCGAGCGCGATCGGCATCTCGACGACGAACAGGTCGGTGAGGGCCGGGGTGATCCCGGGGGAGAGCAGGAACCCCGTCATCGACCGAACGGCAAGCGGCGTCGGGTATTACCGTGCGGGAGCGCCGACCGAAGCGGCCCGGAAGTTCCCTTTCGCCCCGACCGGGGCGCGCCGCGGCCCATCGTTCGGGTGGAGGGAGCCGTCCCGCGCCCGAGGCAGGATGCCCCAATTCCGAGGGCCGGGGCCCGGGGCGGCCCCGGGTCCGGTGGACAGCGCTACGCCCCCGGTGTCCCGCCGCCGGGCCGGTCCAGCAGCGCGTCGAGCAGGGCGATCGGCGGCGCGCCGAGGCCGAGGAGCGCGTCGTGGAACGCCTTCGGGTTCCCTCCGAACGAAGAGGCGAGCCGACGCGCCCGCAGGTCGCGGATCGCGAGCTTGCCGAGCGTGTAGCAGAAGTACTCGGGGTTGTAGGTCCCGCGGATCGCCTCCCGCTCCGCCGGCAGCCGGTCCATCCGGGCGTCGGTCTCGAAGAGGCGGACCGCCCGCTCGAGCGGCCAGCCGTCGGCGTGGAGCCCGACCGCCGCGAGGAGCCGGCAGTCGCGGAGCAGGGCGTCGTGGAGCTGGGCGACCTCCGCCTCGGGGCCCGGGCCCCCGAAGCCGTTCTCGACCGCGAGCTCCTCGGTGTAGTGGGCCCACCCCTCGACGAACGACGGGGAGAGGTAGACCCGGCGGGCCAGCGGGAGCGCGGCGGCGCGGAGGTGGAGATACTGGAGGTAGTGCCCGGGGAAGACCTCGTGGACGGTGATGTTCGCGAGCATCGTCCGGTTGAGCGATCGGAGCCACTCCCGCTGCTGGGCCGCCGACCAGGCCGGGTCGACGGGCGTCACGTAGTAGACCCCCTCCCCTCCCGGGTCGAACGGGCCGGGCGAGTCCATGCTCGCCGTCGAGAGCGCCCGGGCCCAGAGCGGGGTCTCCTCCACCCGGACGGCGACCCCCGCGGGGATCGAGACCAGGTCGTGGGACCGGACGAACGCGAGCGCCTCGTCGACGCACCGTCGTGCCGCCGGGACGATCTCGGCGGCGGCCGGATGGTCGTCGCCCATCCGCTCGAGCAGCGCCGCCTCGGTCGTCCCGTGCTGCCGGAGGAGCTCCGCGAGGCGGGCCTGGTTCCGGGCGAGATCGGCCTCCCCCGCCCGCCGCAGTTCGTCGACCGGGGTCGTCAGCCCCTCCCGCACGAAGAGGAGGCGCTGGAACCGCTCCGGCCCCAGGGCGAAGTCGGGGACGGCGCGGGGCAGCTCGTCCCGGAGCGCGGCGACGAAGCGGGCGACCGCCGCCTCGGCGACGGCCCGTGGCCCGGCGAACTCCGCCGCTGCGCCGACCCGGGCGGCGTACGCCTCCGCCTCGGCGAAATGCCCCGGCAGCCCGCCTCCGATCGCGAGGGCGAGATCGACGAACGGCCGCGGCAGCGGACCCCGGAGCCGCCGCCGCCCGTCCTCGAGGAGCTTCGGCACCCCCGCGAGCGTGCGGACCATCGCGCGGACGCGATCGGCGGCCGGCGCGTAGTCGCGGACGAGGTAGGCCGTGAGCGAGATCCCCCCGATGTACGTCATCGGGTTCCGTTCCAGGTCCCGGCTCTCCCGTAGGTCGAACAGCGGCCCCTCGAGCAGGAGCCGCAGCAGGAACCGGTCGGCCCGGCGGCCGGCCGGTAGCGCAACCTCGTCGAACCCGGCGAGGCGCCCGAGGAGGACGTCCGCGTCGGCCTCCCAGCGGTCGGTCGCCGCCGCGGAGAGATCCGGCACGATCCCGTCGTATTGGTGGAGGCCGAGGCCGACCGCGAGGCCGGGCTGGAGCCGGAACACGTGGTCGACGACCGCCTGCTCGACCGCGTCGAACTCGTCGGTCGCCGCGGCTCCGACCATCCCGGGCCCCCGAGCCGATCGGGCCTCAAAAGAGCGCGGTCCGGCCGTTCACTCGACCCACGTCATGCGGCAGGTCGGGCAGGTCCGGCCGTCGAGCGGCGTGCCGCAGACGAAACAGATCGAGTACGGGGCCCGGCGGGAGCTTGTCGGCGCGGGGACCCCGGGGAGCGGGCCGGGGAGCGGGGGCGGCGGCGCGACGACCGGCATCGGAGCGTCGGCGATCGGGGGCGGCGGGGCGGGGTCCCCGGGCAAAGCCGGCGGGCCGGGGTCGGCCGCCGAAGGGGGGGCCGGCGCGGTCGGCGCATCCGGCCCGCCAGCCCCGGCCTCCTCCGACCCCGATTCGCTGTCGGGGAGGGGAGCGGCATCCGGCGGGGTCGGGGCCGGGTCTGCGTCGGACGGGGCCTCGGGCGGGGGCTGCGGGGCGGGCGCCGGGGAGGCGGGCTCCTTCTCGCGACGGAGTCGCCGGAAGAACGACGCCATCGCCCGTACAGCCGTTCGGCCCTTCTTAGCCCTGCCGGGGGCGACCCCGCACCCGTTTTCCGCCCGGCGGGCTCCGGCCGGCATGGCGCCCTCCCCGTCCGAACGGCTCCGCACCCTCGGCATCGAACTCCCGCCTCCGCCGTCGCCGAAAGGGTCGTACGTGCCGGTGGTCGTGCACGGCGGGTTCGCGTTCGTCGCCGGCCAGATCGTCACCGGGGCGCAGGGGGTCGTCGATCCGGGGCGCGTCGACCGGGAGGTCTCCGCGGAGGCGGCCCGCGCGCTCGCCCGCCGGGCGACGCTGCAAGCGGTGAGCGCGCTCGCCGAGGCGCTCGGGTCGATCGACCGGGTCCGGCGGATCGTGCGGGTCGGGGTCTTCGTCGCGTCGTCCGACGGCTTCGTCCGGCAGCACGAGGTCGCCAACGGCGCGACCGACCTGCTTGTCGAGATCTGGGGGGACGCGGGCCGGCCGGCGCGCGTCGCCGTCGGCGTGCCGGCGCTGCCGCTGAACGCCCCGGTCGAGGTCGAGCTCGTCGCCGCGGTCGAGTGATCGGCCCGTGGAGCGCACCGACTGGGACCGGGTCTTCCGCGAGGGACGGGACCTGTACACCCCGAACCGGGGACCGCCCGGCGACCGCGTCTACGGCGAGAAGATCCGCACGGTCGACGGGATCGAATATCGCCACTGGGACCCGTTCCGGTCGAAGCTCGCGGCGCTCCTTGTCCAGGGGGGACCCGGGGCGGCGTGGGCCGGGGCGGGCAGCGCCCTCTACCTGGGGGGCGCCCACGGCACCACCGTGAGCCACCTCGCCGACCTCCTCGACCCGGCGCCGATCTTCGTCGTCGAGAAGAGCCCGACCGCCTTTGCCCCGCTGCTCGCCCTCGCGCG
>JAKABH010000018.1:0-15178 GCA_021801925.1 Thermoplasmata archaeon | reverse complement strand
GCCGCATCGTTCATCCTCCGACAACCGGCCCCCGTCCAAATACCCCGCCCCGCTCGAACGAGCGGTGGTTCCCATGGTGGGATCGGCGGGGCGGACGTACGCGCGGTGCGGGCTCGGGTGGGTGGCGATCGGCGTGGTCGTGGTGCTGCTCGGCGCGCCGCCGGGGTTCGGGATCGCCTCCGCCGGATCGGGGGCCCGGCCGGCGGCCGCCGCGGCCGCGGGAGCGGCGGGAGCAGGCCCCCACCTCGCCGTCACGGCCTCGGCCCCGTTCGTCGACAGCGGCCTCCCGGTGACGTTCTCGGCGAACTGGACCGACAACGCCACCGGTTGCGCGGTCGTCCCGATCGCCTATCGCTGGTCGACGGGGGCCAACTCCAGCGTCCCGGGGACGTTCGCGAACGGCACCGGCTCCCGGACGAACTTCACCGCCCCGACCGCCGTCGGCGGCACCGCGACCGTAGAGGTCCGCTCGGTGGCGGCGGAGACGTGCGGCAACTCGACCCGGACGGTCGAGGCGGTCGCCACCGGCTCGACCGTCGAGGTCCCGCCCCTCTACCTCAGCCCGATCTCGGTCGCTCCGATTCCCCTCCGCCAGGACGGCGCGGCCAACCTGACCGGTTGGATCGCCGGGGGGGCCCCGCCCTACCGGATCGATATCCGCTGGGGCGACGGCTCGGAGACGGTCGAAGCGCTCGCCGCCCCCGGCGCCTTCGCCGTCGAGCACATCTTTCCCGACACGGGGGTCGATACGCCGTCGATCGTCGTCGCCGACTCCTCCGGCCGGAAGGCGAACGCCACCGCCCCCGAGCCGGTCGAGGTCGGGGACGAGCCGACCCTCGGCATCGCCGCCGACTTCCCCGAGGCGGAGGTCGGGATCCCCGTCCGCTTCCAGGGGACCGTCCAAAACCCGCCGCCGTATGCCAACCTGACCTACCTCGCCGCCTGCAACCGCACGGCAACGGCCCGGTTCGCGTCCCTCGTCCTCGTCTGCGACCCGACCGTCCCCGGCGTGCTCGAGGCGCAACTCCAGCCCGTCTTCCCGTTCGACCCGATCCCCCTCGTGCAGACCCTGGCGGAACCGGTGGCGCCGGCGCTGACGGCCTCCGTCGCCGCGACGGGACCCGCCGAACTCGGCGTCCCGACGCCCGTGACCGTGACGATCGGCGGCGGCGTACCGCCGTTCCGGATCGCCTGGTCGTTCGGCGGCACGACCGAGCCCGCCCCCGCCTTGGTCGCGGCCGACGGCAGCGTCGAGCTGAGCGCGGTGCCGAACGCCACCGGGCTTACCGGTATCGAGGCCCGAGTGACCGACGCCGACGGGGCGGTGGCGTGGGTGCCGAACGGGTTCGTCTTCGTCTATCCGCCCCTCGTCGTCGAGGGAGGGACCTCTACGGTCGTCGAGCCTCCCCTCGCCGACATCGCGCTCCGCGCGGCCGTCCAGGGCGGCGCACCGCCGTACGACTGGGCCGTCACCTCGTCGATCCCGTTCGTCGCCCCGGCCCCGGCCGGCGGACCGCTCCTCGTGGCGGGGCCGATCGCCTGGTCCGGCGCCTTCGCCGCCGAGGGCGCGGGAACGGTCGGGCTCCTCGTGGCGGACGCCGCCGGGGCCTGGGCGACGTGGAGCGTGCCGACCGCGTTCCTGCCCCCGCTCGCCGCCTCGCTGGCCGTCGACCCCGGCTCGGGCGGGGCGGCCCTCACGGTGAACGTCTCGATCTCCGGCGGCGCCCCCCCGTTCGCGATCTGGGTGAACGACTCCCGGAACGGGTCCGCCGCCGGCACGACGTCGAGCGACGGTTCGGTCGCCGTTTCCCTCCCGAGCGGCGTGGCGCCGAATGCCTCCGGCCCGATCCGGGTCTCGGTCGCGGTCGTCGACCGGTACGGGGCGCGGGCGGACGGTTCCGTCTCCGCCGTCCTCACGGCGAACGCCGCGGTTCCCCCGGTCGCCCCGCCCGTCGCCGCCACGGCGCCGGATACGGCGGCGATCGCCCCGATCGCCCTCGTGGCGGCGCTCGCCCTAGGGGGGTTCGCGCTCGCCGCGGTGACCCGAAAGCGGCGACGCGAACGGCCGGCGGCCGGGCCGCCGCCCGAAGAGGTGCTCCGTACGATCCTCGCCCCGTCCGACGGGGCCGAGCGGGTGACGGTGGAGCTCCTCGCCGAGGAGCAGGGGATCCCGCTCGAGACGGTGCGCTCGACGCTCGATCGCCTGATCGCGGCGGGCCAGGTCCGCGCCGAGACGACCCCCGAGGGGGAGGAGGTGCTGGCATGGGCGCGCTCGCCCGCCGCATGAACGGGGGGCACGGGCTGGCCGTGGCGAGCGCCGTGCTCGCCGTCGCCCTCCTCGCGATCGGCCCGCTACCGGGGAGCCCGGCCCCGGCCCGCGCCGGGGACGCCGGCCCGGTCGCCCTGCTGCGGGCGACCTCCGCCGCCGTGGCGAACTTCACGGCGTCGCTGAATCGGCTCGTCGACCTGCTCGGGCTCGCCGGCGGCGCCCTCCTCTCGCTCGTCTGGGCCCGCGTCGCGTTCAGCTGGTTCTCGAACGACGTCACCAAGAAGGTGCAGGCGAAGGACCGCGCCCGGGACGCCCTCATCGGGACGCTGCTGTTCACCGCCGCGGTCACCGGGCTCTTCTGGGGACTCGCCCACTGGGTCCTCACCGGCACCTGAGGCGGCCGATGGTCGACCTCCTCGGGCTCGATTGGGACACGATCGTCCAGGCGGTCCTCTTCGCGTTCTTCTCGGTGTTCACCGCGATCCTCAACGCGATCACCGGACCGACGTACAGCCAGTTGTTCGTCCCGATGATGCAGCCGGGGAACGCCTACCCGGCGTTCACGGCCGGGGGCGGAGCGGCGAACTACCTGAGCGCGGCGCTCCAGTTCTCCGCCTTCACCGTCGCGAACGTCGTCGATCCGCTCGTCGCGGTCGTCGCCCTCGGCGTCGCGCTGCTCTACTTCGCCCGCGCGACGGCGGCCCGCCTCGCCGACCGGTTCGATCACCTGCTCGCCCGCCTGGTGCTGAGCGTGCTGGTGGCGAACTTTTCCCTCCCGATCGCCGGCGCGGTCCTGGGGCTTGCCGGCGCCCTCTATCCGGTCCTGGCCGGCTGGGACGGCGGCGCCTGGACCCAGTGGGTCAATCTGTCGGGATACGGGCAGATCTCCTTCTCGTGGGACAACGGCGCCCTCGCCTTCGTCCTATCGTTCGTCGAGTTCCTGCTGGTCTTCGGCCTCCTGCTCGCGATGGGGGTCCGGGACGCGCTGCTCGCCGTCCTGCTCGTCCTGCTGCCGATCTTCTCCCTCCTCGGGCCGTTGCGGCCGCTATCGGGGATCGCCCGGCGGGCGTGGCTGCTGTTCTTCGAGCTCGCGTTCCTGCCGTGCGTCCTCGTCGTCCCCCTCGAGCTCGCCGTCGGGACGACCAGCCCGGTCCTCTTGGTCGGCTACCTCGGCGCCGCCCTGGCCGCGCCGTACCTCCTCTCCGTCGCCGGGACCCACCTCTCCGCCTTCGGATTCCCGTCGGCCGGCGGCGCGATCGCGGGCGGCACCCAGCTCGGCTTCTCCGCCGCCCCGTCGAGCGCCGGCTCCGCCGCGACCCCGGCCGTGCAGCAGTACGCGAAGCAGAGCCCGCTCGCCCAGACGGCGGCGAGCGCGACCGCGACCGCCGGCTCCGCGTCGTTCCCCGCCGCGGCGCCGCTGGCGGTCGCCGACCTGGTCGGACACGGGGCGCGCCACCTCCTCGCGCACTTCCAGCCGCCGGCGGCCCGCCCCACCCCGCCGGGCGATCGGCCGAGGTTCGACTCCGTCCGATCCGGGAGGAGTCCATGATATGGACGCCGCCGTGCAAGGACCCCCGGTCGCGGCGGTCCCGATGCGGCTCGACCGGCGCCTGCGCCTCGGACCGTTCCCGAGGGCGCAGGACGCGATCAAGTTCGTCTGCTACGGGGCGGCCGGCGCGGTCTTCGTGCCGTTCCTCGGGGCGGTCGGCGTGGTGCCGTTCCTCGCGGCCGGCTTTCTCTTCTCCGCCTGGCGCCCCGACGGCGAGTCGCTCGACGAACGGGCGCTCCGCTACGTCGCCTGGCGCGCCCGCCGCCACCGACGGGGGCCTCCCGTGACGCCCCGGGCGGGCCGGGGCGGCGCCCACCGGTATCTCCGGGCCGCGGACGGGACGCCCGTCGTGGTGCTCCGGAGCGGCGGCACGCCGGTCGCCTACCGTCCTCCCGCCGAGCTCGAGCGGCTGTTCCGCGCCTGGGGCGACTTCCTCCGCGCCCTCGACGGCAGCGTCTACCTCCGCGCGGGGACCGCCCCGCTCGCGGCGGCGCCGTTCCGTCCGCGGCCCGCGGAGGCGGCGGAGGAGGACGCGGCGGCCCGGGCCGGCTACGACGAACTGGTCGCGGTGCTCTGCCGACGGCGGCTCGTCCGGCGCGTCGACGTCGCCCTCGCGGCCGCGGAGGCGACCCCGGAGGCCTCCGCGCGGCTCGAGACGCGGGCCCGCATGGCCGCCGAGCGGCTCGCCGCCCTCGGCGTCCGGCCGACCCGGCTCACCGGGACCGCGCTCGCCGACGCCGGCCACCGGTTCGGCTGGGAGGCGGAGGCGGCGCCGTGAGCGGAACTGTCCCCGGTCGGCCGGTCGAGTTCGAGGTCGTCGCCGTCGCCGTCGGCGCCGGGCTCGTCAGCGGCGCCCTCGCGCTGGCCGATGCCACCCTCGCCCCGCTCACCGGCGCCCTGGCGGCGCTCGCGCTCGCCGGCTGGGTGTCGGCCCGCGTCGGCCCCCGACGGGCGCCGACCCCGGCGTTCCGGACGGGGGCGCCGCTGGTCGCTCTCGGGCTGGGAGCGGTGCTGTTCTTCGCCGCGCCCGCGCCGTTCGTCCCCGCCCGGGCGCTCCTCCTCGCCCTCGCCGGTATCCCGCTCTGGTGGACGGCGCCCCGGAGGGTGGTGTCGTGAGCGGTCCCCCCGAGACGGCGCGCCGGGAGGAGGCGACCGTCGTCCAGGTCGGCCAAAGCCACCGAGCCCCCGTCCTGCTGCGCGAATGGCCGCCCGAGGTCCCGTTCGGCTTCCTCGGCCGGGTGCTGCCGACGACCGACCCGGTCGAGCTGCGGCTCGAGCTGCACCGGATCCCCCCGGCGCGCGCGATCGAGATCCTCGAGGGGGCCCGCGCCGTCGCCGAGGCGGAGCTCGCCGCCGGTGCCAACGGCGAGACGGCCCGCCTCGAGGCGGAGCGGGAGTCGTCGGCGGCCCTCGGACGCGCCCTCGCGCGCGGCTGGCAGGAGCTCTGGCGGGTCGGCGTCTGCTTCGTCGCCGTCGGCCCGTCGCGGAGCCGGGCCGAGGCGCTTCGGCACCGGCTCCTCGACCGGCTGGCGGCGCTCGGCTTCCGGGCGCAGATCCCCCGGTTCGCCGCCGGCCCGGCGCTCGCGGCGCCGGACGGCGGCGCGACGACCGCCCGGCCCCCCGGCTACTGGCACACGCTGCCGTCCGACGCGGTGGCGGCGCTCTTCCCGTTCGCCGACGAGTCGATCGTCGAGCCGGGGGGGATCCTGATCGGGCTCTCCCTCGCCGACGCGAGCCCCGTCTTTCTCGACCGGTGGGCCCACAGCAGCCACTCCTGGGGCCTCTTCGGCACGACCGGGGCCGGGAAGTCGTTCGCCGCCGCCCTCTACGCGCTTCGCAGCCGGTGGCTCCGCCCGGAGCTGGACGTCGTCTTCCTCGACCCGCTCGGGGAGTACGGGGCCCTGGCGACGGCCCTCGGCGGGACGGTCGTCCGCCTCGCCGACGGCGGGGCGGCGCGGCTGAACCCGCTCGATCCCGAGACCGTCGGCGGCGACCGGCGCGAGAAGGGGGCCCGGGTCGTGGCGATGCTGCGCGCGTTGTTCCCGAGCCTCTCCGACTCGGAGGGGGCGGCGCTCGACGCGGCCGTGACGCGGTTGTACGACCGGGGCCCCCAGGTGCCGGTCCTCGCCGACCTCACCGCCGAGCTCGACCGCGGCGGCGTCCCCGAGCCGCGGCTGCGGACCCTCCTCGAGGTGTTCCGCAGCGGCTCGCTCCGCGGCTTGAGCGGGCCGACCTCGTTCGCCCCGGAACGGTCCCCCGTCGCCGTCGACCTCTCGGGGATCCCCGAGGAGCAGCGCGCCTTCCACCTCGCCTACCTGCTCGACTGGACGTACGGCCGGATGCGGGGGCGGCCGGGGCCGAAGCTCGTCGTCGTCGACGAAGCCCACCTGCTCGTCCGCCACCCGCCGACCGCCGAGTTCCTGGACCGGGTCGTCCGGCACGTCCGCCACTTCGACGCGGGCCTCCTCCTCCTGTCGCAGAGCCCCGAGGATTTCCTCGAGGCGCCGAGCGGCCGGTCGATCCTGCGGAACCTCGACGCCACCGGGTTCCTTAGGCTCCCCGAGGTCTCGGCGACGGCCCGCGACTTCTTCGGGCTCACGGCCGCGGAAGCGGAGTGGCTCCCGAAGGCGCGCCTCCCCCGCTCGGCCGGCTACAGCGAATCGCTCTGGCGCGCCGGCGCGCTGCACCTCCCGCTCGCCGTCGTCGCCTCGACCCCCGAGTACGCGCTGCTCTCCGGCCGCCTCGGGCGCACGGCCGCCGCCCCGGGCGGTGCCGCTGGAGAGGATGGTTTATGAGGGCCGGCCCCCGCCCCTCGGTCGTGGCCGAACCCGCCACGGCCGAACGACCCCCCCGCCGCCGCGCCAGCTGGAACCTGCGCACGATCGTGGAGGACGTCGCCGGGCGGCCGATCGAGGAGCTGCAGGATCCGGCCCGACCGCCGCACCCGTACCTCAAGGGGGCGGCCGGGCCGGGGCCGGTCGGCGCCCCGCCCCGGCACCGTCCCGCGGAGGAGGAGCCGCCCGCACCGGAGGACGACGAAGGGTTCGACCGCATCCGCCCGCCGCTCGTCGGCGCGACGGGCCGGGCGTTCCACGGGCCGGAGCGGGAGCACCACGCCGAGACGCTCGCCCGCCATGCGGCCGACCGCGGCTCCGGCGGACCGACCCGCCGTCCCGAACGGCTCTACCTCCACTACCTCCTCCTCCATCTGGACCGCCTCGGCGAATCGGCCCTGCGGTACCTCCGCGCGGCGATCGACGAGGAACTCGACCATCGGCACCCGGGCTCCGCCCCGCCCGTCGCCGCTCCGGAGCCGCCCGCAACGCCGGCCGCGCCCTCCGCCCAAGGGGAGGCGGCCCCGCCGCCGCCCGACGGGCCGGGCGCCGGACCGTCAGGCGAACCCGCGTCGGTGGGCCTCCGCGCGGAGGGCCACCTCGACCGCCGGGTCCCATTCGACGCCGATCGCGTCGCGGCCGAGCCCGGCGGCCGCCCATAGGGTCGTACCGGTCCCGGCGAACGGGTCGAGGACGGTGTCGCCGACGACGGAGAACATCCGGACGAGCCGCTCGGGGATCGCGGGGGGGAACGCTCCCGTGCGGCCGCCGGCCCGCCGCTGCGGGACGCCGCGGATGTCGTCCCAGATCTGGCTGAACCAGCGGTCCCGCTCGGCGCGGGTAAAGCGGCTCGCGTAGCGCGCCGGGGCGTGCGGCGGAAAGCGCCGGAGCTCCCCCTTGCGGAACAGGAGGACGAACTCGCAGTCGAGCGTCACGTAGGCGTTCGGCGGCAGGAACCCGGAGCCGAGGAAGGCGTTGGGCTTGTTCGTCGGCTTCTTCCAGAGAAGGTACGGCAGCGGATCGAACCCCGCCCGCTCCCCCGCGGCGAGCGTCTCCGCGTGGTTCGGCCAGAGCCGGAAGCGGCCGCCGTCCGACCGCAGGGCGTCGCCGATCACGACCGCGAGGATCCCCCCGGGGAGGAGGAGCCGGTGGCACTCCCGCCACGCCGCCTCGAGGAGGTCGTGCATCGCCCGGTAGTCGGCGGCGCCGAACGCCCGGAACAGGGCGTCCCACTGCGGGATCATCGGGTACGGCGGCGACGTAACGACCAGCGCGACCGACCGGTCCGCCAGGTCGGGGAGGTGGCGGGCGTCCCCCGACCGGACCGAGACCCGCCCCGCGGCCACCGCGCGCCGAGGCCGGGAGAGCGTTAATAGCCGCCCCCCCTCGGAACGGGGATGCGGCTCGACCACCCCGTCCTGCAGGTCGCGCTCGACTTCGAGAATCTCTCCCGGGCGCTGGTCGCCGCCCGCGAGGCGGTCGACGGCGGGGCGGAGTGGGTCGAGGCCGGCACCCCGCTCATCAAGAGCGAGGGGCTCGAGGCGGTGCGGGCGCTCAAGAAGGCGTTCCCGGCGCAGCGGATCGTCGCCGACATGAAGGTGATGGACACCGGCGCCTTCGAGGTCGAGATCGCCGCGAAGGCCGGCGCGGACGTCGTCACCGTCCTCGGCGCCGCCGACGACGACACGATCGCCGACGCGGTGCGGGGCGGCGAGCTGTACGGGGCCGAGGTGATGGTCGACCTGCTCGGCGCCGCCGACCCGGTCGAGCGCGCCCGCCGGGTCGCGGCGCTCGGCGTCGGGGCGGTCTGCTGGCACGTCGGGATCGACATGCAGATGGCCGGCAAGACCCCGTTCGCCGTCCTCGGGGAGATCGCGCGGGCGGTGACGGTGCCGGTCGCCGTCGCGGGGGGGCTCAACAGCGAGTCGGTCGCCGTCGCCGCCCGCGCGGGGGCCCAGATCCTGATCGTCGGCGGGGCGATCACGAAGAGCCCCCGCATCACCGAGGCGACCCGGACGATCCGCAGCGCGATCGACACCCAGAAGGAGGTCGCGACGGAACTGTTCCGCCGCTACGCGGGGGCCGACCTCCGCGCGGCGTTCCTCAAGGTCTCGAGCCCGAACGTGACCGACGCGATGCAGCGGCAGGGGGCGATGCACGGGATCCACCCCCGCCTCAAGGATCCGACGGTCCGCGTCGCGGGCCCGGCCGTGACGGTCGTCACCCGGGACGGCGACTGGGCGAAGCCGGTCGAGGCGATCGATCGGGCCGGCCCCGGCGACGTGATCGTGGTCGACGCCGGCGGCGGGACGACCGCGATCTGGGGGGAGCTCGCGAGCTGGTCGGCCCACGGGCGGAAGGTCGCCGCGGTCGTCGTCGACGGGGCGGTGCGGGACCTGGACGCGATCCTCGACCTCGGCTTCCCCGCGTTCAGCCGCTCGGTGAGCCCGAACGCCGGGGAGCCGAAGGGGCTCGGCGAGATCGGCGTGGAGGTCGTGGTCGGCGGCCAGCGGGTCCGCCCGGGCGACTGGATCGTCGGCGACGCGAGCGGGATCGTCGTCGTGCCGCGGGAGCGGGCGGCGGAGATCGCCAACCGGGCGCTGGACGTCCTCGAGCACGAGAACCGCGTCCGCGAGGAGATCCGCCGCGGCTCGACCCTCGCCACCGTCCAGCACGTCGAGCGCTGGGAACGCGTCGGCTAGCGCGGCCGCTACGCCGAAGGGGCGCCGGCCCGGGTCGGGTCGAGGAGGTCGAGCAGGCGCGCCCGGTCGCGGAGCGCGGCGCGCTCGGCCGACCAATACCGCGCCTGGTGCCGGTTCGGCCCCTCCCACCGCACCGCGGGCGGGATCCCGTGCTCGACCTCCCAGAGGACGAGCCGCTCCGGCTCGGCCAGCGGCAGCGTGAGCCGGATCCGGCCGGCGAGCGCCTCGGCGAACCGCTCCTCGGAGAGCCGGCCGAGGGCGATCTCCCGCAGCGCCCCCACGGTCTTGCGCACCTGCCCCCAGACGTACGACGGCGCCCGCGTCTCGACGATCCAGCGGTCGCCGTCCGGCTCGACCGAGACCGACTCGACGGTCCGCCAGACCGCGCCCCCCGACCCGAGCCCCCGGCCGAGCGAGCGGACGTCGATCGTCCCGGCGATCCGCCGCGCGGCCGCCCGCCAGCGCGCCAGATCGCCGCCGTGGGCCGGCTCGAAGTACCGGTAGGTCCGGCGCACCGCCGACCGGACCCGGAACGCCGGGTCGACCTCGGTCGCCCCCCAGAAGAAGAGGTCGGGCGCGATCCCGTTCAGGGAGCGCAGGAGGAGCGGTCCGGGCAGATCGGCGGTGAGGGCGAGGGCGTTCCCGCGCGCGTGGACCCCCCGGTCGGTGCGGCTCGCGACCTCGAGCGCCGCCGGCTCGAAGCGGAGCCGGCGGTGCCCGGCGAGGCCCCGGCGGATCTCGCCCTCGACCGTCCGGGCCCCCGGTTGGCGGGCCCATCCCTGGAACGCGGCCCCGTCGTAGCCGAACCGCACGAGCCAGCGCGTCGTGGACGGGCGAACGGGCGGGGGGCTAATCGTCTCCGGGGCGGAGGCCCGCGCCGCGGATACCCTGACATTCGGTGTACAATACTTACCTATTGTGATGTATACATTCTACGTTCACTTTCTATATATCCCCTACCCGGGTCGGTCGGCCGTGACGGACGTCGCCCGACCCCGCCCGGTCCCGCCCCCCCGCCGGCCGGGCGGGTCGGGGCGGCGTCCGCCCGGAACGCCCACCGAGGAGGGAGAACAGAACCATGAGTAGCCCAGCATCGAGCCCGCCGACGGCGAACGACAGCCTGACGGGAGCGGGGCCCCGGCGGGGCCGCCGCGGTGGCCTTTCGACCGGGGTCGCCGTGGCCGTCGCCGTGGTCCTCCTGGTCGTGGGGATCGGCGCCGGGTATGCCCTCGGCAAGTACTACGGCGGCTCCTCCTCGACTGGGGCGAGCGCCGGCGGCTGCACCACGACGATCTCCGAGACCGGCTCGAGCCTGATCTACCCGTACCTCCAGATCCTCTCGCCGAACTACACGGCCGAGAACCCGGGGATCTGCGTCTCGCCCGCCTCGACCGGCAGCGGTACGGGGATCAGCTCCGCGGAGTCCGGCCTCGTCGACATCGGCGGCACCGACGCCTACCTGCTGCCGTCGACCGCGAGCCAGTACAACCTGATCAACGTCCCGATCGCCATCTCGGCGCAGCTGATCGTCTACAACCTGCCGGGGATCACCCAGCACCTCAACCTGAACGGGACGATCCTCGCGATGATCTACCAGGGCGCGATCACGACGTGGAACAACCCGCTCATCCAGGCGGCGAACCCGGGCGTCACCCTGCCGTCGAACACGATCGTGCCGCTCCACCGCTCCGACGGGAGCGGGGACACGTTCATGTTCTCCTCGCTCTGCTACCTCAGCTGGAGCGGCTGGACCCACAGCTACGGCACGACGATCTCCTGGCCGATCGGTCCGGGCGCCGAGGGGAACTCGGGGATGGTCACCACCCTCTCGAGCACCCCGTACGGGATCGCCTACATCGGGATCAGCTACCTCTCGGAGATCCAGGCGGACGCCCACCTCCAGTACGCGGCGCTGGGCGACCAGAACGCGAACTTCGACGGCCAGGTCGCTTCCGGCGGCGCGGGCCAGCAGAACTACATCATGCCGACCCCCCAGAACATCAGCGAGGACGCGAACCTCGCCCTCAACAACCTCCAGCCCCCCAGCGTGGCGATCAGCCTGATCCTGGGCGGCGTCCCCGGGGCGACCGACCTGGTGCTCGGCCACGGCGGCACGAACGCGACCTCGGCCGACCCGACCCCGTATGGGGACACCAACCTCGAGTACACCCTGATCTCGACGCACCCGAAGAGTTCCGCCCACCAGAAGTGGGTCGTGAACTTCCTCGAGTGGGCGCTGACCTACGGCGGGACGTACGCCTCCCAGGCGAACTTCCTCCCGCTCACCGCCGAGGTTATCGGGTACGACATGCTGGCGCTCAACGCCGTGCCGGTGAGCGCGTAGGACGGCCTCGAGGTGGTCGTGGAAGCGCCCGGAGACCAACCCGTTCCGCCGGCCGCGGGGGTTCTCCCCGCGGTCGATGATGCCCCCGCGCGGCCGCCCCCCTCGGCGGCGCGCGGTTCGCGCTGGGCGTGGATCGGAAGCCCGGTCGCATTGATCCCGCTCCTGCTCGTGGTCGCGGTCGCCGCGGTCCTCGTGGCGGCCAGCCACTTCCAGGACTTCGGCCCCTCGTTCTGGTCGACCGACTACAACTTCCTGCCCGCCGACTCCGCCGCCTCGAGCTGGGGGATCGGCGCCTTCCTGGTCGGGACCGGGATCACGGCGGGGGCGGCGCTCGTGCTCGCGACCGTCCTGAGCCTCGCGCTCTCGATCTCGATCGTCGTCTATCTGCCGTCGGTGCCGAGCCGCGTCCTCACGATCCTCACCAACCTGTTGGCCGGGATCCCGAGCGTCGTCTACGGCATCTGGGGGTACGTCATCCTGGCGCCGTACTTCGCCCTCTCCCTGGAGCCGGGCCTGCGCGACGCCATCGGCTGGATCCCCGGCTTCGGCGGGCCGGCCTCCGACATCGGCCCGCACGGGCTTCTCCTCGCGATCGTGATCCTCACGATCATGATCATCCCCCTCACCACCGCGCTGATGCGGGAGGCGCTGCGGGGGGTTCCGAACGACCTCCTCGAAGCCGGTCTCGCCCTCGGCGCGACGCGCTGGGAGGTCGCCCGACGCGTCCAGATGCGCAGCGCCCGCCTCGGGATCGGGAGCGCCGTCCTGCTCGGCTTCGGCCGGGCGATCGGGGAGAGCGTCGCGGTGGCGATGGTCATCGGGGCGGTCCCGATGCTCCCCGCCAGCCTCTACGCCGCGTCGACGACCCAGGCGTCGTTCATCTTCTACCAGCTCGACAGCGCGTTCTTCTATCCGGTGCTGCTCCGCTTCCTCGTCGAGATCGCGATCGTGCTCCTGGCGATCGCCCTCGTCGTGAACCTGTTCGCCCAGCGCCTGACCCAGACCGAGATCGCGACCGCCACGACCGTCGGCGGCGCGGGGGGCCCGGCGGGCCGATGACGACGGCGGCGGCCGCCCCGGCCGGGATCGGGGACGGGGGGGAACTGCGGCGCGCCTCGGGCCGGCTGCGGCGGCGCCTCCTGTTCGACCGGGCGATCGGCTGGATCCTGCTCGCCGCCTTCGCGGTGGTGCTGTTTCCCCTCTTCGACATGCTCTACTGGGTGTCGGCGAACGCGCTGCCGACGATGTCGTGGGGGACCCTCACCGAGAACCAGGTCGGCACCGGAGGCGGCCTCTACCCGATGATCCAGGGGACGTTCGTCATCGTCGGCCTCGCCACCGCGCTCGCGGTGGGTCTCGGCGTGGCCGCCGGATTCTACACGAGCGAATACGCGCCCCCCTCGGTCGCCCGCCTCGCCCGCATCGCGGGGAACCTGCTCGCGGGCGTTCCGGCGATCGTCCTCGGCTACTTCGGCTACTTCCTGCTCGTCATCTACGCCGGTTGGGGGTTCAGCGCGCTCGCCGGAGCGATCACGCTCGGGATCTTCATGACGCCGTACGTCTACCGGACGACCGACGTCGCCCTCTCCTCCGTCCCGAAGGGACAGCGGGAGGCGGCGCTCGCCCTCGGCGCCCGGCCCCACCAGTACCTCGGCCGGGTCGCCTTCCGCATCGCCCTGCCGACCGTCCTCACCGGGGTCTTCTTCGCCATGGCCTTGGGCCTCGGGGAGGCGGCGCCGCTCTACTACACGGCCGGATTCAACTCCTACCCGATCTCGAACCTCACGAGCCCGACCGGCACCCTGTCGGTCGTCATCTACCAGTTCTACGACAACCCCGCCTCGTTCGGCCACTTCCTGGCCCTCGCCTTCCAGGCGGCGTTCCTGTCGATCGTGATCGTCCTCGGGCTGAACGTCGCCGTCCAGCTCCTCTCCGACCGGTACCGGCGTCGCCTCCGGGGACTGTACCAATGAACGCACGGGCGGCCGACAGCGCCCCGGTCCTCTCCGTCGAACACCTGAGCGTCTTCGCCCCGACGCGCCGGATCCTCTCCGACATCTCGATCGACTTCCCCGGCCGGGACGTGACCGGGATCATCGGGCCGTCCGGCTGCGGCAAGACGACCTTCATCCGGACGCTCAACCGCATGATCGACACGACGCCGGGGCTCCGGGTCGAGGGGGCGGTCCGCTACCGCGGGCAGGACATCTACGACCGGGCGGTCAACCCCGTCCTCGTCCGGCAGCGGATCGGGATGGTCTTCCAGCGCCCGACCGTCTTCCCGATGTCGATCTACGAGAACGTCGCCTTCGGGCTCCGCCTCCTCCGGACCGAGGAGGAGACGGTCGAGGAGGTCGTCCGTCGCTCCCTCACCCGGGCCGGGCTGTGGGGGGAGATCGGGTCGCGGCTCGACCAGCCGGCGCTCGAGCTGTCGGGCGGCCAGCAGCAGCGCCTCTGCATCGCGCGGGCGCTGGCGATCGAGCCCCGCGTCCTGCTGTTCGACGAACCGACCTCGAGCCTCGACCCGATCGCCGCGCAGAAGGTCGAGGAGCTGTTCGCCGAGCTCCGCCGGGACTACACGGTGATCATCGTCACCCACAACCTCCAGCAGGCGGCGCGGGTGGCGAGCCGGACCGCCTTCCTCTACCAGGGCCAGCTGGTCGAATTCGGCCCGACGGAGGAGCTGTTCGAGCGACCGAAGGAACGGTTGACCCAGGAGTACATCACGGGGAGGTTCGGATGAACGACGAAGGACCCGCGGAATCGGAGACGCACCGGCGACTGGAGACGGAGCTCGGGCGGCTGCGCGACCGGGCGGCGGAGATGGGCCGGTGGGCCCTCGGGATGGTCCACGACGGCTGGCGCGCCTTCCGCGACCACGACCTCGCCCTCGCCCAGGAGGTCCTCGACCGGGACACCGAGCTCGACCGCTACGACCAGGAGGTCGAGCACGCCGTCATCGCCTTCCTCGTCACCCGGCAGCCGGCCGCCGGGGACCTCCGGGCCGCGACGGCGCTGCTCAAGGCGACGACCCATCTCGACCGGGTCGGCCGCCTCGGCTTCGACATGGCGCGCATCACCACCGCGGCGGAGGGGCACGACGTCCCCGCCGCGCTCCTCGATCTCCTCGACACGATGGACGGCCGCGCCGAGGCGATCGTCGCCGACGCGCTCGCGGCGATGCAGCAGGGGGACGCCGAGCGGGCGCGGGCGCTCCTGCCCCGGGACGACGAGGTCGACCGGCTCCACCGGGAGGCGACCCGGCAGATCGTCGGCGAGCTCGCCCGGGATCCGACGCTCGCCCAACGCCTTTCCGGCACCCTCCTCGTGGCGCGGCATTTCGAGCGGATCTCCGACAACGCCTGCAAGGTCTCGGAGCGGACGATCTACGCGGCGACCGGCCAACGGCGGGCGGAGTACCTCCCCCGCCATCCGTACCACCCGTACGCGCTCGAGGGCGGGGCGGCCGGCGGGGGCGGA
>JAKABH010000068.1 GCA_021801925.1 Thermoplasmata archaeon | reverse complement strand
GGGGTGTCGGGGGCGCCGCGCCCCACGTCCCCCTCGACGCGATGCGGGCGGACCTCTTGGTGGCGATCGGCGGGGACGGGACGTTCCTCTACGCCCTCGCCCGGACCGAGATCCCGCTGCTCCCCGTCAACGCGGGGACGGAGGGGATCCTGGCGGAGCTCGCCGCGGGCCGGCCGCGGGAGGTCGACGCGGCGATGGACCGGCTCGTGGACGGGTTCTACCACGTCGAGGACCGGATGAAGCTCGCCGCGGAGATCGACCACACCCCGCTCCCCGACGCCACCAACGACGTGGTGCTCCACGCCGCGCCGGTCGGCCGGATGGCGCGGTTCGACGTCTCGGTCGACGGCGAGTCGGCCGGCCGCCTCCGCGCCGACGGGGTGATCGTCTCGAGCCCGACCGGCTCGACGGCCTACTCGCTGAGCGCCTTCGGCCCGATCCTGGACCCCGGCCTCGACGCGCTCGTCCTCACGTCGATCGCGCCGTTCCGCGCCGAGGCGCGGGCGCTCGTCCTCGAGCCGCTGCGGACGGTCTGCCTGCGGGCGCTCGACCGCGACCAGGGCTCGGTCGTCCTCGTCGACGGGAGCGGCGAGCGGCCGATGCCGCCCGGGGCGACGCTCACCGTCTACCGATCGCCGCGCCGCGCCCGGATCGTCCGGTTCGGCGCGAGCTTCTTCTCCCGGCTCCGGGGGAAGGGGATCCTCCCGTGGGCCGAGGGCGGCGCGTCGGGAGGGGGGGAAGGTGCCGGCGTTCCGCCCCCAGCGTAGGCGGGAGCCCGGGGGCCCGCGCCTCGGCGATACGCCGACGGCGATCACGCGCCGGGCCCTCGACACCGCGCTCGCGAGCGCGCGGAGCGCCTACCCGAACGAGTTCGGCGGGGTGTTCCGGGCCGACCCGCCCGGCGTGATCAGCGAACTCTTGCTCCTCCCCGGCTCGAGCGCCGGCCGCCGCCATGCCAACATCCAGCTCTGGATGCTCCACGCCGACCTCTCCGTCGCCGGGAGCGTCCATTCGCACCCGTCCGGCGCCCTCCATCCGTCGGCGGCCGACCTCCGCCTCTTCCGCAACTGGGGCCAGCGCCACCTGATCCTCGGTGCGCCGTACACCGCCGGCTGCTGGCGCGCCTACGACGGCAACGGCCGCGAGGTCCCGCTGCGGGTCCTCGACATGGGGGGCGCGGCCGAACGACCCGAGGTGGGGCGGCTCCGGGTCGTCCACCGCCCCGACCCCGAGACGACGGCGGCCGCGGCCCCGTTCGACGACGACGACGAGGCGTAGGCGGTGGGCTGCCCGGCCGTCGGCGGCCGGAGTCGCGGGCCTACTCGCGGACCGGGATCGTCGGGACCGGCAGCCGGTCCGGCGTCAGGTTCGGGTCCCGGATCGGGCGGCCCGGCCGGCGCGGGGAACTGTACAGCCCGTGCATCTTCGCCAGCCCCTCGAGGAAGCCGATGAAGGTGCGGAAGCCGGCCCGGTAGAGCCAGGTGTTTCGTCCCTCCCAGTCGAAGAAGTCGCGGAGCATCACCTTCGACTGCCGGATCCCGTGGGAGAGCGCGCGCTTCAGCAGCTCCTCCTGCATCGGGCTCACCCGGTCGCGGCGGAACCAGTCGCGGGACTTGAGGTGGCCCAACGGCACGAAGAACATCGGGACCAGGAGCCCCTTGAAGTCCCAGAGATCGTCGATGAGGTCGATCGTCCGCGCGACGTCGTCCTCCGTCTCCTGGGGGAGGCCGACGATGAACGTGCACGCCGGATAGACGTGGTTGTCGTTCATGAGGCCGGCCGCCTGGACGACGAGCTCGGGCCACTGGGACGCCTTGAACGGCGCGACCTTCCCCGGCATCGCGGCGGTGATCATGCGGGGGGAGCCGGTCTCGACCCCGACCTCGACGCCCCACCAGCTCTGCTTCTCGTCGATCAACACCTCGGCGCACTTCGAGAGCAGCTTCGGCTTCGTCATCAGGCTCGCGATCGCGACGTGGCTCCATCCGACCTGCTCGTAGTGGCGCTTCGCAAGCTGGAGGAGCGGGATCAGCTTCTCCTCGTGCGGCATCACGTTCGGGCTGCCGTAGAAGTAGACGTCGTCGGAGTGCAGGAGCCCCTTGCGGATGCCGAGCCGGGCGTTGACCTTGAGCTCCTCCTCGATCTTCTCGAGGGGGTACCAGCGGGTCGGCCGGGTCGTCACGGAGCAGAACGAGCAGCCGCGGCAGCAGCCGCGGCCGATCTCGACGAGCCCGTTGACGCTCGGGAAGCGGATCGAGGAGATCTGCTCGACCTTCGGCGCCTCCTTCGCCCCGAGGACGACGTGGGGCGGGAGGAACTCGTCGCGCAGCGCCTTCCCGACGATCTCGCGGACGAAGAGGTCCGACTCCCCCTCGACGACGGTGTCGACGCCGCCGAACGAATCCAGGAACTCCTGGATCCACGGGAGCTTCATCCGGGTCGCCGGCGAGAGCTGCCAGGCGCACGGGCCCCCGGCGATGATCTTGAGGCCGCGCTTGCGGGCCTCCACGACCGCCGGCTGGAGGAGCATGCGCTTGAAGTTCACCGAGTTGAGGGTCTCCTTCTTCATCACGCCGCCGAACGTCGAGCTCGGCGGGTTGAGGCCGAAGTAGTCGTGCCCCGAGATCAGGAGGACCTTCGCCTCCCCCGGCATGTACTTGTCGAGGTGCCCCGGGTGCACGATGCGGGCGTCCACGCCGGCGTCCATCAGCGACGCTTCGATCTTGCGCATGCCGTACGGCGCCTGGCGGGGGTAGCCGTGCTCGTCGACCGGCATGGCGGGGAAGAACATCCGCTGGTAGACCGACTCCGGGAGGAGGTAGGCGGGCGTCGTCGTCCCGAACCCCAGGAACTCCTTCCCGTGGTGGTTGCTCATCATCGTCCAGTCGCACGTGATGACGACTTCCGGCATCGAAGATTCCTCTGTCCGGCCTCGAGATCCGCTCGGCGGTCGCGGCCGAGGCTGACCACCGGGCCGGGGTTCTTAAGCCCTCCGACGCGGCCGTCGCGACAGGGGCCGTCGACCGGCGGGCCGGCGCCCGCCTCCGGCCGCCGAGACGCTAGTCGCCGTCCGGGTCGTCGTCGTCGCGCGACAGGACCCCGTCGAGCCCCTCGCCCGGGTCGTCGTCCATCGGTTCCGCATCCCCCGACTCGCGGAAGGCGGGATCGCGTTGGAGGAGATGGATCCGGACGCAGTCGCGATGGGCCGGCTGGCCGTTCCAGGCGCTCGTCTCGTTCGGGTCGCCGAGCGGCTCCTTGCAGAGGGTGCAGATCTCGGGAGGCGCGCTGATCCAGGAGATCTGCCGGGGTCGGCCGCCCATGGGGAACCGCCGACCGGAACGCGGCGGCCCCTCCTTTACCTTTCGGGCCCCGGCCGGGGCCCCGTCCCGGGCCCGGGCGCATCGGCTTAAGGGGGGCAGGCCCTCGGCCGGCCGTGAACGTCCTCGTCGAGATCCGGCGGCGGCGGATCGCGCTCGGGATCCCGCTCGGGGAGCTCGCCCGGGCGGTCGGGCGGACCGACGCGACCCTCTCCCGCATCGAGCGGGGCCAGATCCGGCCGTCGTACGACCTGGTCCAGCAGATCGTCGCCTACCTCGAGGCCCAGGAGGGGGTCGCGACGCCGAAGCTCGCCGTCCGCGACATCATGAACCGCGCCGTCGTCGCGATCGACTCGGCGGCGACGCTCCAGGTCGCGGCGCAGCGGATGGAGAGCGGGGCGTTTTCGCAGCTGCCCGTCGTCGAGCACGGGCGCGTCGTCGGCGCCCTCTCCGAGTCGGCGCTCCTCCGCGCCCTCGGCCGGGCGAAGGGAGGGCGGGTGCGGGTCCGGGAGATCCTGGAACCGGCCTACCCCCAGATCGACGAGGAGTTTCCCGCCGATCTCCTCCCCGGGCTCTTCGCCCACTACCCGGCCGTCCTCGTGCTCCGTCGCGGCGAGCTCCGGGGGATCGTCACGAAGGCCGACCTGATCCGGGGTCTCCGGGGAACGTCGCTCCGGAAGGTCCCCCCGACCTAGGACCGGCGTCGTCGGCCGGCGTTCGCCGCCCGGACCCCGTCGACCGCCGCACGCACGGCGCACTCCGCCGCGGCGAGCCCGAGGGCGTCCGCCGTCGCCCCGGGGCGCCGCTCCCAGGGGGCGGGCGCCGTGCCGGTCGCGGCGCCGAACATGAGGTCGCCGTCGACCGAGGCATGGAACGGGACGATCGCCGCGCCGAGCGCCGCGTGCGCGATCGCGACCGCCCGGTAGAGGGTCGGCCGGTCGACGGCGAGGTCGGTGGCGAGGAGCGCGAGGGTCGTGTTCGGCTCGGAGCCCGCGTCCGTCCGCGCCGGCCCCGGGGCGACGATGCGGCCCCGTAGGTCGCGCGCCCCCGCGACCCAGCGGCCCGTCGCCGGGTCCCGGATCGCCCCCGACGCATTGAGCGCGACCAACACGCCGACCCGACCGCCGCCGAGCCGGCCGGTCGCCCAGCCGATCCCGCCGTGCATCGCCCGGTCGCGGCCCCGGTACTTCCCGACGGTCGCGCCGGCGCCGGCCCCGACCCGTCCGGTCGCGACCGGACCCGGCCGCGCCGCCCGGGCGGCCGCGTAGCCGAGGGGCCGGTACTCCGGCACGGGGCCGTCGCCCGGCGGCAGGTCGAACAGCGCCGCCCCCGATACCGGCGCGATCCGCCGGGGCTGCTCGAAGACGGCGTGGCCGCCCCCTTCCTCCCGGATCCGCTCCCGGATCCCCGCCGCCGCGTCGAGGCCGAAGACGCTTCCGCCGGCGAAGAAGATCGCCCACCGACGTCCGAACGTCGCCGAAAGCCCGAGCGAGGCGAGGTCGTACGTCGCCGAGGCGCCGCCCCGGACGTCGACGACCGTCGGCGTCGCCCGGTCGAAGACGACCGCCGTCACCCCGGTCGTCCCCTCGGCGGTCGTCGCGTGCCCGAGACGGGCCCCGGCGACGATCGGACCGGGAACCGGATCGGGCGGCATCGGTCGACCGGAGGCACCCCGCCCGAAAACCCCTCGCCCCCGGGAGGGGCGCCCCTTTTTCTTCCCCCGACCGTCCGGGGAACGATGGCGCGATCCGCGAACGCTCCGACCCCCGCCGATCCGGCCGCTCCGCCCGGCTTCCGGATCGCCCGGGAACTGGCGGTCGGCCGCCACCCGCTGCTCGCGGTCTTTCCGGGGCTCGACCGGCTGCCGCCGGGAATGCGGATCCACCCCGAGGAGGCGGTCCGCCGCCGCCTCTTCGACACGACCGAGATCGAGCTCGTTGACGCCGACCTCTGGGCGTACGTCGCCCCCCGGTCGATGCCGGCGATCCCGCGGCGCGAGTGGCAGCCCGTGATCTCGCCGGACGTGAACTGCATCG
>JAKABH010000067.1 GCA_021801925.1 Thermoplasmata archaeon | reverse complement strand
GATCGGGCCGGCGGCCGGGTCAGCCCGGGTTCGACCGCAGCCGATCCGTGTACTGGTGCCGCAGTTTGGCGACCTTGGGGGCGATCACGAACTGGCAGTACCCCTGCCCGGGGTTCCGGGCGAAGTAGCGGCGGTGGTACTCCTCGGCCGGATAGAACACCGTCAGCGGCTCGACCTGGGTGACGATCGGGTGCCGCCAGAGATGCTGCCGATCGAGGTCCGCGATCACCGCTTCCGCCGTCCGCTTCTGTTCCGCGTCATGGTAGAGGACGATCGACCGGTACTGCGGGCCGGAGTCCGCCCCCTGGCGGTCCCGGGTCGTCGGGTCGTGGGTCGTGAAGAAGATCGTGAGCAGGTCCCGGTACGGCAGGACCTCCGGATCGAAGCGGATCTGCACGACCTCGGCGTGCCCGGTCCGGCCGGAGCAGACCTGCTCGTAGGTCGGGTTCGGGACCGAGCCCCCGGCGTAGCCGGGCTCGACCGCCTCCACCCCGCGGAGCTCCGAGAAGACCGCCTCGGTGCACCAGAAGCAGCCGCCGCCGACGGTGGCGGTCTCGCGTCGGTTCCCCGCCGTGGACGCCCCCTCGGTCATGCTCCCTCCCGGTCGGGGTCGGCCCGCTCGAAGTCGGCGAGCCAGGCGTGCCCCTCGACCGTCGGCACGTTCGTCTCGAACCGGGCGGGCCGGATCGACCGCTCCCGCAAGGCGGAGCCGAACGTCCCCCTCAGCTCCGCGGCCGTCACCCGACGGGGTCCCCCCCACTCGGTCGGCTCCCGCTCGGAGAAGCAGAGCAGGAAGAGGTGCCCCCCCGGACGCAGGGCGTCCCGTACGCTTCGGGCATAGAGCGGGCGATGCGGGTCGTGCAGCGTATGGAACAGGCCGCAGTCGAGCACCGTATCGAACGTCCCGAGCGACGAGCCGACCTCGAGCGCGCTTCGCACCTCGAACTTCGGCGCCGCGGTACGACCGGCGGCCTTCTCCGCCGCCCGCCGGACGGCGGTCGGCGCGAAGTCGACCCCGACGCACGGGTGGCCCCGCGCGGCGAGATAGAGGGCGTTCTCGCCGGTGCCGCATCCCAGGTCCAGGACCCGGCCCCGGATCGCGCCGGATTCCTCGAGCCGCACCACCTCGGGCTGGGGCCGGCCGATCTCCCAGGGCGGAGACCCGCGGTAGGCCTCGTCGAAGTACTGCACGGTTCGACGAGGTCACCCGCCCTTAAACCCCCGCCGTGCCCCGCCCCGTCCCCTCCGGCCCGACGCTTATCTACCGGCAGACTCCCGGACCGGACGTGACCGGCGAAGACGTCGCCCCGCGGGCCGAGGACGTACGGGGGGCCCACCGGCTGGCGATCGGCGGCGGTCTCGGCGTGGCGGCGGGGGTCGTCGCCCTGCTCGTGCCGACCCTCGCCCTCTGGGTCGCGCTCTACCATCCGACCGGCTTCGACCGGCTCGGGGACCCGCTCGTCGACCTCCTCTCGGGGCTCGTCCTCGCGGGGGCGATCCTGTTCCTGCTCTGCCTCCTGTTCTATCGGAGCGCCTACTCCCGGCTCCGCCGGGTCGACCCCCGCTTCTCCGTCGCGTCGTTCCTCTGCCTGATCGGCTCCGTCGGCTTCCTGCTCGTGGTCGTCGCCGCGACCGTCTTCCTAGGATCGGCGGGGTCGCTGGTCGTCTGTCTCCACGGAGCCCCGGCCCACGCCCTGGGATGCCTCGAGTCCGGGACCCCCCTCGGGGGCTATACGGCGCTCGTCGGCTTCTGGCTCGGCTGGCTCGGCGGGGCGGGGATCGTGGTCGGACTCGCCGCCGCCGGGCGCCGCTTCGGGCGCGGGAGCCTCTACGCGGGCGCGTTCCTCTACGCGGCGCTCCTGCTCGTGCTGATCGGCCCGTTCCTCGCGCTGGTCTACGCCGTCCCCGACATGGCCGACCTGCTCCTCGTACTGCCGTTCCTCGCGGTCGTTGCCCCCGCGCTGGTGCTCCTCGGGAGCGCGCGACCGCCCGGCACGGTGCGCCGGGGCGCGGCGAGCCGGTAGACGGCGGGGTCGGGCCGGGGGGACCGGGCTCCGCCCCGTCGCCGGGCGCCGAAGTGCCCGACGCCTACTCGAGGAGAACGACCTGGGCCGCGGGCGCCTGGAATCCGGCCGCGCGGTGCGAGCCGTCGCAGTACGGCTTGTTCTTCGAGTGGCCGCAGCGGCAGAGGGCGGTCACGACCTTTCCGTCGACGTAGACGATGTTCGACGCGTTCTCCTTGGATTCCACGTAGACTCGCGGCATGGCTCTTCGCCGTCCAACGTCCCGGCCGCCTCTTAGCCGTTTGCTGGAGCCGGGGTAACGGGTTCGGGGATTATGTAGGCGGAACCCCTTCCCGGGCGGGAGGCCGACCGTGCAGATCGGGATCATCGGATCGGGGGATGTCGCCCGCTCGCTGGGTGTGGGCTTCGTCACGACGGGGCACCGGGTGCAGCTCGGCTCCCGGCACCCGGACGCCGAGCCGCTGCGCGCCTGGCGGGCCCGCGTCGGCGACGCGGGATCGATCGGGACGTTCGCCGAGGCGGGGGATTTCGGCGACCTCTTGGTCCTCGCGACGCACGGGGTGCACAACCCGGAGGCGATCGAGGCGACCGGACGGGCCCGGTTCGACGGGAAGGTGCTCATCGACGTGACGAACCCGCTCGAGTTCGATGCGGCCGGCCGCCCGAAGCTCGCGATCGGGGGGACCGACTCCGCCGGCGAGCGGGTCCAGCGCCTCCTCCCCAGGGCCCGGGTCGTCAAGGCGTTCAACACCGTCGGCCACGCGCTGATGTTCCGCCCGAAGCTGCCGGGCGGCCCTCCGGACATGTTCCTCTGCGGGAACGACCCGTCGGCGAAGGCGGAGGTGGAGGAGATCCTCCACACCTTCGGGTGGACCCCGATCGACGTCGGCGGCATCGAGGGGGCCCGCATGCTCGAGTCGCTCTGCCAGCTCTGGTTGATCGCGGCCCGCCAGGTCGGGTCGTGGGACGTCGCGTTCCGGCTCCTCCGCCGGTAGGCGTCGGGCGCCCCAGCGAGGGCGCAAATACGCGGGGGCCCTGCCCCCCGCATGAGCGGAACGCGGGTCGCCGACGTGCTGGTCGAGACGCTGATCGCCGCCGGGATCCCCCGGATCTACGGGGTCGCCGGCGACTCGTTGAACGGCGTCACCGACGCGATCCGCACCCGTCCCCAGCTCGCCTGGATCCACACCCGCCACGAGGAGAGCGCGGCGTTCGCCGCGGCCGCGGAGGCCCAGCTGCGCGGGCGCCTCGCCGCCTGCGCCGGCAGCTGCGGACCGGGGAACCTCCACCTCATCAACGGCCTGTTCGACGCCCACCGCAGCCGCGCCCCGGTCCTCGCGCTCGCCTCCCAGATCCCGAGCCGGGAGGTCGGGAGCGGCTACTTCCAGGAGACCCATCCCGAACGGCTGTTCCGCGACTGCAGCCACTTCTGCGAGGTGGCGACCGAGGCGGAGCAGATCCCCGGCCTAGTGGAGTCGGCGATCCGCACCGCCGTCGCGCGGGAGGGGGTCGCCGTCGTCGTCATCAGCGGGGACGTGCTGCTGCGGGAGGCGGTCGAGGCGGCGCGGCCCCTGCCGCTGCCGTCCGCCCCCTCCGCCGTGGTCCCGCCGTCCGCCGAGCTCGAGGCGCTGGCGAACCGCCTCAACGCCGCCCCGTCCGTCACGATCCTGGCCGGGATCGGGGCCGCCTCCGCCCGGGAGGAGCTGTTCGCCGTCGCCGACCGGCTCCGGGCCCCGATCGTCCACACCCTCCGCGGCAAGGAGGCGCTCGAGCACGACAACCCGTTCGATGTCGGGATGACCGGCCTGTTGGGCTTCGCCTCGGGGTACCGGGCGATGGAGGCCGCCGACACGGTCCTCCTGCTCGGGACCGACTTTCCGTACCGCCAGTTCTACCCGTCCCGGGCCCATCTCCTCCAGGTCGATCTCCGCGGCGAACAGATCGGCCGGCGCGCGGCGGTCGAGCTCGGGGTCGTCGGGGACGTCCGCTCGACCCTCGCGGCGCTCCTCCCCCGCCTTGCCGCGCGGACCGACTCCGCCCACCTCGAAGGCGCCCGCGCCGACTACCAGAAGGCCCGTCGGGGGCTCGACGAACTGGCCGCCGACCCCGCCCCCGGCGGGAAGATCCACCCGCAGTACGTCGTCCGCCTCCTGGACGAGCTCGCCGGCCCGGACGCGATCTTCGCCTGCGACGTCGGGACGCCGACCGTCTGGGCCGCCCGCTACCTCCACCTCACGGGCCGGCGCCGCCTGCTCGGCTCGTTCGTCCACGGATCGATGGCGAACGCCCTCCCCCAGGCGATCGGGGCGCAGCTCTCCGCGCCGGATCGCCCGGTGATCACCCTGTCGGGCGACGGCGGTCTGGCGATGCTCCTGGGCGATCTCCTGACGCTGCGCCAGCACGCCCTCCCCGTGAAGGTCGTCGTCTTCCGGAACGACTCCCTCGGATTCGTCACCCTCGAGATGCAGGCGGCCGGCCTGCTCGATTTCGCGACGTCGCTCACGAACCCCGACTTCGCGGGGATCGCCCGGGCGGCCGGGATGCTCGGCCTCGCCGCCCACGCCCCGGAGGAGGTGCGGCCGATGCTCGCCCAGGCGCTCGCCCACCCTGGTCCCGCGCTCGTGGAGGTCACGGTCGACCGGGAGGAACTCGTGGTGCCGCCCAAGATCCGCGCCGAGATGGTGAAGGGGTTCGGCCTGTTCGTCCTGAAGGCCGTCCTGAGCGGCCGCGGCGCCGAGGTCGAGGAGCTCGCCCGCGCCAACTGGTTCCGATGACGGCCCGGCGGTCCCCGGCCCGGAAGTCCCCCGCGGCCCCCGCCCGGCCGCTCGACTGGCTGCTCGACCCGGCCCAGCCGGCGGTGCGGGCGCGCGCGCTCCGCGAGCTCCTGGGCCGCCCGAAGACGGACCCGGACGTGGCCGCGGCCCGCGGCCGGCTCCTCACGACCGGCTGGGTCGCCGACCTCCTTCGGGAGCGCGACCCGAGCGGAGGGTGGGGGGACGGCGCCTCCCAGTACCGGCCCAAGTACACGTCGACCCACTGGAAGATGCTGGTCCTTGCCGACCTCGGGGCGGAGCGGACGGAGCCGACGGTCGAAGCGGCGTGCGAGCGATGGATCGCCGGCTTTCCCCTCCGCGGCGGCGGGGTCGGCGGGAACTCGAAGGGGACGGGCCATCTCTGCGTCGTCGGCAACATGGCGCGCGCGCTCCTCCGGATGGGGTACGTCGACGACCCCCGGATCGAGCGATCGATGGAGTGGCTCGCCGCGGCGGCCGATCCGAAGGGCGGCTGGTCGTGCTTCGGTTCCGGACGCAACCTCGACTCGTGGGAGGCGCTCGGCGCCTTCGCCGCCTACCCCCGGGACCGATGGACCGGGGCGATGGCGCGGGCCGTCGAGCGGGGCGTGGAGTTCTTCCTCGAACGGGAACTCCACCGTCAGGGGGCCCGCTACGCGCCGTGGTTCCGCTTCCACGACCCCGTCCACTACTACTACGACCTCCTGGTCGGGCTCGACCTCGTCACCGCGCTGGG
>JAKABH010000066.1 GCA_021801925.1 Thermoplasmata archaeon | reverse complement strand
GAGGCGCGCCAGCTCGACCGGGGCGCCGAACTCCACGTCCAGGCTCGTGACGCGGAAGCGGCTCCCGATGTTCTCGACCGTGTCCTGGAGCAGGATCTTCCCCCGGTTGATGAAGATCACCCGGTCGCAGATCTCCGTCACCTCCTGGAGGAGGTGGGAGCTCATCAGGATCAGCCGCTGCTCCCGCTTGAGGCGCACCAGGAGGTTGCGGATGATGACGCGCTCGGCCGGGTCGAGCCCGCTCGTCGGCTCGTCGAGCAGGAGGACGGACGGCTCGGGGAGGAGCATCGCGGCGAGAACGATCCGCTGGCGCTGCCCCTTCGAGAGGGCGGCCGTCTTCCGGTCGAGGGGCGGGAGCTCGAGCTCGGTCGCGTAGCGCTCCGTCCGGTCCCGGATCTGCTCCCGGGAGAGGCCGCGGAATTCCCCGATCATCGAGAGGGTCTCGCGACCGGTGAGGGCGGGATACGGCTCGGGCGCCTCGACGAGCGCCCCCACGTCCCAGAGACCGCTCTTCGGATCGGCGGAGACCTCCCGTCCGTTGAGGTACGCCGCCCCCGAGGTCGGGCGGAGGAACGCGGTGAACAGCTTGAGGGTCGTCGTCTTCCCGGCCCCGTTCGGCCCGAGGTAGCCGATCGCGCCGCCGCCGTCGAAGCGGAAGTTCGCGTCGTCGAGCGCGACCGTCCCGTTGAACCGCTTCGTGAGCCCCCGGGCCTCGATCGACGGCATCCTACCCCTTCACCTCCTTGAACCGGTAGATGACGTAGGAGGCGGCGAGGAACGCGACGAAGTAGACCAGCATGATGACGGCCCCCTCCCACGGGTAGGGGGAGAACGTCGTGAGCGTGATCCCGCCGCGGCCCTTCAGGGCGCCGATGTGCGTGGTGGTCTCGTGGGAGAAGTTGGAGGTGAAGACGGAGGTGATCGCCTGGGAGCCGTAGTCGAGAGAGTACCACGGCTCGGTCCCCGTAAGCTCCCCGACCGACGTGAGGATCGGGAAGCCGATCAGCAGGATCAGGATCGAGGCGACGATGCTGACGGTCGGGTTCCGGAAGAACGAGCTGAAGAAGAACGCGACGGCGAGCACCGCGAGCAGGAACAACAGCGCGAAGCCGAGGGAGGAGAGCAGGCTCGAGGGGATCGTCCCGTAGAAGTACTGGACGGCGCCGGCGGCGAACACGTAGTAGACGAGCCCGATCGCGATCCCGGTGACCGTCGCGGCGAGGTACCGACCGGCGAGCAGCGAACTGCGGCGGACCGGCTGCGACAGCATGAGATACCCCGGCCCGCCGGCGAGGTCGACCGCGAGGGCGTCCCCGCCCAGGAACGCGCCGACGATGATCACCGCGTCGCCGACGGTGCTGAGGTAGCCGGAGAGGTAGCCGCCGGCGGTCGGGTTGTTGGTCGTGACCGTGGTGACCCCCCGGTGGAGCTGGAGGCCGAGGATCGCCCCCGCGACGAGGAGGACGAAGACCAGGAGGCCGAGGAACCGCCACGTCCGGAAGTACGACCGCAGCTGGTAGCGGAAGGCGACCAGGAACTGGCGGAAGTCGCTCATCACCGGTTCCATGCGAAGTTCCTCCGGGGTCGGGGTGGTCCGGGGACGGACCCGCTGGCCAGATATACCTACCTCCTCGGGAATCCCCCCGCGGCAACCCGATCGATCCGATCGTCGCCGAGCCGAGCGGGGCCGGCCCCGGGGCGGGGCCCGGACCGACCCGCGGAGCGGAGGTCCGGGGGCGGGGCGGCAGCGGACGAACGGCTTGCAGTCTGACGTGCGGGCCGCCGGATTTAGCGGCCGACAGCCGCGCCGGCCGGACGGGACGCTCGGCGGCCCGGGGCCCCGATACGGAACGCTTCATTACCCGGCGGGGCCAGAGGCGGCCCGTCCATCCCGGCCGCGTCCGCGTCCGATGGACGGCGGAGCGTGTCGCGCGACGACGTGGTGATCCGGGTCGATCGGCTGGGGTTCGCCTACACCCCGGATCGGTTCGCCGTCCGGAACCTGGAGTTCGAGGTCGGCCGGGGGGAGGTGTTCGGCCTCCTCGGGCGGAACGGCGCGGGGAAGACGACGACCGTCCGGCTCCTCACGACGCTCCTCCCCCCGACCGAGGGGACCGCCTACCTCTGGGGGAAGGAGCTGCGGGCGTGCGGCCGGGCCGAGCGGGCGCGGATGGGCGTCGTCCTCCAGTCGGAGAGCCTCGACTTCGTGACGGTCGAGCGGAACCTCACCCTCTACGCGTTCCTGTGGGGGGTCCCCCGGGAGGCCGCGAAGAGCCGGGCGGAGGAGATGCTCGCCCTCTTCGAGCTCGACGGGGTCCGCGACCGCAAGCCGTGGGCGCTCTCGGGCGGGGAGCGGCGCCGCTTCCAGGTCGCCCGGGAGCTGATGCACGAGATGGAGCTACTCTTCCTCGACGAGCCGACCGTCGGGCTCGACGCGCTCACCCGGCAACGGATCCTCGGCTACCTCGCCGCCCGGGCCCGGGACGGGCTTTCGATCGTCTTCACCACCCACCTCCTCCAGGAGGCGGACCAGCTCTGCCACCGGATCGGCGTGATGCAGGACGGGCGGCTCCGGGCGCACGGACCGCCCGCCGAGATCAAGCGGCGGTACCGGGGGGCCCGGAGCGTCGAGGCGGAGTTCGAGCGGCCGCTGACGCCCTCCGAAGTCGCGGAGCTGCGCTCGACCCTCGAACGGGAGGGGCGCGAGCTTAGGCTCGTCACCCTCGAGCTCGGGACGCTCGTCTTCCAGGCGGCGAACGCGGAGGACCTGGTCGCGACGCTCGCCCGGTGGGCGCACGCCCGCGGCGTCGACCTCGAGCGGATCTCCGTCCGGGAGGCGACGCTCGAGGAGGCGTTCGTGACGCTCGTCTCCGAGGAGGCGCCGTCGCCGCCCGTCGGGGCGGGGGCCGGCCGATGACGCTCCCCCCCGTCGTCCGGCTCGTCGCCCGGAACTTCGTGGCGAACCTCGACCCGATCACCCTCCTCGTGATGTTCGGGCAGCCGGCGTTCTTGATCGTCATCCTCGGCACGATGTTCGACCAGCTGATCCCGTCGGTCGGCGCGTCGGGGTCGTACGTCGCCTTCCTCGTCCCCGGGATGATCGCCTCCCAGATGATCACCGGCGCCGTCCTCGCCGGCCGGATCTTCTGGCTCGACCGGCGCTGGTCGATGGTCGAACAGCTCTTCTCGGGGCCGTTCGAGCGGGCGGAGTACCTCGCCGCCCTCTTGGTCACTGCCCTCCTCTTCTCGCTGGTCGGGGTCGGGATCATGGTCCTGGTCGCCCTTCCCCTCATCGGGGTCCCGGGCCTCTCCGCCGCGGAGATCCTGGTCGTCCTCGCTACCATCGGCCTCGGGAGCCTCTTCTTCGGGGGGATCCTGATCGCCCTCGGCTCGCGGATCCGCTCCGCCAACCTCTACTTCACGATCCAGTCGGTCCTCCAGTACTTCCTGATCTTCATCTCGACCGTCTACTACCCGGTCTCCGCGAAGACCCCCGAGGCGCTGCGGATCATCGTCTACGGGAACCCGCTCACCTACGCGGCGAACACGGTGCGGGATGCGTTCACCCACTCCTTCGGGCCGGGGGACCTCGTCGCGGGGGCGATCCTCTCCGCGCTCGCGGTCGTCGCCTTCGCCCTCGCGGTCCTCGGCTTTAGACGCCTCGAGCTCGGCCCGGTGCAGTAGCGCCGGCGACGGAACGGATAAGAGCCGAACCGGCTCGGGTCGCCGGAACCCCATGGCGAGCCCCGCGACCCCCGAGACGACCCCGCGGACCTGGTCCCCCGCGGCGGACGACCTCCGCCGCCTCGCCGCCACCGCGGTCCGCGACGCGACGGCCCGGATCGACGCGCTGGTGCGCGCCGCCGACCCCCCGACCGTCGACGGGTTCCTCCGGCCCCTCGACCGGCTCCTCCTCGGGGTCCGCGACGTGGCGAACCACGGCAGCTTCCTGTTCGCCGTCCACCCCGAGGAGGCGGTGCGCACGGCCGGCCGGGACGCCTCGGAGACGGCGGACCGGTTCTTCAACGCCCTGCGGACCGACGAACGGGTCTACCGGGCGCTCCGGCGGATCGACGCGGCGGGGGCCGACCCCACGACCCGGTTCGCGCTCGAGCGGATGACCCGCGAGATGCGCCGCTCGGGGGTCGAGAAGGACCCGGAGAGCCGCGCCCGCCTGGTCGCGCTCACCAACCTCGTCGACCGGATCGCGAACCAGTACAACGAGAACATCGCCCGGCTCGAGCGGTCGATCGAGGTCGACGGCGCGTCGGCGCTCCGCGGGCTCCCGCCGGATTTCGTGGCGAGCCACCCCCCGGATCCCGACGGGCGGGTCCGCCTCACGACGAAGTACCCCGACTTCCACCCGGTGATGGCCTACGCCGAGGACGCCGAGGTGCGGCGCCGCCTGCTCGCGGCGTTCATGAACCGGGCGTATCCGGACAACGTCCCCATCCTCGACCAGCTCCTCGCCGAGCGGTACCGGCTCGCCCGGTCGCTCGACTACCCGACGTACGCCGCCTTCGCCCTCGAGGACAAGATGATCGAGCGGCCCGAGGCGGCGCGGGTCTTCCTGGACCGCGTCGCCGAGCGCCTCCGCGCTCCGGCCGCCGCGCACCTCGCCCGGGTCCTCGCCCGCAAGCGTCGGGACGAGCCGACGGCGACCCGCGTCGAGCTGTGGGATGCGAGCTTCTTCGGCCAGGGGTACTACGACCAGAAGATCCTCCGCGAGGAGTACGGTGTCGACACGAAGGCGCTCCGCGCCTACCTCCCGTACGCCCAGGTCCGGGACGGCCTCTTCGCCCTCTGCGCCGAACTGTTCGACCTCCGGTTCGACCGGGTCGCCGCCTCCGACCTCTGGCACCCGACCGTGGAGGCGTACGACGTCGCCCACGCCGGCCGGCCCCTCGGCCGCTGCTACTTCGACCTCGTCCCGCGGGACGGCAAGTACAGCCACGCCGCCTGCTTCACCGTCCGGGAGGGGATCGGCGGGGTCCAGCTCCCCGAGGCGGCGCTCGTCTGCAACTTCCTCGACCCCGGGGTCCCCGTCGCGACCGCCCGGATGCAGTATGGGGACGTCGTCACGTTCTTCCACGAGTTCGGCCACCTCCTCCACTCGCTCTTCTCGGGCCACGGCCCGTGGCTCTACACCTCGATGTCGTTCGTGGAGTGGGACTTCATCGAGGCCCCGTCGCAGCTGTTCGAGGAGTGGGCGCGCGACCCCGCGACGCTCCGCCGGTTCGCCCGCGACCCCGACACCGGGGCGCCGGCCCCCCCCGAGCTGTTGGAGCGGCTCCGGGCGTCGCAGGCGTTCGGCCGCGGCTCGAGCTGGCTCCGCCAGGTCGCCCTCGCCGCCGTCTCCCTCGACCTCTACGACCGGGACCCGACGGGCGTCGAGACGACCGAGCAGTTCCGGGAGGTCTTCGGACGGTACGTCTCGACCCCCCTGGAGCCGGAGTACCATCCCCAGGCGGCGTGGGGCCACCTGACCGGCTACTCCGCCTTCTACTACACCTACGTCTGGTCCCTCGTCATCGCCCGCGATCTCCTGAGCCCGTTCCTCGCGAAGGGGAACCTCACCGACCCCGAGACGGCCGCCCGGTACGCCCGGGAGATCCTGATCCCCGGCGGCCAGCGCCCGGCGGCGGAGCTCGTCCGCGCCTACCTCGGCCGGGAGTTCTC
>JAKABH010000017.1 GCA_021801925.1 Thermoplasmata archaeon | reverse complement strand
GAGTGGAACAACAAGGCCGCGGCGTTCGTGAGCTACGGCAGCGCCGGCGGGGTCCGGGCGGTCGAGCACCTTCGCCTCATCATGGCGGAGCTCCAGATCGCCGACGTCCGCACCCAGGTCTTCTTCTCGCTGTTCAGCGACTTCGAGAACTTCCGCACCTTCAAGCCGGATCCGTCGAAGGCCGCGGTCGCCGAGGTGATGCTCGCGCAGCTCGCCGCCTGGGGCGAGGCGATGAAGGGCGTCCGCGCGGCGGCGAAGCCGACCGCCTGAGAGCGGCCGGGTCGGGCTCCCGTGCCGCTCGTCCGCGCGCTGTTCGTCCCGAACGCGCCGACGCTGATCGCCCCGTCGGCGTTCGCCGGGGCCTCCGCCGCGACCGCCACCGCCCTGCACGACCTGCGCCTCGCCGAACGGCTCCGCCCGGAGGCGGTCGTGGTCGTCTCCCCCCATTGGGTCGCGACCGGTGCCTTCCACGTCGACGTCGCCCCCCGCCCGAAACAGATCTACGATTTCGCCGGGTTTCCGCCGTCCTTGGAGCGGGTCCGCTACGCGCCGCCGGGAGACCCACCGCTCGGCCGCCGCCTCGTCGAGGAGGGGACCCGACGGTCCGTCCCGGCCCAGGCGACCGAGGCGTGGGGGCTCGACCACGGGGCGTGGGCGCCGCTCCTCCACCTGCTGCCGGCCGCCGACGTCCCGGTCGTGCCGACCTCGATCCAGCGCGGCGATCCCGACCTCCACGTCCGCTGGGGCGCGGCGATCGCCGCCGCGCTCGCCGACGAGCCGAAGCGGGTGCTGCTCGTCGCGACCGGCTCGGTGCTCCACAACTTCGCCCGGATGAACCCGGCCCCCGACGCCCGCTGGCCCGAGGGGGAGGCGGTCGACCGCGAGATCACGGCGCTGCTCGCGGCCGGGGACGTGCCGGGGCTCCTCCGGTTCGACCGCCGCAAGTGGGCGATCGCCCAACCGGAGGGAGACCTCGCGCCGGGGTTCGTCCTCCTGGGGGCCGTCGGCGACCGCTTCCGCGGACGGATCGTATCGAGCGAGTTCCTCTGGGGCGGCTTCTCGCTCACCACGATCGACTTCGCCCCGGCCGCCGAAGCCGCCTCCGCCTGAGGGGACGCGGGACCGAGCAGGCTCCCGGGACGGTCGTCGGGCCGCCGACCCTCACCGGGAGGCGGCGAGACGGGCGATCGGGCCGGCGTCTTCGCGGAACTCGGTGTCGAGCATCGACCGGATCGCCCGCTCGAGCCGTTCCGGCGCGAGGGACGCCGAGGTGAAGTCGCCGTAGACGTCGATCCCGGTCCGAGCCCCCCGCGGCTTGTAGACGTAGACCATCTTCGAACCGGCGAACGGGCCCTCGAGGAAGACGGTCGCGATCGCCACCGGCTCGAGGACCGTGATCCGCATCGCCTCCGCCTGCCAGGCGCCGTCGACCTCCCGCTCCGCCGCGTAGGTGAACGACGAGTGCGTCAGCGGCTCGAACCGCCCGTTCCGCGTCGACCGATGGACCCGGTCGTGCGCAGAGCCTTCGGTGAGGTACTTCCAGACGACGTCGATCGGGGCGTCGAACTCGCTGCCTTCGTCGGCGAGGTAGACCATGCCGCGGCTACGGTCGCGCAGGCTTAACCCGACCGTGCCCCGCGCCTTCATCCCCCCGGGCTCCCTTCCGCCGCCGTGCCGGCCGTGGGGGAGGGTTCCGGGCAGGTCGAGGAGCGGTTCGACCTCTCCCCGGTCGCCGACCCGGAATCCCGGCGGCAGCGCGCCGCCGCCCGCTGGATCGGCGGCGGGTTCGTCCTCGGGGTGGCTGCGCTCTACGCGGCGGGGGCGGTCGCCGACGGGACGCTCCGGGGATTCGGCTGGCCGACGATCGCGACGGTCCTCGGCCTCGCGGCGGCGATCGGGCTCGCCGGCTGGGGGCTGCCGTATGCCCGTCCCCCGCTGTCGACCGGGCTGGCGGTCGGCCCCGACGGCGTGCGGTTCCTCGGCCCCGGCCGGCGGCAGTGGGCCCTGCCCCTCGGCCGGTCCGGCGCGCTCGTCTTCCTCTGGGAGCCTCCGCTCGCGCCGGCCGACGCTCCCGATTCGGGGGGCCGATCCGGAACGGCGCCTCGCCCCGACTACTGGATCGGGACCGGCCCGGCGCGCCGGACGCCCGTCCCCGAGGCCGCCTACCGGGCGGTGCTTCGCGAGCTGCGCGCCCGGGGCCTCCGCGAGCTGCCGCCGCCTCGGCGTCCCGCGTCGACCCGCGGAGCCCTCCGGCTGTTCCAGGTCGACCCGGCGACCGTCGGCGCCGCTTCGGCCCAGGACGGTGCGTAGCCCCGGACCGTCGATCGGTCGGGGGTGACCCCGGTCGCTCCTCCGGGTCGGCCGGCGGCCATCTTCGCGGTCCCGCGCGCGACCCAGCCGAAGGGGGAAGTGTTCCTGCCCTGCGCCGCCTACGGCGGCGAACCGGCCCCACGGGGGGCCGAGGGCGCGGGCCGGCCGGCGAGCGTTCGGGCCAGGGCGGAAAGGTCCGCCTCCCCGAGGCCGCTCCCCGGCCGTCCGGGGAACCGGGCGATCTCCCCGCCGTCCCGGAAGACGATCAGGGTCGGGGTGATCTCGATGGAGAGGTCGTCCCAGAGCGGGCTCTCCATCTCGGTGATGTCCCCGATCGCGTAGGTGACGCCGTCCGTCCGGGGCTGGCGGACGAACTTCGGGACGAACCCCTGCGTCGGCGGACACCACGTCGCGCCGAAACAGACGGCGTAGGTACCGGCCCGCCGCAGGCGGTTCCGGTCGAAGTCGGTGGCGCGGAGCACTTCCAGGCCGAACGATGCCCAACCGGAGGTCGGTGCGGGGGACATGGGGGTTCCATCCCGCACGGACTTGAGTCGTTTGCCCCCGCTCGCCGTATAAGTACGACCGGCCGCTCCCAAGGTCATGGCCCGTTCCCCCCCGCCGACCCGGGAATCCGAGCTCGCCCGCGCGATCTTGACCCGCAACCTCCGGCTAAAGCCCGGGGAGAACGTGATCATCGAGGGCTGGAGCCACACGCTGCCGTGGGCGGTCGCCCTCGCCCGCGAGGCCCGCCGGCTGAAGGCCCACCCGCTCCTGCTGTACGAGGACGAGGACGCCTTCTGGGACTCGGTCGACGCGAAGGAGGACGCCGTCCTCGGCGCGGCGCCGGCCCACGAGTGGGCGGCGCTCGCGAAGACGAACGTCTACATCCACATGTGGAACGTCGGCGACCGCCTCCGCCTGGAGCGGCTCCCGCCCGCCCGCCGCAACAAGATCTTCGGCTTCAACGACAAATGGTACGACGTCGCCCACCGGGCGAAGCTGCGGGGCACGCGGCTCGACATCGGCCGGCCGTTCCCGAACCTCGCCGAGACCTACGGGATCGACCTCGAGACATGGACGCAGCAGGTCTTCGAGGGGGCGCTCGTCGACCCGGCGGTCCTGGAACGGAGCGGCGAGCCGATCGCGAAGGCGTTCGAACGGGGCCGTTCGATCCGGATCCACGACGACGCGGGGACCGACCTTACCCTGCGGCTTGCCGGGGGGGCTCCGGTCCGAGACTTCGGCCGCGTCACCCCGGACGACATGGCGAGCCGGTTCCGCATCCTGAACTTCCTGCCCGCCGGCGCCGTCCGCGTGGCCCTCGACAGCCGGACCGCGGAGGGGACGATCCGGGCGAACCGGGCGAGCTTCTCGGAGACCGCGAAGGCGACCGGAGGGGTCTTCACCTTCCGGGACGGGAAGCTCGTCGACCACCACTTCGACGCCGGCGGGGCGGAGCTGTTCGACACCCCGTACCGGACCGCGAAGGCGGGCCGCGACCGCCCCGGCTACCTCTCGATCGGGGTCAACCCGAAGCTCCCGAACACGCCGCAGCTCGAGGACCGGGAAGCGGGGGCCGTCCTCGTCTCCGTCGGGGGGAACTCGTTCCTGCCGGGCGGCAAGAACCAGTGCAACTTCGGCGGGATCGTGGTCAACGCCGGCGCGACGGTCGAGGTCGACGGCCGCCCGCTCCGCCTCCCCGGCTAGCGCGGCCCCGCCGCCCGCCTCGCTCCCCCACCGGAGACCGCGGGCCAGGGTAGCCGGAGCGTCCCGGCCCCCGCCGGGACGGGCCGCCGGCCCATCGATAGGTTCATCTGCCTCGGGCCAGCCTTCTACGGGTCGGAGCCCAACGCATGGCGTCCACTTCCGACCCCAAATCGCCTCCCCCGTCGACCGACCCGCCGTCGACCTCCCCGTCGGAGTACCGACCGCCGCTCGTGACGCGGCTGTCGCCGGTGAAGCGGCGCACGAGCGCCCGTCGGCTCCGCCTCACGGCGTCGACGCTGCTGCTGATCGGCTCGATCGTGCTCGTCGTCTCCATGGCGGTGTCGTGGTGGGGCTTCTCCAGCACCGGCGCCGGAGCGAGCGAGACCATCCAGTTCTACCCCGGGTCCACCTACTGGACGGCGAGTTCGGCCGCCGGAACGGTCTCGGCGCTGTACACGACCGGCGGACTCGTCCACGTCGGCCAGCTGTATGAGGCGATCCTGGGGCTTGGCGTGACCGCGGCGATCGCCGGCTTCGTGGCAACGGCCCTCGGCTACCTCGGGGTCCTCGCCGGTCCCCGCGGCCGGGCGGCCGCGCGCTACACGTTCCTCTTCGCCCTCGTCGGCTTCGTCGCCGCGATCGTCCTGCCCCCCCTCGCCGCCGGCGCCCAGCCGGGGGCGCTCACGACGGACGGCACCGCGACCGGCGGGGGCGGAGGCTGCCCGAGCGGCTCGAGCCCCTGCTCGTCGTTCTGGGGCTCCCTCTCCGCGAACGGCGTCCACGTCGGCTGGGGAGCCGATGTCGGATGGTACCTCGCCGTCGTCGCGATCGTCCTCTTCTTCCTCGCGCTCTGGCAGCTCTGGGCCGCCCGCGGGCAGCCGTGGGCGCCGGCTCCGTCCTGGACGCCTCCGCCCGCGGCGGCGTCGAGCCCCGGAGCGCCCGTCGCGGCCCCGCCACCGCAGGCCGCGTGGGCGGAAACGAACGAGCCGGCGGGACCCCAGGTGCCGCCCAACGTGCCGACGGGCCGGTGCCCCCGCTGCGGCGGGACGATGGCCTGGGCGGCCCCCTACTCGCGCTGGTACTGCCTTACCGAGCGGAAGTACCTCTGAGCCCGCGGCCGGTTGAGCCGCGCCGGGGGCCACCCGGCGGCGCGGCCGGCGGCCGCCTCCGCCGTTCGCGGCCGGAATGCGCCCGGGTTACGGGCTCCCCCCGGGGGAGAGTCCGACCAGGTCCAACACTTCGTCGTGCGATCGGGCGAACGCCGATCGGGGGGTGGTGCGGAGGTCGACCGACCGCAGGTCGCTCCAGACCCCGGGGAGCGGCGGGACCCCGCCCGAGAATCGGCCGCGGAAGAGGAAGATCAGGTCCCAGTGCCCGGTCGCCTGAGGAAACCGGCGCGGCGCGCCGACCTCCGAGAAGATCATCGGGGGGTCGAAGGCGACCGACATCCCGCCCAGAAGTTCCCCCCGGATCCGTTCCGCGGCCTCCCGGGGGGATTCGCGCATCAGCAACTGGGTCGCCGGCAGCACCCAGCCGCCCGCATGCGCGGCGACCCGGCCGGGATTGAGCCCCCCGAGGGTCGACCACGGCGCGGCCGGGTTCATCCGGCCGACCAGCACTTCGTCGGGGGCGCCGTGGGGGCTGAGGACGAGGAAGCACGAGAGGCAGAAGCCGTCGGGGTCGTCGACCTGCATCCCGAACTCGTTCCCCTCCCGCCGGGCCGAGAACCGGCAGAAACGGCGGGGCTCGTTCACGGTGACGCCTCCGCAAAGGGAGCGGAGCGGCCCGCCGCTCTCCCTCGACCGCCCGCGGCCGGCATCATCGGCTCGCGGGGGATGCGACCGCCGCGCGGATCGACTCGTAGGTCGCGTCGAACTCGGCGGCGCCCCGGGCCGACGGGAAGGCGGCCGCGATCGGGCGCGCTCTCCGGTACAGTTCGCCCATCGAAGGGAGCGGGTCGTACTGCAGCGGCCGATGGGCCGCCGCGGCCCGCTCCGCATCGGTCCGGATCGCCTGGAGCTGCTCGAGCGCGGTCGCCAGCGCCGGCTCGACCACGTCGTGCAGCGCCGCGGAGGCATACCGCCCCCCTTCGACCTCTTCGAGCACGTGGGCGCAGAGAAGGGCGCTGTCGAAGTAGCGGAGGTAGTCCTGATGCAGGAGGTTCCGCTTGAGGTCCGCGAACAGGGGCTGGCGGGCCGCGGGGAGCCCCACGACCTTCCCCTGGATCGCCTCGTCGACGATGTTCGGCGGCGGCCGGCGGCCGCCGAAGACGTCCCCGTCCGGCGGCAGGTTCTTGATCCCACCCCACCCCATAGATCGGCGACCCATCCCTCCCGGGTATTTTTCGACCGCGTCACCGGAACGGCATCCGGCCGTTCGAGACGCCCGCCAGCATCGCCGGGGCGTAGCAACCACAAAATCGGTAGGTTTAAGGGGAGGCACGCTCCGTGCGGGGAGGCATGGAACGACCGATCGCGGGCGGCGTACTGACGATTGTGGGTGGAGTCTTCATCCTGTTGGCCGGGGCGATCCTGGCGGCGCTGGGCACGTTCTTGGCGGCCATCGGCTTCGGCTTCGCCAGCGGATTGCTGTTTGTCGGCCTGGCAATCGGACTGCTGACGCTCGTCGTCGGCATCGTGATGCTCGTGGCGCCGCAGCTTCACACCGTGATGGGGATCCTCGCCATCGTCTTCGCGGTGGTGAGCCTCCCGTTCGCCTTCGGCGGGTTCATCCTCGGATTCATCCTCGCCCTGATCGGCGGGATCCTGGCGATCCTGTTCAAGCCGTCGGCGCCCCAGACGTTTACCGCCCAGGCGACGGTCGTCTCGACCCCGCCGCCCCCCCCGCCGGCCTGAGCCGGCTCCGACCCGGGGGCCTCCCGAGGAGGCCCCCTCCCCACCCCCGAACGGTGACCGGGGAGCCGTGCGCACTTACGCGGAGTCCGACAGGGGCGGCAGCCGCATGAACCCCGAGCGGAGCCGGGCGGCCCCGGTCGCCCGATCGACCTCCCCGTGCACCCCGTAGGCGCGCCGGCCCCGGCCCTGGGAGAGGACGTACCACCAGACCTCGTAGACGTCGCCGCGCTCGACCGCCTCGCCGAAGTGGTGGCGGTCGGCGAGCCAGTCGCTCTCCGCCATCGCCCGTTCGTACGTCTGCGCGAGGGCCTGCGCCGGCGAGGCGACCGGCCCGGCCGGGGGGGCGTGCTTCGGCACGTCCAGCAGCCGCTCCGTGCCGAGGTCGTCCCGGCCGAGCGTGAGGCGCCGGAAACGGATCCGATACCGCTCCGCGGTCTCCCGTTCGTCGACCAGCAGCCACCGCCAGGGGTTGGTGCTCGGGACGAGCTCGGTGAAGCCGAGCCGGGTCCGCACCGCGCCGGCCCGGATCCGGGCGATCCCCCGGAGCAGCAGGTAGGCGCCGTAGATCCCGACCAGGATCCAGGCGGTCTCGACCCAGAGGTTGAAGGCGACGGTCCCCCGTTCGAGGATCAGCACCACCAGGGTCGCCGCGGTCATCCCCATCGTCACCGTGCTGACGGCGACGTCCGCGTCGAGGCGGATCGGCCGGCGGGAGGCGGGGGCGAGGGGCCGGACGGCGTAGTTCGTGAAGGCGTCGAGGCCAAGGTGCGACAGGCCCCCGACCTCCATCGCGAGGAAGTAATCGAACGTGGAGGCGTGGACAAAGAACGGGAGGTACGGGACGAGGACGCTCCCGACCGCGGCGATCAGGGTGACGCCGATCAGCGAGTGGACCGCGCCGCGGTGGTGGAGGGAGGGGAACCAACGGGCGAGGGGGAACAGCAGGACATCCGCGTCGGGAAGGCCGCCGGCGAGCGCGCCGGCGGCGATGTACTGGGGCGCCGCCGGACCCCAGATGACGAAGGAGAGCAGGTAGGCGAAGATGACGTGGGTGAAGAGATCCATCGAAACCCCGCGGGCCTCGCCGGGTCAAAAGGCGTGCTGTGCGGGCCGCCCCGGCGAGCTACGCCGTAGCCGCGACCAGAACGGCGACGGTTTCGGCTCCCGCTCCACCGAAGGTGGGAAAGCCTCGAATCTGGGGGGACGGGACAGGGCCGGGAGGCGCGGAGGCGCTACCCGCGCCGCCGCCTGCGATCCCGGGGTCGGAGGTCGATGGCTCCCGTCGAGGCCCGGGATCGCGGGCCGGGGCGGGGACGCCCCGCCCGCCGATCGACGGGGGACGTTCCCCCATCGGGGCGGAACGAGCGGGCGGTCGGGCTAAGATCGCCGAGCCTATCGGTCCGACGCATCACGGAGGGGGGCGCAGGAGACGCACGCCGTCGGGGGTCTCTTCCGTCGCGCCGTCGCGCCGGGTCTCGTCGAGCAGGCGGTTCAGCCCCGCCAGCGAGAGGCGATGCCCCCGTTGCTCGAGCGCCTCGAGGATCTTGCGACGACGGAGGACGCCGCCGGCGCTCCGGAGGATCTCCAGGACCGCCGACCGTAGGCCGGGGGGAACACCGGAAGGGGCCATGCCGCCGGAGAAACCGTGGCGGCCCATTTAGCGGCGTCGAGAGTGCCGCCCGCCTCCCGAGGCCGTCGTGGCCGGGCCAGGGCCGCCGCCGAACCGAATTTAAGGCCCCTCCTCGTTCGCCGGTTCGTGGCCGTGTTCGCCTCTGCTCCGGCCCGAGGGATCGAGGCGGCCGCCTCCCCGGCGCTCGCCTTCGACCGGGTGTCGGTTCGATACCCCGGCTCCGACCGGGACGCCCTTGTCGGCGCGACGCTCACCGTCCCTCCCGGCGGGAAGGCGGTGGTCGTGGGGCCGAACGGCTCCGGCAAGTCGACCCTGCTGCGGGCGGCCCTCGGGCTCTGCCCGGTCTCCGAGGGCGTCGTCCGCGTTCTCGGCCGGGACGTACGGACGGTCCGCGGCGAGACGGGGGTCGGCACCAATCTCGAGGAGGTCTACGCGCTGATGACCGTGCGCGTCGACGGACTCGTCTCGCTCTGGGCGCGCCTCCAGGGCCGGCCCGACACGGAGGTGCGGCAGTGGATCGACTCCTTCGGGCTCCGGACGATCCTCGCCCGGCCGCTGTTCCGGCTCTCGACCGGCCAGAAGAAGCTGGTCGGCGACCTGCTCGCCCTCGGCTTCTCCCCCCGCCTCCTCCTCCTCGACGAGCCGTTCGACAACGTCGACTTCGGGCGCCGCCGCAAGCTCATCGACCTCCTCGCCCGGTCGGAGGCGGCGGTCGTCATGAACACCCACGAGGTCGATCTCCTGCCGTCGTTCCCCGACTGGGACCTCTACTTCATGTGGGACGGCCAGCTCATCGGCCGCTTCGCCGTCGGGGAGCTCGACCGGCTCTACGTCAGCCGGGGGGTCCGGCCGGGGGCCCTCGCGACGTTCCGTTCGAGCATCGGGGAGATCTCCGTCACACGGGACCGCGGAGAGGTGCCGATGAAGGGAGCGAGCAACCTCGACTACCTGCTCGACCGGATCGCATGAGCGTCGCCGTTCCGTACACCCGCTCGGCCCTCACGAACCCGGCCCTCTGGTTCTGGGGGGTCGTCTTCATGGCGTTCTGGTTCGTCCTCGGCGCCTACGTCTTCTCGAGCGGCCTCGCAACGGACCGGGCGGCGGAGGTCGGCTACACCGCGGCATGGTTCGCGGTCATCGCCCTCTTCTCGCTGACGACGCTGTCCATCACCATCGCCGCCAGCGTCACCTACGGCACGTCGGCGCTCGCCTTCGGGTTCCGCTACACCCGGCTCACCCCGAGCGGCTTCACCCTGTCGCTGATCGCGGCGTCGACGGTCGTCGCCCTCGTCCTCGGCAGCGTCATGACGGCGGTCGTGAGCGTCCTCTTCAGCGCGCATTTCGGACGGCCGATCTACCCGGCCAACGTGCCGGGGATCGTCGGCGTGGTCGTCCTCGCCGGGGCGTTCATGATGGGGCTGGCCACGGCGCTCGTCCTCGTGGTCGTCAACTATCTCGGCCTGCGCCACATGAGCTTCGTCGAGTTCCTTCCGCTGATCCTCTCCTACCTGTTCGGCTTCTCCCAGCTGTTCCTCGCGCTGCCGGCGTGGTTCCTCTACCTCTCCCCGTGGAACGACATGGAGAGCCTCCTCTTCCAGGCGTACAGCGGCTCGCCGGCGCACGCGGTCCTGGGGATGACGGGCTCCGCGGCGCTGCTCTGGCCGGTCTCCGCGGCGGCGCTGCTGGGATGGGTGGTGCTCCTCGTGGGGATCGCGAGCGGCTTGCTCCGACGGATCCGCTCCGTTTCGATCCAGGAAGGGCGCCAGATCTGACCCCGACCGACGGACGGGATCCGCTCGGGCCGGGCCGGTTGGATTCGCCTCCCGACGGCGCCGGCCGGTAGTCGACATCTGCCCGATCCGGTGGCGTCGAGCCGGGGCCGTCCCCCAGGACGTCCTCGGATCCGGCGGGCTCGCAAGTCCGGAGGCTCCGAGGGATCCCGGCGGCGGGGCGGCCGGCAATACATCTCCGTCGACCCGCATAGCCGCGCCATCCGCGAGGAGGGGCGGCCGGGACGCGAAGCGGCGCCGACCCTTTCGTTTTAAGGCGGGCGGGCTCGTGCCCCTCTCGATGCTGGCTCTCGCCGACGTGGCCGTGGTCGTCTCGGACGCACATGCCTCCGCCGAGTGGTGGAAGCGGAACCTCGGGTTCGCCTCCCGCACCGTAGGGGGCTCCGGGCACGCCGTGCAGATTGCGCCGCCGGGGGACCCGTTCGTCCTCCACCTCTGCTCCGGGTTCGCCCCGCTCGAACCCGGCGACACGGGGATCGCCTTCGTCACGGACGAGATCGACCGGGTCGTCGCCCGGATGCTCGGGGGGAAGGTCGTGTTCCCGCAACCGCTCACGACGGAGCCGTGGGGGAAGATGGCCAAATTCGCCGATCCCGACGGCAACGTCTTCTGGCTGATGGAGGCCCCGACGTCGATGATCCGGACGACCGTGCGAACCCAAGCCGGGGCGGCTCGCTCCCGCGCCCCTCGACGTGCGCCCTCGGGATCGAAGCCGGGGCCCCGCCGACCGGCCCGCGGGGGCAGAACGGCGACCCATCGAGCGGGTCGGCCGGCCCGCTCCCCTTCCACCGCGGCGCGCTCGGGCCGCCGGCCGCACGCGCCCCGCTGACGGTCGAGCGGCGACGAACGGTACGTTCCGGGCGCCCCCCGCCGGGTCGCTCGACCGGCTCGTCGCCCCCTTCTGGAACGGTCCCGGGAGACCGAGTCCCGATTTCGGCAAAACGGCGTGCCCACGGCCGTGTCTCCGTGCGGCCGGCGTAGACAAGGGGTCCCGAGGGAGGGATCGCGGACTGCACCGTATGGAGAGGCGAGACCGCACATGCTGTCCATCCGGTCCTCCGTTCGGCCACCGGGCCGGAGCGATGTTGGCCTGCCTCGGGCTTCGGCCGTTCCCGACGCCCACGGGCGGTGAAACCCGGCGGCACGGGCCAGCCCCCCGTAAACCGCCCGTCGGAGCCGACCGGGAGGAGAGATGGCGCGGTTACTGGACGGCGGTCAGACGACGCGGAGCAACCGGCACGGCCGCTGGAGCCCCTCGTCGCCCTCCGCGAGGACGTACGACGGGGTCGTCGGTCGTTCCCCCCAAACGAGTACGCGGCCAGCCCGGGACGCGAGCCGGATCCGGGTCGCCGCCATCGGGCGGAGCGAGGCGACCAGGGGGTCGTCCTCCGGGCCGATGAAGATCGTGTGGGCCGGAGCGCCGCTGAGGTAGGCGAGCGCCTGGCCGGGCAGGGTGTCGGGACTGTAGACCACGCCCCCCTCCGCGGCGAACGCCCGCAGGGCGGGGATCCAGACGATCGACAGGTTGGCGGAGCCCGGCCGACCGGCTCCGGACAGGAACCGGGCGGCTTCGGGGGTCCGGGGCTGCGTCCCCCGTTCCTCCGAGACCGGCGGGGGGATGATCGTCTTCGCGAGCTCCTCGGGCACCCCGCCGATCGGCGCGCTCGGCTGGATCCGCACCCGTTGGACGATCTCTTCCGTCGGGAGAAGCTCCCGGTACATCCGGAGCAGTTCCTCGGGGCCAATGTCCGGCGGCAGGAGGTGCAGGACCCGGCCGCCGCTCCGGGCCACGTGGCCCGCGGCCGGCCGCACCAGCAGCACCATCGCCTCCGTCGGCACGGAGAGGTCGCGCTCCAGGAGGGTAATGCGGCCGACCGGCAGGCGGCCGAACGCCGAGGCGAAGTCGGAGCAGCCCGGCCAGATCGCCCCGGGGACGGGGTCCGGCTCCGCTTCCGGGCGGACGATCCGCTCCCGCAGGGAGCGGGCCATCGGCGCGAAGCACTGGAACCGGGCCCCCTCGAGCGTGAACGGATAGATCGGGTTGTCGATCCGGGTCCCCCGCAGCTTCCGCAGGTGGAGCCAGCGCTCGGGCCGTCCGCTTCGCCCGTCGGCGGAGGTCTCGAGGACCGCGTTGACGAGGTAATCCAGCTGGCTCCGCTCGGAGCGCTCGACGACGAGGACCAGGAAGACCGGTCCCTGGCTCATCTGGTCGAGCATCAGCCGCTCCAGTTCCGCCCGATCGGGCCATCCGCTCCCGGCCGCGGGAGGCCCGAGATACCGCTCCACCAGCGCATCCCACGAATCGATGACGATCATGCACGGGTTGGTGGGGCTGGCCCGCCCCCACGCCTCCTGGACCGGGGGAGGGAGCCACAGCCCGCGAAGGCTCTCCTCCTTCTCGGGGGCGTGGACCAGCTCGCCCAGCTGGGCGACGAATCTCGCCGCCTCCTTGACGCCCTCCGAGCGGCCCGCGGCGTCGACGAGCTCGATCCGTCCGCCGTTGCCGACCCACGGGAACTCCCGCTGGAGCTCCGCGGCCGAGACCCGGTTCGAGATCAGGAAGCGGCCCCCCCGGAAGTTCGACAGCAGCGCGAGCGACAGGGTCGTCTTGCCCGTCCCCGGAGGGCCCCGCAGGAGCAGCGTCTGCGAGGGCGGACGTCCGAGGAACGACTGGATTTCTGTCGGCAGTTCGAGGATGGCGCTCATGGCGCTCCGGTGCCTGAGTGAACGGCGGCGATTGTCCGACCGGGCCGATGAGCCATAAGGCCATTGTCGTGGCGCCGGCGACAACGGCCGGCACGCACCGACCTCCTCGCGGGGGCCGCCGCAAGGGGCCCATCCGGGGACGGGAGCGGGTCCGGTTGGCCGGCGGCGTCCCGCACGATGCGAGCGGAGGCCGGGTGGGCGAGTGCATCGACCGGGGTAGCCGGCCCGCGGCGTATCCGGCTCGTACGGACCTCCCCCGATCTTGCGGTCGTAATCGCCGGGTCGCGGTCGGACCATAGGGATCGCGTCGATGGCCTCGGGAGGCCGCACCTGCCGACTCTCTACGTGAAATGCCGCGGCTGCGGATTCGAGATGCCGAGCCCGGTCGGTGAATCGCACTCCGGTCCCACGGATGTGATCATCCGCAGCCTCCGAGCCCGATCTCCCCGTTGGGGACTCGAGGACGTCTACTCGACCGCCGATTTCCACGAGCCGGCGGTTCCGGACGGGATCCGATCGCCCGAGCCGGAGATGGTCGGCCCGAGCCTCGCCGAGGAGCATCGGGCCGATGCGGAGCAGGGTCAAGAGCGACTCGCCGGCTATGCGGTCGTTCCGCCGGCCGGTCGCTCCCCCCACGAAGGTGGATCGTAATCCGGCTCGACGGAGGGCGCTGCCGCCGGCACCCGCGCGCGCCCGGGCGCTGAACGAGGCGGGTCTTCCGACCCATGGGGTCGGTAGCGGATTACCGGCGCCCCCGTCTCGACCGACGGCCCGCGTGGTTCGCCGCCGACGACCCGAAGAGGTTGGCTTCCCGTCCGAGACCCGGCCTGCCCCGGCCCGCCCGCAGGGATGTCCGCCCGCCCAAGGATTCTTCTACCTGAGCCCACCAGATACGCAGCCGATGGGGTTCACTCGGCGCGCGAATTGGTCGTGGGTCGCCGCGATCCTGATCGTGATGGGTACCCTGTCGCTCGGCCCCGTTTCCGCCGCGCCCGCATCGGTATCGGCCCTGTCGGCCGGACCGACCGGCGCGGGCCACGTAGCGACCCCGACACCCACGGTAGGGTCCGACCGATCGGCGACGGCCCGAGCGCCTCTGTCGGCCCCGCCGAGCCCCGACATCAACGGCACGCTCGCGTCGGTCAACATCACCCCGGACGGGGCGATCCTGGCCCCCGGCGGCGTGCAGAATTTCAGCGCCGTGCCTTCCTGCAGCGGGGGTCCGTGCCCGGCCGGGATCCGATTCCTCTGGTCGCTCACCGCGCCGCTCGCCACCCTGAACACCTCCTCGGGTGCGAACGTGCTCCTCACCGCGGGCTCCGGGAACGGGAGCACCCGGCTCACCGTCAACGCCTCGTTCGGCAGCGCGAACGTCTCCGCGCTCTCCGTCGACATCCAGATATTCTGGAGCCTCGGCGTGATCACCGGCGTCCGGATCTCCCCGTCGTTCGCGGCGGTCGACCCCGGGGCGTCCCAGACGTTCTCCGCCGTGCTTACCTGCGAGAACAACTCCTGCCCGCTATCGATCTACAGCCGCTACACCTGGAACCTCACGCCGGATTTGGGGAACCTAAACGGCGCCCAGAGCTCCGCCTACTTCACCGCGGGAGCGGCGGGTGGCAACGCCACAATCTCGGTCGTGGTTTCCGCGAACGGGATCACCAAGAACGCGACCGGGCGCATCGAGACCTATCCCCTCACTCAGCAGCTGCGCTCCGTCGCGATCGAGCCGTACGAGCTCACGCTGGACCCCCACCAGAAGGTCGGGCTCCAGGCCTCGGCCAACTGCACCGGAGGGCCGTGCCCGATCACCCTGCTCGCGTTCAACTGGACCCTTACGAACCCGCTCGGGAACCTCACGTACTCCACCGGGATTGGAACCAACTTCGTTGCGGGGGCGGCCCCGGGGGAGGAGACCGTCTTCGTCAACGCGACCCTCAACGGCACCCGGGTCCAGAGCGCCCCGGTCCCGGTGACGATCGCGGCGAGCGCCGTGCCGCGCCTCCTTTCGCTTTCGGTGACCCCCTCCCGCACGATCCTCCTCGCGGGAGGGGTGCAGGATCTCGTGGCCACCCCGGCCTGCACGCCCGGCTGCCCGACCGGCATCGCGATCGTATGGGGGGCCTACGGGTCGCCCGTCCCGGCGGGCACGTTCAACACCACGGACGGCCCCGACGTCGCCTTCACCGCCGGCGCGGCGACCGGACAGTTCGAGCTCAGCGCGACCGCCTATCTCGGCAACCTCACCGCCGCCAACGCCACCGCCGCGGATCTGACGGGAACCAGCTACACCTACCTGACCTCGGTCGCCGTCCGGCCCGCGCTATCGACGACCGTCCCGGGCGGGACGGTCGACCTTACGGCGCAGCCCGGATGCAGCAGCACGACCGGCTCCCCGTACTGTACCGGAACGATCGAGTTCAAGTGGACCCTCTCCGGCGGCTTGGGGACGCTGAACGCGACGAACACCAGCACGGTCGCCTTCACCGCCGGTTCGGCGACCGGACGCGAGCAGGTGAGCGTCTGGGCGTGGGACGAGGGGTACTCGGCGACCAGCCCCGCGGCCACGATCAACATCTCCGCCGACCTCACCACGATCACGTCGCTCGGGATCGACCCGGCGACCTCGTCGGTGGCGACCGGCGGGGCCGAGATCCTCCGGGCGGAGCCCGTCTGTTCGGCGACGTGCCCGTCGTCGATCCAATACCACTGGACGTTCCGGGGGGACGACGGGCACATCAACCCGCAACTCGACCCCGTGACCTCCGCCTTCGACGCCGGAACCACGGTCGGGAGCGACCAGGTCGAAGTGACCGCGACGCTCAACGGCTCTTCGCGGAGCGCGGAGGCGAACATCTCGGTGACCGGTTCGACCGGTACGGGCGGCGGAGGGTCGCCCGGCGGCCTCGGGGGGGGCGGTTCGGCGGGCGGGGCCGGCGGCATCGAGATCCTGGTCGGAACGCTCGTCGCGATCGCGGTGGTGGCGGTGGGCGTAGGGCGCCTGTTGATCCGGCGCCGCCGTCGGGGCGACCGAGGGTTCCCGCCCGCTCCGACTCCGACCGAGCCTCCGTCCCCGCCCTCGTAGCGCGCGGCGGGCGTCCGAGCCGGGACCCTCGCGTCGGCGGGGGGGCCCGGTCGCGGCGTGACGGAAGTAGAATCGGCTCGACGCCCGGCTCTTGCTTCCCGGGGGCCACGGCCACGAAGTTCGCACATCCCCCGCCGTCGCCCGCCTCCCGGTCGCTCCACCGTTCCCGTCCCTGCGAGCGGAGGACCACTCCGATCGACCGCCCGCGAAGGCCCGGCCCTCCGACGCCCACCGATCGGCCCTCCGCGACCGTCCCGGGTCCGCGTGGCATCCGGTTCGATCCGAACTGCCGGAAACCGAGCAGCGCACTCGGATCTTGGGTCTGCGTCCGAGAGCTCACCTCGGTCACGGAGACGCAAATCGTCCCCGACCTCAGCACGGTCCCTCCCTCCGCAGGAGCCTCGCGCTGGGAACGATCGATGAGACCGAACCTGACCCGTCCACGAGGATCCGAATCGAGTCGGGGAGCAGACCCGGGGTGGATCGGAGGGCGGAACCTACCGGAAGGGCCGGGCGGTGAGGGGACAACCAAGTAGGGACGAGGTCATGGCCCGCCGAGATGACGCCGACCGCGGCCCGGAGTGCGTCCCCGCGCCGGCGCTCGCCGTCCGTACGGCGACGGGCCCACTGGGAACGGATCTACCGGACCCGGTCGGAAGAGGAACTGAGTTGGCACCAGGACGAGCCTCGGCGGTCGGCGGAGCTGATCCGGACCTACGCCCGCCCGGAGGACCGCATCCTCGATGCCGGGGGCGGATCCTCCTCCTTGGCGGAGCGGTTGGCCGCCTTCGGATTCCGGGACGTCACCGTCGTGGACGTGGCGAAGCCGGCTCTCGAACGCGCCGCGGCGCGCGCGGGGACGGGAACCCCAGCGGTTCGCCGGGTGCGAGCGGATCTTCTCTGCCGGCCCCGCCTGGGAACGTTCGACGTCTGGCACGACCGGGCTGTGTTCCACTTCCTGACCCGAGAGAAGGATCGAGCCGCCTATCTGGCGCACCTACGCCGGTGCTTGGCGCCGGGCGGACTGGTGGTCGTCGCATCCTTTGCGCTTGACGGTCCGGATACGTGCAGCGGTCTTCCCGTGGCGCGGTATTCCCCCACGGGCCTCGCCCGTGAGTTTGGGACCGACTTCCGCCTGGTCCGCTCCGGACGCGAGCTCCATCGGACCCCGTGGGGCATTCGCCAGCCGTTCTCCTACGCGGTGCTTCGCTACGCCCCCCGTACGGTCGGTCCCCCTCCGGCGAACCATCGACCCGCGAAACCCTCCCGGGGGCTGACGGACCCCGAGAGGGATGGACCCGGGCACCCCACGGTCTCAAAATGACGCCGCGTGTGCGTTCGCGAAACTCTTGACCCTCATTTCGCGAAAGTATTGACCCACCCGGCTACTCTGCCTTGAGCCAGTGCACCCGGAGAGCAATGTCTCCCCCAGCAGCTGCCAGAGCGTCGTCACCAGCGGCCGAAGGGGGTGCGCGAAGGGCTTGCGTGACTCCCGAGCCCCATGCGACCGAAGTGCCAATATCTGCTTGACCACGCGCGGTCGGTCGAGGCGGCCTTCGAACGAAACCGGTTCGACGTACGAGGATTACTACCACCAGAAGCGAGGGTCCCCCGTGTCATGACCGCCCCAGTCTCCCGCACCCACCGCCTGCAGCGCGTTCGCTTTCCCGTCCGAACGCCGAGGATGACGCTCCGACTACCCGAGCTGGCGGATTTTCCTGACCTGAAGCGAATGTTCCGTAATCCGCTGACGGCCCGAGCTGCCGGCGCCCCCTTTATTCGAAGGCGGAGATGAGGGATCCGGTAGAGATGGTCCGCCGGACTCGCCGGGAGTTCCGGGCCGACGCCCACCCCTCGCTGTCAGTAATCCTGTCGGGTCCCGAAATTCTGACCCCTCCTTTCGCGAAACTTTCGGTACGCTCGGGGTCTCCAAGAGACGGGTTCGGCACGACGGGCCCTTGACGTGAAGCACCTGCCCGCGCTCCCGTAGCCGGTCCAAGAAAGAACCGAAAGGTCGTTGGCCTCCGCTCAACGCGCGGATGCCGGGTCGGGGATCGGACGGAAGCGAATTGGCTCTACCCCCTCCTGACGGGGAGCAGTGCAGCTTCGATCGAACGGGTAGTCTCGGGGGCCCGCGCGCGGCCACCCCGTGTCGGGGGGCTCAGCGTGGGAGTCGGGAGTCCTGTGCGCCGACCCATTGCGCTCGGACGCGGGTCGCCATTGCTTCTGCACCCGGGTCCTCCCCGACCGGGAAGTTCCTCGCTCCCACCACCAGGGCGCGGTTGCTAGGTAGAGCGCTCGGACCGCTGAAACGGACCCGCCCGAGGGTCGGCTCGGGGAGGTCCTTCAACCTTGAGTTGAGCATTACGTGCCACCTCCCCATCTCCTGCGTGAAGCTCGACGCGGGCTTGCTCCGCGAGAGCAGTCCCGCAAGCTTCGATCCGTTCCGAGCCGTCGGCAGTTGGAGCACGATCAATCGCTCGTCCGTGAGAAGGAACCGGGTAACGATCCGGGCGACCGGAGATTGTCGCAGCTGCAACGGGAAGTCCCACTGGCCGATCTCCCGCTCGGAAACGCCAAGGATGGTCTCCGGGGGAAGAGCGGGAAACGTCACCGAAGATCCCTGATGACGGTGACGCATTTACACTTGCCGGGAGGATTCTGTAATTTTCGGGGAATGGGTTCTACCCCGCTTGTCGTATGGGCTCGGCCGGATTAGAACCCGAGCTATCCTCGGTGCGGACGATTGCCGAATCGCCCGTTCGGTCATGCCGGTCGCCCTGCCGTTCGGGGGCGCTTGCGGGGGATCTCACGAAGAGCCCGCTTTCCGAAACTTACCCCGATCGGCCGCTCTCGCCTCGTTCTCGGCATCGAGCCGTTTCATCTTCAGGAACGGCACGACACCTTGCGCGATTTCTTCCCGGCCCATCTTGCGGAATGGCCGATCTCATGGCGCCGAGTCGCGGACGATGCGGTGTCCTGCCCACGTGAACCGGTGCTCTCGCCGGGTGGAACGACCGTAGCAGTTCACTGATTTGAGGGGCCTGAACGCGCGCGCACGCGCGCGCGTTCGCCGAAAGTACTAAATCTAGCGAGCCGTTCACCCTTCGCCCGAGGGCACCGTGGCCACTCGGGAACCCCGACTTCTTCTCGCTACGGAAGACGAGGGCTCCATCGCCCTCGATCAGAAGCAACGACGCGAGCTCCTCCGGCGCTTCGAGCAGCAAGAGGAGGAGATTCGCGAACTCCGCTCAAAGCTCCGGCAGCGTGACCGGGAACTCGGTCAGCGCGAGAAAGAACTCGCCGAGCGGCAGAAGGAGTTGGAGCGCCTCAAGCGCCACCTCGCCACCCTCGATGTCACCACCCCGCCCTCGAAGCATCTCTACCGTCCCGCGGCTCCCGCCGAGCCTCGGTCGAAGGGCCGTCGGCCGGGCGGTCAGCCCGGCCATGTGCCCCACGGTCGGGGTCGTCCCGACCGGGTCGACGAGACCCTCGACCTGTCGTTGGACCGATGCCCCGACTGCGGTCAGCCGCTCGGCGACCCGGCCCACACCTACGAGCGGTTCGTCACCGAGCTCATCCCGGCCTACCTCTGGGTCCTGAAGATCCTCGTCCGTCGGTACTGGTGCACCCACTGCCACGGGTTCGTCCAAGCGGAGACCGACCGGGCACTCCCGAACCGTCCATTCGGTCCTCGGCTCGCGAGCACCCTCGTGCTGCTGTCGATGATGGGGCTGCCCGTGCGACGGATCCAAGAGACGGTAGCGGCGATGGTCGGCCTCGAGGTGAGTGTCGGGGCGATCCAGGGGCTCCTCGAAGCGTCCGCCGAGGCGCTCGGCCCCGACTACGAGGCGATCCACCGCGAAGTGCGCCGAGCCCACCTCGTGCAGCCGGACGAGACGTCGATGCGAGTCGGCGGGGCGAACTGGTGGGCCTGGAGCTTCGCGACCGAACTGGCCGCCTACTACGAACTCGACCCGAGCCGAGGTCAGGACGTGGTCGAGCGGGTGCTCGGGGCGGACTTCCCCGGGACGGTAGTCTCGGACGATTGGTGCGGCTACAACGTGCTGAAGGGGAAGCGAGGGGTCTGCTGGATCCACATCAACCGGCACCTGCAGGCGGTGGAGGTCGCCCACGGGATCGAGCCGCGGGGGCCGAGGAGTCTCGCGCCACCGAAGTTTCTGCGGGCCGGGCATCCCCCGACAACGTTCCTGACGTTCGCGGACGGGCTGCGGGCGCTGTTGCGGGAGGCGGTGGAGTGGGCAGAGAAGACGCCGGCCTCGGCCGTCGCCGAGCGAGTGCAGCAGGCGGTGGTCTACGAGGCGAGGGTTCGAGCGCTCTGCGATGCCGACTCCGCCGACGAGGATGTGGGACGTATCTCGCGGAACCTGCTCAAGCGGATGCCGCACCTGTTCGAGTTCGTGCGGGACGCGCGAATCCCGTGGCACAACAACGCGGGGGAGCGGGCGAACCGGTCGATCTGCGTGAAGCGGAAGATGAGCGGGGGGATGCGGAGCGCGGTGGGGGCCCGGACCTACGCCCGGCTGAAGAGCGTACACGAGACGGCGCGACGGAAGGGGAGCGACTTCCTCCAGCTCGTCGTGGCGGCCCTCACGCGGGGGCGCGCCGGTCAGTGGTCGAGAGGCCCCTCAACTGCGTGAACAGCTACCCGGCTCCTAGGCCGAGGTCCATTCCCCCGCAGCCCGAGAACAGGGAGTTAACACGCATGCGCCCGACTTCACGCCCCTAGGTAAGATCGCGGCGACGTTCGGGTTCCGAGCTCTGGACCGAGACCCGGCCCTATGACACCCACACCGGGAACAGCACCCATTCGAGCAGCGTACGGCCGTAATAGTGTGTTCTGCACCGCAATTCTACGAAACGTAGAGAGTTGCACTGCCAGCGCCTCCCCAAGAGATGCCTACGGTCTGGTCCGGAGAGTATTCCACCATAGCACGGAGAATAGCCCCACCGGCTACCGTCAGATTGAAGGGAACCCCCGACGGTTCGGTTCCCGACACAGACAACGCACCCCCGCCTGGGGAACACCATTGCTGCACCTGGAGGGTGAAAATCGCCCCGTCAAAGGAGTGGGTCGAGAGAGTCCCGGTTGCGTTAGGACACGTAGGCAGTACGACCGAGACCGCTTCGCTCGCGTACGCTCTGCCCGTACTCGAGTCCGACAGGGCTAGTGAAGAACCCACCAACCCCGCTCCGATGAGGAGCCCCACCACCAGTCCGAGCGTAGGGAACCCTGCGTTTTTGGTTCGCCTTGGACCCATTCCTTTTACCTCACTATTCAATCAGGGGGGGGAGTTTTCTTATCAAGGAGGAATCCGTTCGCTATGAAATCGTTCACTCCAGACGTTACTACGTCGTATACACGCGTGGGGTGGTGTAGTACCTGTACCGAGTAAATGGGGGTCCACGTGCCGTTTAAGGGACTAAACAGATAGTCGCCCGCCGTCAGATTCTCGGGATTTAGAACCCACCCTTCGAAAGTGAGGTTCCAGACATAGACTGGTTGATCCGTTGCAGTAAGGATTAGGCTTCCGTTGTTAATACTAACGAGAGGGCGAGAGATTGTAGAGTTAAGCCCTGTGAGCGTGAGGTTGACTAGCTTCCCTGAACTGAGATTGAAGCCAACTACTGTTTCACCCACTCTCAGGGACTGAATGAGGTGGCTGCCGGTAGGGGTCGAAATCAGTGTTCCGAAGGCAACGCAACCCCCACCGCCTCCTCCCCCGCTAGGAGGGTTGAACGGTCTTAAGATGAACTGGACGAAAGTCAATATGCCTGAGGTCGTGTCTTTCGCCTCGCCGGTTAGAGTGTAGTTCCCCGGATTAGCGCCGGCGGGAATCGTGATTTCCACTTCCCAATACAGGTCAGGCTTCCCAGAACTCACGTTGTACGAATACGACCACCCAGAAGGTAAGCTAGACATCGTCAATGAGATGGAGTCGGAAGGACATGAGTTGGTGCAGACGAAATCGACCTGTCCCGAAAATGATCCTGACGTATTCTCCCCAGGCGTCATCTCGACACCCAAGTTCCACAGTCCGGGGGGATGTGTCACGGTATCGTTGAACCACTCATTCTCAATGTTCGTCGAGTTGCCCGAAACGAAGTTCTCTGTGGGATCCCCGCTCGGCGGCGAACCGCTGGACCACGATGACCAAGAGCCCGGGCAGCCGTTGATTGCGCATGACTGGAGGACCTGCGAATTCTGTGAAAACAAAAAGTTGAAGTCCGGCCAACTCTGAGCCTGAGTATCGTACACCTCCTCATAGTTGGTGTAGTCCGCGTAAGTGTTGCCATTAGAGCATCCCCACGAACTCCCGCCCTCGAACCACATGCCGCCTGTATAGTAGCTGTCGGAGTAAACTTGGTTCAAGGAGCCGAAAGTGTCTTTGTAAACCGTGAAATCGACACTACCCTGGCCGTCGAGAGCCATTACGAACTTGTAGAGAGTATTCGGCGTCAAAGTATATGCGTCATTGAGGTAGTGGTAAACCCCGTTGCAGTTCGGGTCGACCGACCAAACCACCCCCCACACCCCATTGTAAGCATCGAATCCAATCTGGTCATAGCTCGAAGCACTGTCCCAAATCGAGTCGATGACGTAGTAGAAGTCATTCGTGGATGCGGGATTGCTCTGTGGCACCTGAATCACTACAGATACCCCGGAAAACTCGGCCGGGTCATTATCCTCGGAACTCCAGACTGACCCCTCGTAATAGTGACCACTAAATCCCGGAGGTGAACTTGAGCCGCCCAGAATCGGTGGGGCCAGCCCTGGATTGGGTGACACTTGGCGGGGAGCAGGCGGCGGGGGCCCCCCACAGCTACTCGACAATACTAGGCCACCAGGAATCGAACAAGTCTGAACCTTTGCAGTCGAAGAATCCATCAACCCTGTAACGCCCCCGACACTCGAATGCTGGCCGTCAATCGACGGACCTTGATCGACGACCCCGGTAATCAGTCCGCCCGCGCCACTACCCGACACGAGAAATACGGCCACACCAAGCCCCACAATGCCTCCCAGCGTTAGACCCCGGCGAGACATCCATACACTTGGGGTCGAGCGCCCTTATAATGCTTGCCATGTACCCTATGGCGGCCGTAGACCGTTAGGCCCGGCTGGACGCGAGTAGGTTGTTGCCCTCGTGACAGCGACGTTATGTGTGTAGTACCCATTGGGGTGCTACTATGGCGCTCGTGGTGGCCAAGAAGAAGACCAAAACCGGCGGCGAATACTATCGCCTGATGGAGGTCAAGCGCGTCCGCGGCAAGGTGGTCTCCCGCTACGTCGCCTACATCGGGAAGACCCCCAAGTCCAAGCAGGAACTCGCCTCCCCCGACCTCGTCGTCCCCTATCTCCGTCGGTTGCTCGACGCCGAGCTCACCGACGTGGACCTCCTCTTCGTGCTCAAGAAGCTCGGAATCCAGACGGACGTCTGGCCCGTCACTACTGCTCTTTGAGTGGTAAAGCTCATATCTAGCTGGGCTATGCCCCGTTGTGGCGCGCAGGAAGGGGAACGGTCGAAGGGTTCTATCCGCTCGAAGGCGTCGCCGTCGTTCGGTGTCCGGCCGCGAGGAACGGCGGAGGCTGGCCTACCGTTGGCTTCGGCGCGGGGTCTCCAAGGCCGAGGTGGCCCGTCGTCTCGGGGTCGCCTGGCGAACCGTCTGGGTCTGGGACAAGCGTCGGCTCGCCGAAGGCCCGCGGTCGTGGCGCGAGCACCAACACCCCGGACCCGCCCGTCGGCTGACGGCGGAACAACGGAAGAAGCTCCAGAAGATTCTCCTCGAAGGAGCGCGCACTCACGGCTACGAGACCGACCTCTGGACGCTGAAGCGGATGGCCGAGGTCATCAAGGACGAATTCGGGGTGGAGTATACCGAGTCGGGGGCGTGGCGTCTCCTGCGCGACATGGGGTACTCGGCGCAGGTCCCGCTGCCGCGGGCGCTGGAGCGGGACGAGCGGTACATTCGCCAATGGGTGCGCGAGGAGTGGCCAAAGATTCAGACTCGGGCCCGACGGACGGGCGCCACGATCCTGTTCTTGGACGAGAGCTGTCAGCAGTCGTTCCCGAACGTGCGCCGGACGTGGGCGCCCGAGGGGTCACGTCCGGAGATGCGCTACCGTCAGGGGAACCGCCTGAAGCTGAACCTGATCTCGGCGGTGAGCCCGGACGGAGCGCTGTTCTTCGACATCCACGAGGAGAGCATCGACGGGATGCGGGTGCTCTGGTTCCTAGAGCAGTTGCTGGAGGAGGTGGAGGGTCGGCTGATGGTGATCTGGGATAATGGGCGGATCCACCGGTCGGTGGAGGTGAAGACGTTCCTGTGGGAGCATCGGAAGCGGTTGGAGACGCGGCGGTTCCCACCCTACGCACCGGAGCTGGATCCGGACGAACAAGTGTGGAGCGTCCTCAAGTACCAGCGGTTGGCGAATTGGTGCCCGAAAACGGAGGAAGAGATTCGCGCCGGAGTAGAACGGGAGCTGCGATCGATGCAGGCGCACCCCGAGCTGGTCGCCTCCTTCATCCGGCACTCGGACCCGAGTTTTACGTAACCCATCATTCTCCGCCGAGGGCGCGTAGGGGTCACGTGAATCGAATTCGACACCGCTGCAGTTGCTAACGTTGATTCGAACGATAGGACTAATATGTAGGGACCACTGTCCCTAACTGTGCTCCTCTATCGCGTCCGCCGCGGACGTCGCACCTACTTCCGCCTCCGCAAGAAAGGTCGCGTCAACGGCCATGTTGTCAACACCGTCGACCTCTACCTCGGCACCGAGGAGGAGATCATCCGCCGCCTCACCGACCCCGAGGCGATCTTCGGCGGGGTCGAGGTCACCTCCTTCCCGTTCGGGACCGCCGCGGCGTTCCTCGCCGCCGACCACGAGCTCGGGTTCACGCGGGTCGTCGAGGAGGTGACGGGCAGTCCGACCACCGCCCAGACCCTCTTCGCCTTCATCGCCGGCCGGGCCCACGAGCCGGTCTCGAAGAACGGCATGGCCGACTGGGCGGATCGCTCGCTCCTACGCCTCCTCGGCGGCCGTCCCTCCCTCTCCTCCCGCGCCTACCTCCACCACATGGACAAGCTGACCGACCCGGTCGTGGAGCGGATCACCGAACGGTTGGGCACCGAGCTGGTCCGCCGGGGCCACCGCCCCTCGCTGGTCTTCTTCGACCCCACGAACTTCTCGACGGAGCAACAGCCGGAAGAGGACGACCCGGACCGCCAGCTCCCGCACCCCGGCCACGCGAAGGACGGGAACCTCCAGGCGAAGCTCGTTGGCCTCGCCACCGCGGTGACGGACGAGCACCTTCCCGTCTACCATCGAGTATACCCCGGGAACGAGAACGACTCGAAGTTGTTCCGGGAGGTCGTCGGGACGATGGTCGAGCAGCTCCGGAAGTTCGGCGCGGTGGCGGAGGAGCTGACGTTCGTCTTCGACAAGGGAGTGAACTCCAAGGACGGCCTGGCGGCGGTCCACGCCGCCGAGGTGCACTTCCTGTCGTCCTTGAAGCGGAACCAGGTACGGGACCTGCTGGCGAAGCCCCGCACCGACTACCGAGCGATCTACACGACCGAGCAGAAGGAGACGATCCGTGGGTTCCGCTCGAAGCGGAGGGTGCTCGGGGTCGACGGGGTCGTGGTGGTCGCGTTCAACGAGAGCGCGCGGAAGCGGCAGACCCGGGACTACGAGCGGGCGAAGGAGCGGTTCCTCGCCACCTGCCAGTCGGTGGCGGCGAAGATGTCGAAGCCGCACCGGGGACGCCGCTCGACGGTGCAGAGCGTAACGGAGCGGATCGAGGATGCCTTACCGCCGAAGTGGCGGGGAGTGTTCAAGTATCGAGTCGGGGCGACCCTCGACCAGGACCCCCCGAGGTTCACGGTGACGGGGTGGGTCGACCCGAAGAAGGAGGCGGAGCTGAAGGAGGGGTTCGGGAAGACGGTGGTGTTCACGGACCGGGTCGACTGGTCGGAGGAGAAGATCGTCCGGACGTATTTCGCGAGGTCGGGGATGGAGGAGGAGTTCCATGTGCTCAAGGACGTGCTGCTGATGCCGGTGATGCCGATCTTCCATCGGCTCGACAAGCGGATCCGGGTGCACGCGTTCCTCTGCGTGGTGGGGCTACTGTTCTATCGGTGGATCCAGCGGCGGGTCGAGGTGGTCACGGGAGAGGGAGTGCCGATCGGGCGATTGAGCCGCTGGCTGGACGAGATCCGGGTCGCCGCGCTCCTTCGGCGCGGCTCACGGAAGGCGAAGGTCGTCCTCGAGAAGCAGGATGCCGAGCGTGCGGCCCTGGTGAAGGCGCTTCAGCTCGATCGATTCGTCCCTAATTGACCGGATGGTCCCTACGCCCCTACTGACGGCAAATCAACCCGTCGCGTAAAACTCGGGTCAAAAGGGTACCTGCCAGCTCCGCCATCTCAAGAGCGAACCGGCATTTCCTCTAAGAACCTTATCTGCAGAGGCCTCCTCGCGATGGGCCGCGCCGCAGCCCGTCGTCTCGGGCTGCCTTGGAATCGGGTCGGGGGCTGGAAACGGACCGTTCGTAGGACAGGGACGCTTCGCGGGGACGCGCTGAGAAGGCTGAAAAGGGCGCTCGTGGGGTGCGCTAGACCGCTTTCAACCGCTAAGTGATTCGTAGCCGCACTTCTTACAACTGATTTTCCAGAGGTTAGGCCCGACTGCTTCTATGTTGTACTGGTCGGATGCGGGAGTACCATCCCTTGACCACCAAGGATTATCGTCACAGGCTTTGCAGTCGATGTGAGAGAACTCGTTGGTGTTGTCGAACGCGATTTGTAGCGCCTTCCGACCCTTCCCTACGATGTGGTGCGAGTGACCCCCTCGGACATCGACCTTGCTCACTCTTTTCCCCTTCCCGTCCCGCACGATGATCTTCACCTCGTTCGAGACACGGCCGCCGCCTGTCACATTCGCCATCGGGAGGTCACGTCGAACGAATGGCATGAGATTAGCGGACCCTGGCGGAAGTTGACCTCGGGAGGACATGCCTCCCGAGGCGGGGCCTTTCGGCCCTATTCCTTGCTTTGCTCCGAAGAGCTCTGTGTGTTTGCGGTCGGTTGCCCGCGCGAAGACTTGTATGCAGTGCTCGTAGGATTCAGTTGAACTCCCCGATTCGCGATGGCCGCTTGGCCCACCGCGTCCTGCGAGTTCATCGACCGCGAGCGCGCATCCAACTGCGCTTGGCTCTTGCCGCTTCCCTTGCCCATGTTCCACCTCCTGAGTTCCCTGAGGACCTCGGAGGAGGGATTCCCTAGGGGGACATGAACCCCTACGGTGACTCGGCCATCGTCTGGGGGGCAGCGCGATCTTGACGTCGAGGTGGGTGGACCTACTTACGGGCCTCCGTAGTATAGCGCCCTTGTCGGATGGGCTCGGCCGGATTCGAACCGGCGATCTTCGCTGTGTGAGAGCGACGTCGTAACCGCTGGACCACGAGCCCGCACCCGAGGCCGAGCCGCGGCGCCCCTTAAACCTCGCGTCGCGCGCGCGGAATCCTGGGGGGCTACCGGAGGGCCAGGAGGGCGGGCAGCAGGAGGCTCGCCAGGATCGTGAAGATGAGCCCCGTGGCGAGCGCGAGGCCGCCGGCGTTGGGCCCGCCGTAGCGCGATATCAGGAAGAGATTCGTGTCCATGGAGCTGGCGCCCCCGAGGGCCGATAGTCCCTCGGCGCCGACCCGGCGGCCGGCCAGCGGCGCGGCCAGCATCGTCACGTCCTCCCGGAAGCGGGCTATATGAGCTCTTGATCGCGAAGAGTGACGCACTCGTCCGGCGATGGCTTTCGCTACATGGCGAGCTTGACTCGACCCGTCCTCGAGAGAGTCGGGCTCGGGGCCTCTCGATGGAGGTT
>JAKABH010000016.1:15650-29065 GCA_021801925.1 Thermoplasmata archaeon | reverse complement strand
GCCCCGGACGGGACGTTCCTCGAGGTCCGCCCCCGCAGCGGGCTCAGCACGAAGGGGGTCGTGATGGCGAACGCCCCCGGGACGGTCGACCGCGACTACTCCGGGGAGGTGAAGGTGCCGCTCACCTACCTGTTCGACGGGCGGTACCGGGTCGAGCCCGGGGACCGGATCGCCCAGATCCGTCTCGTCGAAGAGCACCCGACCGACTTCGAGGAAGGGGTCGTCGTCCCGCTTCCCTCCCGCGCCGGCGGCTTCGGCAGCACCGGCCGCTAAGGCGGCCGGGCTACCGGCCGTACTCCCCGAGGGTCCGCTGGACGAGGGGTCGCGGCGGCGGGGGTACCTCGCCGCCGTGGGCGACGGTCGCCTGGACCCGCTCGAGCATCTCGTGCATCCGCCGCTCCCGGCCGAGGGCGCCGCGCTGGAGGCCGACGTCGCGGGTCCCCTCCGCGACGAGGACGACCGCCCGGCCGGTGCGGGCCCGCCCGGTCCGGCCCCGCCGCTGGATCGTCCGGATCACGTCCGGGATCGGCTCGTAGAAGACGACCAGGTCGGTCGCCGGGACGTCGAGCCCCTCCTCCGCGACGCTCGTCGCCGCGATCACGTTCACCGCGCCGGCGCGGAACCGGTCGAGGAGGGCGACCTGCTCCTTCTGGGAGAGGCCGGGGTCGCTCCCGTGCGCCGCCTGGCCGACGAACCGCGCCGGCCGCACCGCCGGGTCGTTTCGGCGGGCGAGTTCGTCGACGAGCCCGTCGACGGTGTCGCGGTACTGCGAGAAGACGATCACCCGGGCGCCCGGATTCCGGTGGAGCTCGTCGACGACGATCCGGACGGCGGTCGCGACCTTCGGATGCTCGGCCGGCCGGGCGTCGAGGCGCCGCCGGACCTCGAGGAGATCCGGGTCGGTGAGGAACGCCCGCGTCGCCGGCGACGCCCGACGGCCGGCCGCCGGCTCCTGGCGGAGGAGGTACTCCCGCAGCGCCTCCACCCCCTGGCTCTCCCCGAGCTCGAGGGCGTGGAGCGCCTTCATCGCCGCCGCCTGGGCGGTGACGCCGGCCCAGAGCCGGGCGCCGCCGGAGGAGCCGGCCCGCCGCTCCGCCTCGATCTGGCGGTGCAGGCGCAGGCCGAGGTCGAGCAGGGTGCGCCGGTTCGCCTCGACGCCGTTCGGCAGGTAGTCGAGCTGGCGGAGCGCCTCGACCTGGCGGGCCACGACCGTCCGCAGGAGGATGCGGATCGCCTCGATCTCGGGCGGCAGCGGGACCGTCACCGTCTCGACGCCGATCCCGTGGAGGTACGGCGCGACGTCGGGGTCCCGCTCGGTCCGGTACTCGAACCGCTCGATCCCGAGGTTCGCCCAGACCTCGCGGATCCGCGCCTCGCTGCCGCCGGGGGAGGCGGTCATGGCGAGGACCCGGGCGCGGGGGCCGTCCCGGTTCGCCCGCCCGATCGCGACGTACGGGTAGTCGCCGACCGCCCGGTGCGCCTCGTCGAAGACGATCAACGAGAACGTCTCGAGCGGGACGGCCCCGCTCGTGAGGTCGTTGGCGATCACCTGGGGGGTCGCCACGACGACCTGCGGCGGGCGGAGGAGGTCGGCCCGCCGCTCGGGCGGGATCGCGCCGGTGAGGGCGATCGGCTCGGGGGCGAACAGCGTCCGCGCGACGCTTCCCGCGTGCTGGACGACCAGCGGCCGCGTCGGCGCGAGGAAGAGGATCGAGCGGGTCGGCGTCCGCCGGAGGTGCTCCGCGACGACCCGGAGCGCGATCGCCGTCTTCCCGAGGCCGGTCGGAAGGACGACGAGCGTGTTCGCGTCGACCGCCGCCTCGGCGATCGCCGCCTGGTAGGCGCGGTCCTCGAGGAGCCCGGGCCGGACCCGCGGGTGCTCCACGGTCGACATCGACGGACCGGCTCCCCGGCCGGGAGCGGTCGCGGCTTTATCAAAGGGCGGCTACGCCGGCCGATGCTCCCCCTCTGGGCGGTCGCGGCGACGGTCGTCGGGGCGGCGCTCGTCCTCCTGTTCCAGGGCGCCGCGATCGTCTTCGCCTACCAGATGCCGCTCCTCGATCCGGCGCCGCCCGGGCCCCCCCGCCGGCGGCGCATCGCCGTCGTCGTCCCGGCCCGGAACGAGGAGGTCGATCTGGGGGCGACGCTCGACGGGCTCCTCGCGCAGGACGAGCCCGGCCTCGAGCTCGTCGTCGTCGACGGCGGCTCGACCGACGGGAGCCGCGCCGTCGTCGCCGCGCGCGGCGACCGGGTCCGCTGGATCGAGGAGGGGACCCTCCCTCCCGGCTGGGTCGGGAAGAACTGGGGCTGCTGGACCGGGGCCGAGGCGACCCGGGGGGACTGGCTCCTCTTCCTGGACGCCGACGTCCGGTGCACCCCCACGGCCGTCCGGACCGTCGTCGACTGGGCGGAGACGGAGCGGGCCGATCTCGTCTCGATCTCCCCGGCCGTCGAGATGGTCGGCTTCTGGGAGCGGCTCGTCCTGCCGTTCTTCATCCAGACGGTCCTCACGTACTTCCGGGCGCCGCGCACCAACGTGGACGGCTCCCGGGCGGCGATCGCCAACGGCCAGTTCCTCCTCGTCCGGCGGGAGACCTACGACCGCCTGGGGGGCCACCGGGCGATCCGCTCCTACGTCCTCGAGGACATCGCCCTCGCCCGCCGGTTCCGGGCCGCCGGCGCCCGCCTGCGGATCGCCCACGCGCCCCGGCTCGCGACGACCCGGATGTACCGCGACCGGGCGGAGATGTTCGAGGGGCTCCTCAAGAACATCCACGGGACCGAGTTCTCCGCCGCGCGCCTGATCGGCGGCTTCGCGGGGTTCGTCGGCCTCTACCTGCTGCCGCTCGGGGTCCTCCCGCTCGGCGTCGTCGCGGGGGTCCCGCTCCTCACGGGGCTCGGCGCCTTCCTCTGGCTCGCCCTCTTCGGGAAGCACGTGGGGTTCGCCCGCGGCGTCGGAGCCCCGGCGCGCTACGGCCTCCTCTACCCGCTCGCCGTCGGCTACTACCTGGTCCTCCTCGCGACGTCGCTCGCCCGGGGCCTCCGGGGCCGCCCGATCGAATGGAAGGGGCGGCGCTACGAGCTCCTGGACGCCGGGCATCCGAACCGCTAAGTGGGGCGCCGCCCTCGAACGGCCATCATGGCCGCACCCGCCCCGTCGACCTCGTTCGACCAGTTCATCGGCGGCAAGGAGACCCCCGGCGCGACCGGGGCCCGCCGCCCGGTGCTCGACCCCGCGACGAACGAACCGTTCGCCTCCGTTGCCGTGGGCACGCGGGACGACGCCCGGGCGGCGATGGAGGCGGCGGAGCGGGCGTTCCGGGAGTCGGCGTGGGCGACCGACAGCGGCGTCGCCCGCTCCCAGGCGCTCTGGAAGCTGGCGGCGCTCGTCGAGGCGGACGCCGAGCCGCTCGCGCAGCTCGAGACCCGGAACATGGGTAAGCCGCTCCGCGAGGCGCGGGGCGACGTCGGCTTTGTCGTCCGCACCCTCCAGTACTTCGCGGGGCTCGCCGACAAGATCCACGGCGAGACGATCCCGGTGCCGGGGAGCCGCCTCGACTATACGATCCGGGAGCCGCTCGGCGTCACCGTCCACATCGCGCCGTGGAACTACCCGCTCCTCCTCTCCGTCCGGTCGATCGCCCCCGCCCTCGCCGCGGGGAACGCGGTCGTCCTGAAGCCGGCGAGCCTGACGCCGCTCTCCGCGCTCCACTTCGCCGGCCTCGCCCGCGCCGCCGGGGTGCCGGACGGCATCGTGAACGTCGTCACCGGCCCCGGCGCCGAGGTCGGCGAGGCGCTCGTCGAGCACCCGGCCTGCCGCTCCGTCACGTTCACGGGGAGCGGCGACGCCGGCCGCCACCTCGCCGAGGTCGCCGCCCGCCACCTGCTCCCCATGACCCTGGAGCTCGGCGGGAAGGGGCCGGTCCTGGTCTTCCCGGACGCCGACCTCGACCGGGCGGCGAAGGCGGTCGGCTTCGGGATCTTCGGCAACGCCGGCCAGATGTGCTGGGCCGCCTCCCGCCTCCTCGTCCACGAGAGCGTCCGGGCGGCGTTCCTCGAAAAGGTCCGGTCGATCGCCGAGCGGCTGCGGCTCGGGCCGGGGATGCGGGAGGGGGTCGAGATGGGGCCGCTCGTCTCCCCCGAGCAGGCGGAGACGGTCCTGGGCTACATCGACACCGCGAAGGCGGACGGCGGGACGATCGTCGCCGGCGGCGGACGCCCCGACGACCCGGCGCTGCGCGCCGGCAACTTCGTCCGGCCGACGGTGCTGGCCGACGTCCCGCCGACGTCCCGGGCCGTCCGCGAGGAGATCTTCGGACCGGTCCTCGTCGCCGACGGCTTCGCCGACCTCGACGAGGCGATCGCGCGGGCGAACGCCTCCCCGTACGGGCTCCTCGCCGCCGTCTGGACCCGCGACCTTTCGACCGCCCACGCCGCCGCCCGCCGCCTGGAGAGCGGGATGGTCGTCGTGAACGAGGCGCCGACGACGTTCCCCCAGACCCCGTTCGGGGGGTTCAAGGCGAGCGGGATCGGCTTCGAGCAGAGCCCGCGGGCGGTCGAGACGTACACCCGGCAGAAGAACGTCCTCCTCCAGCTCGGCGGCGGGAAGCGCTGAACGGCGGGTGGGGCCTCCCGCCGCGGGGACCGGCCGTCCGCCGGGGTTCGTACGAAAGCCCAAAAGGCGGGGGGCGGGCTCCCGGGGCACCGTGCCCGATCCGAGCCCCCCCACGGCCCCCCCGTCCCGGGACCCGACGTGGGGGATGTGCCGGTACTGCGCCGTGGCCGTCCCACCGGGGGCCCGGACGTGCCCCGAGTGCGGCGCCCCCGACCCGATCGCCTCCCGCGACCTGCCGCGCGTCCAGAAGCCGCTGCGCCGGCGCCTGCGGACGGTCAACTTCCTCCGGAGCCTCATCGTCGTCGGGATCTCGGTCGCGCTCGCCTACACGATGATCACGCTCGTCCTTGCCGGCCCGCCGGTCGTCCCCGACCCGCTCACGACGGCGGGGAGCTATACGATCGGTCCGGGGAACTACACCATCCTCTCGGGGGCGATCACCGGCGGCGACTTCGTCATCGGGAACTACACGACGACGAACCCGCTCGGGACGAACCTCGAGCTCGCGGTCTACAATTCGACCGAGTGGGTCCAGTTCCTGAACGGCCAGGACCCGGCCCCGCTCTATTCGATCGCGCCGACGTACTCGGCGCGGATCGTCTTCTCGGCGGAGTACACCGACACCTACACGTTCGTCTTCACGAACCCGTACGCGCCGACGACCGGGCTCTCGATCGTCGCCTACATCACGACGACCTACGAGTCGAACGTGGGGACCTCGGGGTTCGCCTAGGGGCGGCGGGGGGGCGGCGCCGCCTACGCGTCGCCGTCCGAGGGGGCCGGGGCGGCGGGCGCTTCCGCCGGGGAGAGGTACTCGGCGGGGACGCGGTCGACGAGGAAGACCGTCTTACCGGCGCGCAGGATGACGAGCCCCCCGTCGCGCGCCTTGCGGGTATCGACCGCCAGGATCACCGGCTCCTTCGAGCGCATGCTGCCGGCGGCGCGGGCGTCGTCGGCGGTCCGGGAGAGGTGGACCCGCTTGCGGTCGGACGGCTTGAGGCCGACCTCGAGGACGATCGGGACCTCCTCCGGGGTCACCGGGAAGAAGAGCCGGTCGGGGATCTGGTCGGTCGGCAGGTCGAGATCGACCTCGACCGTGTGGCCGTACGTCGCGCGGACCCGGTCGTCGCGGATCTCGTACCGCCCCTTCGCGTCCGTCTCGACGATCGCGACCAGGTGGACGGGCCGGAGCCAGTGGTAGGCCGGATGCTTCTGGCTGATCGCCCGGACGATCGCCGGGAGGGGGATCCAGCCGTGCGGGTCCATCTCGAGCCCGTAGCGGTCCGGGAAGTGGCGGAGGATGCCGGTGAGGACCCGGCCCAGGTGGTCGAGCTCCCGGTCGTTCATCAGGAACCGCGCCGGCTGCCCGCAGACCGGGCACGCCTCGGCGCGGAAGAACCCGTGCTGGGCGCACTCCTTCAGCATCGCCTCGGCCCCTACGCCTTCACCTTGTCGGCCTTCTTCTCGAAGTCGGTCAGCAGGTCCCCGTAGAGGTCGGCCAGGTCCTTGAGGACCCGCTTGAGGATCTGCTGGGGGCGCTCCCCCTTCGTCCGGAGGAGGAGGGTCGGCCGGTCGAGGTACGGGTGGCCCAGGTAGTACCGCGCCTCGACGACCTTCTCCTCCTTCTGGAGCGACTCGACCAGCGGGATGAGGAGGGTCTCCTCGCCCCGCGGGAACTCCAGCCGGAGCAGGTCGTGCTCCTTCTCGATGACGCGGATCTCCATGGCGGCCCCGAGAGCCGGCCCACCTGCGGTCGGTTCATAAGCGTGGCGGGGACGAGCCGCTTCCCCCGCCGCGGCGCCCCCGCCCGGCGCCCTCCCCTCCCCCGACGGGGCGGGCGGTCGCTACGCCCGGGCGAGCGCCCGGACCGCCCGCTCGGCCGGCGGGAGGAGGAGGAGGACCCCGGCGAGGAAGGCGAGGAGCGCCCCGAGGAGCGCCAGGAGGTTCCCCCCGAGCCCGAGCGCGAACGCCGCGAGCGCCGCCGTGACGATCAGCATGATGCCGCTCGGGAGCGGCCGGCCGCTCCAATCGTGCCGGGCGAGCCAGGCGAACAGCAGCACGAGCCCTCCGAGGACGAACAGGACGATCGCCTCCGCCCCGGCGCCGAGGGCGCCGACCGGATGCCCGACCAGCAGGGCGATCGCCCCGGCGACCAGGGAGACGAGCCCCCCCAAGATCATGAGCCCTCCGCCGAGCAATCCGAACCCGTAGCCGAGCCGTTCTTCCGTGATCGCTGCCATTGTCGTCTCCTCCGCCTCGCGGGGCGGCGCCCGAGGCGGGTTTTGGGACGCCCCGGAAGAGCCGACGGACGGTATTTCAGCGTTCGTCCCGCCCCCCGCCCGGTCGGACGGGACGGCCCTCGGGGAGCGGGGGCCCCCGCTCCGTCCTCCCGGCCCTGCGAACCCGCTATATTCCGCGGGCCCTCGGCGTTCTCCGATGCGGTTCCTGGTCGTCGGCGGGGGGGCACGGGAGCACGCGATCGGCGCGGCGCTCCAGCGGGCCCAGGCGGAGGTCGTTGTCGCCAGCGCGAACGCGAACCCGGGGTTGGAATCGTTCGCCGCCGCCTCCGCCCGGATCGATCCGACCGATCCGACGGCGGTCGCCGCCTTCGCCCGGGCGCAGCGGGTCGACGGCGCGGTGATCGGGCCGGAAGCCCCGCTCGCGAGCGGGGTCGCGGACGCGCTCCGCGCGGCGGGCATCCCGACGGTCGGCCCCGGCCGGGACGCCGCCCGGATCGAGTCGTCGAAGCAGTTCGCCCGCGAGCTCCTGACCCGCCACGGGATCGACGCCCAGCCGCGGTACGTGATCCCCGCGACCGTCGAGGAGGTCGACCGCGCCGTCGCGGGGTTCGACGGCCCGTTCGTGGTGAAGCCGAGCGGGCTCACCGCCGGCAAGGGCGTCTGGGTCCAGGGGGTCGATTTCACCGAACCGAAGGAGGCGGCGACGTACGCGAAGTCGATCCTCGTCCAGGGCGGCGCGGTGCTCCTCGAGGAGCGCCTGGACGGCGAGGAGTTCAGCCTCATGGCGTTCGTCACCGACTCGGGCGTCTACCCGATGCCGGTCGTCCAGGATTTCAAGCGGGCGCAGGAGGGGGACCGCGGCGGCAACACCGGCGGGATGGGGTCGTACTCCCAGCGCGACCACCTCCTCCCGTTCCTCCCGGCGGAGGCCCGCGATCGCGCGCTCTCGGTGCTCGAGCGGACGGTCGGCGCGCTCCGGGCGGAGGGGCTCGCCTACCGGGGGATCCTCTACGGCGGGTTCATGCTCACCGCCCGCGGCCCCGTCCTGCTCGAGTACAACGCCCGCTTCGGCGATCCCGAGGGGATCAACGTCCTCACCCTCTACGAGGAGGGGAACTTCGCCGAGCTCCTGCTCGGGGTGGCGAACGGCCGCGTCGACCCGAACCTCGTCCGCTTCCGCCTCCGGGCGACGGTCGTGAAGTACCTCGTGCCGCCCGGCTACGGCGACCGGCCGCGCGCCGGGGGGACCGTCGAGATCGACGCGGCGGCGATCGAACGGGCCGGCCCGCACGTCTACTTCGGCTCGGTCGAGCCGGTCGGCCCGGGCCGGATCCGCTTCTCCACCTCCCGCGGCGTCGCGCTCGTCGGCGAGGCGAGCGCGATCCACGAGGCCGGCGCCCGCGTCGAGGCGGCGCTGCGGTTCGTCCGGGGGGAGTATACCCTGCGCCACGACATCGGCACGAAGGAGGACCTCGCCCGCCGGACGGAGCACGTCCGTCGGCTGCTCGCGCCGGGGGCGAAGCCGTCCCCGCTGCCGCTCAGCGTCGCCGCGCCGGACGCGCCGCCGTCGAGCGCCTCGCCGCCCGAGTTCCAGCTCCACTAGCGGCGCCGGACCGCCGCCGTCCGCCGCCGGGAAGCGTAAATACCGTCCGCCCGGTAGCAACGGCTCCCATGTTCTGTCCGAAGTGCAAGCGGTCGATGATGCCGGACCGGCCGAACGGCGTCTGGCGGTGCAAGGGCTGCGGCCACACCGTCCGCCTGGGCAAGGGGGTCGAGGTCGGCCGGTCGGCGCCGACCGCCCGCGAGGTCGCCGTCGTCGAGGAAGGCCGCGTGCAGACGCTCCCGACGGCGGCGGAGATCTGCCCGAAGTGCGAGAACGGGACCGCCTACTACGTCCTCCGGCAGACCCGCGGCTCGGACGAGCCCGAGACGCGGATCTTCGAGTGCACGAAGTGCGGCCACAAGTGGCGGGAGTACCAGTGAGCGCGCCGGCGTTCGCGCCGGTCTCCGCCGTCTTCGAGCCGGCCGCCGTCGGCCGAACCGTCCGGGTCCGCGGCTGGCTCCAGAAGAGCCGCTCGTCGGGCGGGATCCTCTTCCTCCTCCTGCGCGACCGGACGGGGAGCGTCCAGGTGACCGGGCGGCGGGACACTTTGGGCGAGGCGGCGATCGAGGCGGCCGGCCACGTCCAGGTGGAGGGATCGCTCGAGGTCGAGGGGGAGGTCGCCGAGGACCGGCGTGCCCCGGGCGGCCGCGAGCTCCGCGCCCGGGCGATCCGCGTCGTCGACGCCGGCGAGCCGTTCCCGATCTTCACCGAGCAGACGGAGGAGTTCCGTCTCGACCACCGCCACCTCGTGATCCGCGATCCGGCGCTCGTCCAGACGTTCCGGGTGAAGGCCCAGCTGCTCGCGGCGCTGCGGGAGTTCCTCGCCCGCGAGGAGGTCGTCGAGATGACGCCCCCGGTCCTCACCGGGAACTCCGCGGAGGGCGGGGCGGAGGCGTTCCGGCTCGACTACTTCGGCAAGCCGGGGTACCTCGGCCAGACGGCGCAGCTCTACCTCGAGGCGCTGATCGTCCCGCACGAGCGGGTCTACGCCCTCACCCCGTCGTTCCGCGCGGAGAAGTCCCGGACCCCCCGGCACCTCACGGAGTACCTCCACCTCGAGGTCGAGCTCGCCTGGTGCGATCTCGACGGCCTCCTCGACTTCCTCGAGCGGATGTTCGTCTACGTCGTCGGCCGGGTCGCCGAGCGGTGCCCGGCGGAGCTCGCCGCGCTCGGCCGGCCCCCCGAGGAGCTCCGCGCGATCCGGGCGCCGTTCGAGCGGCTCACCTACGCCCGTGCCCTGGAGCGGCTCGCCGAGCGGGGATTCTCCGTCGCCTGGGGGAGCGACCTCGGCACCGCCGAGGAACGGGCGCTCACGCTGGAATCGGCCGCGCCGCTGTTCCTCACCCACTTCCCGCGGGAGCTCAAGGCGTTCTACATGCTCCAGTCGGCGTCCGACCCTCGGACGGTCGAGGCGGCCGACCTCCTCGCCCCCGAGGGGTACGGGGAGCTCGTCGGCGCGTCGTGCCGCGAGACGAGCATCGACCGGCTCACCGAGCGCCTCCGCGCGACGGGGGTCGACCCCGCGGAGTACGAGTGGTACTTCGACCTCCGCCGTCACGGGAACGTCCCGCACGCGGGGTTCGGCCTCGGCGTCGAGCGGCTCCTCCGCTGGATGCTCCGCCGCGAGCACATCCGCGACACGACGCCGTTCCCGCGCACGCCGTCGCGCCACACACCGTGACCGGCCGCCCGCCGGGCGACCGGGCGGGGCAAGGTTCAAGAACGGGTACGGCTACGGCGCGACGGCGTTCCCGTCGGAGAATCCAGCGTGGCGGCAGAACACACGGACCGGGGGCCGGACGTTCGCGCCCCGCCGCCCGAGAAGAAGAACGGCGTCTCCGTCGACCGCCTGACCCACGCGGAGGTCCCCGCGATCTGCGGCCTCTTCAAGCGCGTCGGCGACGCCGAGGCGCCCGCGCTCCCCGCCGAGCTCGCGAAGGCGTGGCAGCGCTCCCCGCTCGAGTTCACGAGCCGGATGGAGGGGATCACCTACTTCGTCGCCCGCCGCGACGGCCGCCTGGTCGGCGCCGTCGGCTGCGAGAGCCGCCACGGCACCTGCCACCTCCTGGACCTCGCCGTCGACCCGGACGCCCGCCACGGAGGGGTCGCGACGGCGCTGCTCACCGCGGCGCTCGAGTGGGCGAAGCGGACCAACCTTCCGACCGTCTGGGCGGACGCCCTCGCCCGCTATCCGGCGGTGCCGGGGCTCTTTAAGAAACTCGCGTTCGTCGAGGCCGGCCTCCTCCACCGCCACCAGTGGGGCGAGGACGTCCGGCTCTTCGAGCGGGTCCTCTGATCCGATCCGTCAGCGGGCGGCGCGGCTTGCGCGGGCGCGTCCCGTCGGGACGCCGTGGGTCTCCTGGAGCGCGCGCAGGCGCCGCAGGCCCTCCTCGGCGTGGCCCTGGAAGAAGTCCCGGGCGCCGCGGGCGAGCTCCACCGCCTCGAGCTCCGTCGCGATGCCGTGGGTCCGCTCGTCGACGAGGTAGTCGCCGTACTCGGTGATGTACCGCGGGAGGTGCGACTTGAGGCGGGAGACGGCCTGGAGCCGCAGCGCCCGGATCTGCTGCTTGAGCGGGGCGAGCTTGCCGGCCCGCAGCTCCGCCTCCAGGTCCTCCGCCGTTTCGGCCGGCTCCTGCGGCGGGTCGATCCCGAGGACCTGCATGTCCTTGAGGAGGGAGAGGACCCGCTCGAGCTCCTCGCGGGCCTGGTCGAGGTGGCGCTCCTTGATCGCGACGACCCGGTCGACCTGGCGGTACGTCGCGAGCGCCTGGGCGATGTCCCCCGAGCGGGCGGCGTGCAGCGTGTCCTCGATCTGGTCCCGCTCGAGCCGGCTGTCGACGGCGTAGGCCTCGAGCCGGGTGAGCCGGCCCTTCGTCCGCTTCTCCCACTCCTCGAAGGCGGCGACGATCCGGCGCTGGGCGATCCGTTCGATGCCGCGGACGACCTCGGCCCACGGCTCCGGGTTCGGCGCGACGCGGGCCGCCTCCTCCGCCCAGGCGGGCAGGTGCGGGAGCTCGACGCCGAGCGGCTCGACGTTCTCCTCCCACTGGGCGAGCCGGGCGAGCCGGCGGGCGAGCTCCTGGGCGAACGGGTTCGCGGTCGGGGCGCGACGGGCCGCGGCGCGGGGCGTCGGGCTCCGGGGCGGCGGCTCGGATCGGACCGCCTCGGCCGGACGGTCGTCGGGCCGGGGGGGACGGTCGGCCGAGAGCGGGCGGTGGCAGGCCACGCAGAGGAGCGCCTCCGCCTCCGCGGGGGCGCCGCAGTGGGGGCAGACCATGCCCTCGCTCGCCATCGACCGTCACACCAGATGCGCGGGCCTTAATACCGCAGTCGGGGCGCCCGCCCCCCGTCCAGAGGGGGGCCCGGGGAGGTAGGCCCGGAGCGGGGAGGGCGGGAACGATCCAACGACCGGGCCCCGCCGGGCCGCCCCGCCGCGACGGCCCCGCGGGGGCGCCGCCCGCGGGGCGGGGACCGGGGAGTGCAGGGGGTGAGATTTGAACTCACGGACTCCTACGAGACTAGGACCTCAACCTAGCGCCTTTGACCAAGCTGGGCCACCCCTGCGCGGTCGGCGGCGGCTACGGGGGGCGGACAATAACCTTTGCGAAGCGGCGACGCCCCACGGCGCCGCGGCGGCCGGGGCCCCGCCCGGGCGCCGCGCCGCCCGCAAAGCGACTTGTAGCGGTGGAGGGTCGAGCGGAGCGCATGCGCGCGCATTCGGACGGGGCCATCAGCGTCTTCATCGGGCTCAAGCCGACGATGACGTACGTCTTCCAGGTCGTCACCCAGCTGAACTCGGGCGGCGGGCCGGTCGTCGTCCGGGCCCGGGGGAACGCGATCGCGAAGGCGGTGGACGTCGTCGAGGTCGTCCGCCGGCGGTTCCTGCCGGGGCAGGTCGAAGTCGGCGCGATCTCGATCGACACCGAGCGGCTGACGAACCACGACGGCCGCGAGGCGAACGTCTCGGCGATCGCGATCCCGCTCACCCGGACGGGCCCGGTGGCGGCGCCGCCGGCACCGGCCCGACCGGGGCCGCCGTCCCCGCCGCCGTCCGGCTGAGCGGCCGGACGACCCACGTGCCGGCGACCAGGTCCCCCCACCGCTGGCGCTCGCTCGTCACCCCGATGCTGAGGTAGCCGACGACCCCGAGGAGGCCGACCCCGGCGACCGCCACCGCGAGCAGGATCGCGGCGGCGACGGTCCCGGCGGGGAGGCCAAACCCCTCGACCGCCAGCGCGGCGCTCCCGGGGGCGGTGACGAGCAGCGCCACGGCCGTCGCGACGGTCACGCCGACGACCGAGAGGACCGGCGTGCGGAAGGCGTTCCGCACCAGCACCGCCCTCAGCTCGGGCCGGGCCATGCGGCGGTCGCGGACGGAAAGCCCAAAGAGCCGCTTGCCGACGGTCGTCCCGAAGCCGTACTCGCCGACGACGAAGTAGGCGAAGGCGAGGCTGATGTAGCCGTAGATCGCGGCGTTGAACGGGACGCCCGCGGCGACCGCGAGGAGGCCGCCCGGGGTGCGGGCGGCGATCAGCGCCCAGACGACGATCGCCGGGGCGGTGACGAGAGCGAGGTCGACGAGAAAGGCGGCCGTCCGCTGGCCCGCCGACGCGAACCGCCGGTCGAAGAACGGGAGGGCGGCGGCGACGAGGAGGCGGCCGGTGAGCCAGCCCCGATAGCTCTCCCGCCCGTCGGGGGCGCCGCGCCGCACGACCGCGTCGAGGTTCGCCTGGTCGCTCACGACCCATCCCGGGACCGGGACCCCCTGCCACGGGCGCTCCTCCGGCGGCGGGGGGAGCTCCAGCAGCAACGCCGCCTCCCGGGCGGCGCTGCGCGCCGCGCCCGCGGCCCCGGCGAGCGATCCCGGAAGGTCCCCGTCCAGGCCGCGGCGGAACGCCCCGCCGAGCTGGGCGACGGGGGTCGGAGGGGGATCGGTGGAGGCGGCGCCCGGCAGCGG
>JAKABH010000016.1:0-15550 GCA_021801925.1 Thermoplasmata archaeon | reverse complement strand
TGCGCGCCGCGCCCGCGGCCCCGGCGAGCGATCCCGGAAGGTCCCCGTCCAGGCCGCGGCGGAACGCCCCGCCGAGCTGGGCGACGGGGGTCGGAGGGGGATCGGTGGAGGCGGCGCCCGGCAGCGGCCCCCAGGGAATCCGGAGCCACCAAAGGCCGGCGACGGCGGCGACGAAGGCGAGCAGCCCCGAGAGGTAGACGAGGTCGAGGACGCCGGCGCCGCCGATCACGTAGAGGCCGGGGGCGGCGCTGGGGTAGAGCGGCGGCTCCCGCAGGATGTCGGCCCCGGCGAGGACGCCGAACGTTGCGGCGGCGTAGGCGACCGGGAGCGCGAGCCCCTCCGCCCCGCGGAGGAGGCGGGGAGCGGCGATCGCCGCCACGAAGCCGGCGGCGACCGGCGGGAGGAGGTACTGCGGGAACCCCTCGGTGATCCCGAGGTCCGGGGTCGCCGAGGAGAAGAGGAAGGTGAGGAGCAGGACCCCGGCGGTGAGCCCGAGGAGCCCGCCGACCCGCCGGATCGTCGCGTCCCCCCGGGCGACCCCGAGCGCGTAGACCGCCCCGGGGACGAGGGCGGCGACCGCGAGGACGCCGAGCGAGCTCGGGAGCGGGGCGGGGAGCCAGACGACGATCCCGAGGGCGACCGCGGCGATCGCGCCGAACCCGCCGAGGAACGCTGCCGCGGCCCGGCCGGCCGCCCCCGGCGCGGCGAGCGGGCGGAGCGTGCCGAGGGCGACGACGATCGGGAAGACCGCCCCGCCCAGGGAGATGCCGAGCACGTCGTCCGAGATCGGGACGAACGGGAGGTTCGCGAGCGAGACCGCGACCGCGGCCGGGAGGAGGAGCCAGAACGTCCGGCGGCCGAAGCCGACCGACTCCGCGGCCGGGCCCCGCTCGAACGCCACGAGGAACAGCCCCGCCCACAGCAGGCCGGGGAGGACGACGGCGACCGCGTTCCCGATGGTGTCGAACGCGAGCTGGGCCGGGTCGATCATTCCCCTCCGCGCCGGGGCGGACCCGAGCGAGCGCCGGCCCCCGCCTAAGCCTTTGGGGGCGGCGGCGGGCGGAGCCCTCCGAAACGTTTTCTCGGCGGGGGGCCGTCGCGTCCCATGGCCCCGCCCCGCATCGAGGAGGATTCGCTCGGCCGCCGCGAAGTGCCCGACGCCGCCTACTACGGGATCCAGACGCTCCGGGCGGCGGAGAACTTCCCGGTGAGCGGCCTGCGCGCCTCCCCGCACCTGGTCCGCGCCTACGGCTGGCTCAAGGTCGCCGCCGTCCGGGCGAACGTCGCCCTCGGGGCGGTCGACGCGGAGCGGGGCCGGGCGGTCGAGGCGGCCGCGCGCGACGTGGCGGAAGGGCGGCTCGCCGGCGAGTTCGTCGTCGACGTCTTCCAGGCGGGCGCCGGCACGTCGTTCCACATGAACGTCAACGAGGTCGTCGCCAACCGCGCGCTCGAGCTCCTCGGCCGGCCGCGGGGCGACTACGCCTACCTCAGCCCGAACGACCTCGTCAACCGCGGCCAGTCGACGAACGACACGTTCCCCTCCGCCGCCCAGGTCGCGGCGCTCCTCGCCTTCGCCGACGTCCGGACGGCCGTCCGGACCCTGGCGGAGAGCCTCGGGAAGAAGGCGACGGAGTTCGCCGCGCTGCCGAAGGCCGGCCGGACGCATCTCAAGGACGCGATGCCCGTGACCCTCGGCGCCGAGTTCCGGGCCTACGCGACGGCGCTCGAGCGCCAGCTCGACCTCCTCCCGCCGGTCGAGGCGGCGCTCGCCGAGCTGCCGCTCGGCGGCAGCGCGGTGGGCAGCGGGGTGAACTCGCTGCCGGGGTTCCGCGCCCGGGCGGTCCGGGAGTACGCGGCCCTCACGGGCCTCCCCCTGCGGGCCGCCCGCGACCCGTTCGAGACGATGCAGAGCCGCGCGCCGCTCGCCGCCGCCTCGGGGTGGCTGCGGAACCTCGCCCTCGAGCTCGCGCGGATCGCGAACGACCTCCGGCTGCTCGCGAGCGGCCCCGCCACGGGCCTCGACGAGATCCGGCTCCCCGAGATCCAGCCGGGGTCGTCGATCATGCCGGCGAAGGTGAACCCGTCGGCGGCCGAGTGCCTCGACATGATCGCCTTCCACGTCGTCGGCGCCGACGCGGCGACGGCCCTCGCGGTCCAGGCCGGCCAGCTCGAGATCAACGTGATGATGCCGCTCGCCGCCTTCGAGGTGCTGTTCGCCGCGGAGATCGTCGCCCGGTACCTCCCCGTCTTCGCCCGGTCGTGCGTCGACGGGATCTCGGCGAACCCGGCGCGGCTCGACCGGTTCCTGCTCGAGTCGGCGGCGCTCGCCACGGTCCTGACCCCGCGGTTCGGCTACCTCAAGGTCGCCGAGATCCTCCACGAGGCGGACCGCGCCGGCCGGCCGGTCCCCGACCTGCTCGTGGAGAAGGGCCTGCTCACCCGGCCGGAGGTCGAGACGCTCCTCGGGCGCGCCGCCCTCCTCCGCCTCGCCGAGCCGGTCCCGTAGGCGCCGAAGGGCGGGGGTTAAGTCCCCGTTCGCCCGTTCGCCGGGGGCCGATGCCCCCGATCGAGGAGACCGCGCAGGCGCTCGGCAACCCGACGAGCGACGAGTTCCGCCGCGCGACGGAGGTCCTCGGCAAGGTCGGATTGACCCAGTACGAGGGCCGGGCGTACATCGCCCTCGTCGCCCGGGGCGTCGGCGACGCGGCGACGCTCGCCGCCGCCGCCGGCATCCCCCGCACCAGCGCCTACAAGGTCCTGGAGTCGCTTTCGGGGAAGGGGTATGCCAAGCCGACCGGCGGCAAGCCGATCCTCTTCCGCCCGACCCCGCCCCTGGAGGTCGCCGACGCGCTCAAGGGGGCGATCCAGGAGGTCTTCGAGGCGCTGGCGAACCTCCACCGGATGGTCGCCGAGCACGGGGAGCCGCAGCTCGTCTACCTCCTCTCGGGGCGGGAGAAGGTCCTCCAGAAGGTCGGCGAGCTCCTGGACCAGTCGACGCGGACGTTCATCCTCACGACCCCGGGGATCGCCGAGCTCCGCGACGAGCTCGGCAAGAAGATCCAGCATGCGGTCAAGCGCGGCGTCCAGCTGACGTTCGTCACGGCGCCGCTCCAGCGGGTCCCCGAGGGGGTCGAGTACGTCCCCCGCGAGAACCTCCTCGCGACGGAGGTCTTGGCGGACGGGGAGCACGCCCTCCTCGCCGCGCCGGGGCTCGACGCCTGCGGCTTCACCGACAATCCGATCCTGACCTCCCACCTGAAGCAGTTCCTCGAGGTCGTGCTCGAGAGCGGGCGCGGGGCCCCGTCGGCGTGAGCTCGGCCGCCGCCCGCGCGCCCCGCCGCCCCCGGGGGCCCCGCCGCGCTCCCGTCGAGCGGCTCCGGGCCGTCCTCGCCGCGCGCGCCGGCCCCGCGGCGGCCGACACGCTGCCGGACGGCTACGTGCGCCTCGGCTCCGTGCTGCTCGTCCGGTGGGCCGAGACGCTCCGGCCGCACTTCGGGCCGCTGTCGGCCGCGCTGGCGGAGGCGCTCGGCGCCCGGTCGGTGCTCCGCGTCGCCGGCCCGGTCGAAGGGGAGCTCCGCCGGCCCGCCGTCGAGCGGCTCTTCGGCGAGGAGACGGAGACGACCGTCGTCGAGCACGGCGTGCGCTGGCGGTTCGACGCCGCGCGGATCATGTTCGCCGCCGGCAACCGGACCGAGCGGGCGCGGGCGGGCCGGCTGGTCCGGCCGGGGGAGACGGTCGTCGACCTCTTCGCCGGCATCGGCTACTTCGCGATCCCGGCGGCGAAGGTCGGCCGGGCGGCCCGCGTCGTCGCCGTCGACCGCAATCCGGAGTCGGTCCGCTACCTCCGCGAGAACGTCCGGCACAACGGCGTCGAGGGGATCGTCGAGATCCACTGCGGCGACAACCGGACGATCGACCTACCGACGGGTCTCGCGGACCGGGTCTTCCTCGGGTACCTTCCGAGCGCCGTCCCCTGGATCGCCCGGGCGCTGCCCCTGGTGCGGCCGGGCGGCGGGACCCTCCACGTCCACCTGGTCGCCGACGCCCGCGGGGCCGTGCCGACGGCGGAGGCGGAGGTCGGGGCGGCGGTCGGGGCGGCCGGCGGGGTCGCGGTCGGCCCCCTCCGCGGACGGGCGGTGAAGCCGTACGGACCCGGTCGGACCCACGTCGTCGTCGACGCCCCGGTCCGCCCGGGGCCGGGGGAGACGGCCGCGGGGGGCGGCTCAGCCGCCGGCCCGACGCCGTAGCGTCTCGATCGCCGCGGGGAAGGCGGCTTGGAACCGGTCGATGTCGGCCGGCGGGTTCGAGAAGGAGACCCGGACGAACGACGAGCCGTGGCGGACGGAGAGGTAGTTGCCGGCGCGGACGAAGACGCCGTGGGTGCGGAGCATCTCCTCCTGGATCGCCTCCGGGGTGAGGCCGGTCTCCCGGACGTCGAGGATCGTCATCGACGCCCACGACGGGGCCGCCGGCGCCGAGACCCCCGGGACCGACCGGGCGACGGCGGCGACCCGCTCGCCGTTCGCCCGGATCTGGCGGACGACAGCGGGAAGCCACTCGGGCTTCGAGCGGAGGGCGGCGCGGGCGGCGACCTGGGCCAGGATGTTGACGCCGAGGTCGTCCGTGTTGTACCGCGCGATCTCGCGGCGCCGCTCGGCGGGCGCCGAGAAGCCGCCCAAGCGGAGCCCGGCGAGCCCGCAGTTCTTGGAGACCGACCAGACGGTGAGCGTCTCCTCGGGGGCGAACTCCGCCGCGAGGGTCGGCGCCGGGGAGAAGTCCCGGTAGGTGACGTCGTTGAGGAGCAGGAGGTGGTGGTCGTGGGCGATCTCGGCGATCGCGCGGACCTCCTCGCGGGGGTAGCCGGTCCCGAGGGGGTTCAGCGGATCGATGAGCAGGATCATCCGGGTCTTCGGACCGATCGCCTCCTGGACCCGGTCCGCGGTGAGGCGGAACGGCGGCGCGTAGATGTCGAGGTTCACGGTCCGGGCGCCCGAGAGCTCGACGAACCGGTGGATGATGAGGTAGCTCGGATCGGTGGCGACGACCTCGTCGCCCGGCCGCAGCAGCGCCCGGGCGATCATGTAGAGCGCCTCGGTGCCGCCGCTGGTGAGGAACGGCGGCTGGCCGGGCAGTCCGAGGTCGGCGGCGATCCGCTCGAGGAGCTCGGGGTCCCCCGCCGCGGGCGGGTAGCCCTCGTAGCGGCGTTCGTCGAGCGCCTCGTCGATCGCCCCGCGGACGACCTCCGGCGGAACGAGGTGGTTCGTGTTCTGGCAGAGCCAGGCGACTTCGCGGCGACGGGCGTGCGCGTAGCCGAACGCATCGAACGGGGGCGCCGACATGGGAGGGCCGGATCCCGTCGGCCGGGCTTAAGCGCTGCGGGCGGGCGTCGCGCCCGCCTCCGCGAGGAACGTCGTGACGATCCCCATCGACTGGGTCCGCGTGACGACGCGGGGAAAGCCGGCGGCGCCGATCATCGCCGCGAGCGCCGCCCGCGGCGGCAGCGAGCGGAGCGACTCGGGCAGGTAGCGGTACGGGCCCGCGCTCGCGACGGCGGCGCCGAGGGCGGGGACGACGCGGTCGAAGTAGGCGTGGAACAGGGCGGCGAAGGCGGGCGAGAGCGGCTCGGTGATCTCGAGGGTCAGGAAGCCGCCGCCGGGGCGGAGGACCCGCCGCACCTCGTGGAACGCGGCGGGGAGGTCGCGGAGGTTCCGGGCGACGAAGGCGTTCGTGACGAGGTCGAACGACCCGTCGGCGAACGGCAGGCGCATCGCCGTCGCCCGGGCGAGGCCGATCCGGCGGCCCTCGGGGGCCCGGCGGTTCCGGGCGAGGGCGTTCTTAAGCATCGGCGCGGTGAAGTCGGCGGCGACGATCGACGCAGCGGGGTAGCGGCGGGCGAGCTGGCGGGCGAGGTCGCCGGTGCCGCAGCCCAGGTCGAGGATGCGCGCCGGCGGGGGCGCGCCGCGGCGGAAGCGGTCGAGCTGGCCCAGGGCCCGCGGCCGCCAGAGGAAGTCGTTGCCGACGGAGGCGACGTGGTCGAACCAGTCGTACCGCTCGGCGATGTGGCCGAACATCCGCCGGACGTCGCGCTCGAAGGTCGGCCCCGCCCGGTCCGGGTACGGCGAGCCGTCCGGCGCCGTCCGTCCGGGGACCGCGCCGGCCGCCATCGCCCCGACCAGCGGCGCGGCGTCCTTAAGGCCGGGGGTGGCGGGCCCGGCCCGGCCGCTCCGTCATTCGAGGGGCCGGCCGTCGGGCCGCCCCGTCCCGTCGGCGGCCGGGCGGGCGCGCTCGGCGTCGTCGAGCGTCGCCTGGAGCGCCTCGAACGCCGCCCTAAGGTTCGGCCGGACCCGCGGGAGGCCGAGGCGCGCCGCGTCCGCAAAGGCGGCGCGCGCCCGGGGCCAGTCCCGGGTCTTCGAGAGGAGGCGGGCGAGCCGGAACTGCGCCTCCGCCTCGTCGGCGGCGAGCCCGTGCGCCCGGCACTGGGCGATCGCCGCCCGGTAGGCGCCCTCCGCGTCGTCCCACTGGCCCCGCCGCTCGGCGATCTCGCCGCGGTTCTGGTCGACCTGCTCGAGGCCGAGGGGATCCTCGAGGTGGGCGAACGTGCGGGCCGCCTGCTCGTTGTCCCGGCCGGCCTCCTCGACCTGGCCGAGCGCGAGGCGCATCTCGACGCCCGAGAGGAGGGCCCAGCCGACGGAGCGGGGGTCGTGGGCCCGCTCGGCCGCCTCCCGGGCCTTCGCGAGGTATTCGAGCCCGTCCTCGGGGCGTTCCTCCCCGACGGCGACCCCGAGGTTGTGGTAGGCGCGGGAGAGCTCCGTCCAGTCCCCGCAGGCGAGCAGGCAGTCGATGGCATGGCGGTACCAGTCGACGGCGATCGGGCGCCCGGATTCCCCCATCAGGGCGAACGAGTTCCCGAGATCGATCGAGAGGAGGCCCATCCGGTGGGGGTCGCGTTCGCCGTCGAGCATCTCGAGCGACTGCATGTGCTCCTCGAGCGACTCGGTGTAGGCGCCGCGGGCGAAGGCGAGGCGTCCGAGGAGGCGGTGCGTCTCGGCGACGCCGTGACGGTCGCCGGCGGCGAGGAACAGCTGGCGGGCCTCGAGCGCCCCGCGGGCCGCCGCCGCGAGCCCGAGGTCCTCCCGGGCGATCTCCGCGCGGGCGAGCAGGAGCCGGGCGGTGAGGCTCGGGTCGGTCGTCGACACCGACTCGAGCGCCTCCGCATACCGACGGTCCGCGCCGCGGTAGTCGCCGACGGCGAAGAGGAGGTCGGCGAGCGCCTCCGCCGCCTCCGCCCGCTCCCGCCGGCGGTCCCCCGATAGGTGCTCGAGCTCGAGGAGGATCCGTTCGTAGTGGTCGATCGCCCGCTCCGGCTCCTCCGCCCGGCGGGCGTCGTCCGCGGCGCGGCGGTTGTAGGCGAGCGACTTCTCGGGGACCTTGCCGAGGAAGAAATGGCGGCCGAGCTCGGCGGCGCGTCCCCCCGGACTGGCCGGTCGCTCCGGCCCATCGCCCTCGAGCGCCTCGGCGATCTTCCGGTGGAGGACCCGCCGCCGGCTCTCCGTGAGCGCGCGGTAGGTGCGGGCCCGGGTCTCCTCCTCCACGAACCCGAAGCGCGGGGGGTCGCCCGGGCGACGGGCGAGGATCCCCCGCGCCTCGAGGCGCTCCGCCGCCGCCCGGACCTCCGCCTCGGGCGCCCCGATCGCCCGGACGAGGAGGGGGAGGTCGAACTCGGAGCCGATCGCGCTGCCGTAGGCGAGGAGGCGCGCCTCCTCCGGCCCGAGCGTCCCGGCCGCGCCGTCGCCGGGCGGACGGGGGCCGTCGAGTTCGTCCGCGACCATCCGCCCCCGACGAGGAACGGGGCGGGGTAAAACATGACCGCCGACGGGGCCGGGCCCGCGGGCGGCGCCGCGCCGCTCCCGCAAGGGTTATCTAAGAGACCCCGGGTCGGCGCGCGGGATGCCCGACCCCGCCCCGAGCGCAACCGCCGACCCCCTGGGGTCGCTCTCCGTCGGGCGGCGCGCCTCGTTCTGGGCGTTCGCCGGTCTCACCGTCCTCGGGATCCTGTTCTACGTCTGGTGGGGGCTCTCCTTCGGCGTCTGGCTCGACAACGGCGTCTACGCCGTGACGATCACCCTCCTCTTGTTCGGCCTCGCCGGGATGTGGCTCATGTACCCGAGCCCGCCGGCGCCCGAGGCGCCGCCGCCCTGATCCGGCCGTCCCCGCTACAGCGGGCGGCCGGCGAGCGCCCAGCGGAGGCCGTCGGTCGTCCCGCAGGCGATGCAGGCGGCGGGGCTCCCGCCGTCGACCGGCGGGGTCCCTTCGGGGACCCCCAGGAGCGCCCCGTCGATCGCCGTCTCGATGCGGTGGCCGCACGCCTCGGCGCCGCACCAGCCGACCTGGCGGACGGTCGTCGACGCGGCGAGGTCGGCGAGATCCGAGGCGAGGGAGAAGGCGGAGCGGAACGACGCGGCGGCGCGCTCGGCGAGGGCCCGGTCGAACGCCTCCAGGGTCCGGTCGACCGCCGCCTCGAGCGTGGCGAGGGGGAGGACGGCCCGCTGGCCGAGCCGGTCGACGGCGGCGGCCTCGCCGGCCTCCGCCTCCCGGGCCCCGATCTCGAGCCGGAGCGGGACGCCCCGCACCTCCCAGCGGTAGTACTTCGCCCCGGGGCGCTCCGGCCCGTCGTCCAGGTGGACCCGGCGGCCGGCCGCCGTAAGCCGGCGGGCAATCTCCGCCGCCACCTGCTGCGGCCGATCGCCGGCGCGGGCGGCGGGGATCGGGACGACGACGACCTCGAACGGGGCGATCGCCGTCGGGAAGACGGCCCCGCGGTCGTCCCCGTGGACGGCGAGGATCGCCCCGAGCAGGCGTTCGGAGAGGCCGAACGTCGTCTGGTGGACGTAGCGCGTCGTGCCGTCGGATGCCTCGTAGCGGATCCCGTACGGCCGGGCGAAGTTCTCACGGTAGTGGTGGACGCTCCCGATCTGGAGGGTACGGGCGCCGCCCAGGGGGATGTCGAGGGCGATCGAGTAGTAGGCGCCCGCGAACTTGTCCCACTCGGGCCGCCGGACGGCGACGAACGGGAGGCCGAAGGCGGTCGCCATCCGGCCGAAGGCGGCGAGGTTCGAGGCGACCCGGCCGGTCGCGGCGGCCTCGTCGACCTGGCAGGTATGCTCCTCGAAGAAGTGGATCTCGCGGACCCGGACGAACGGCCGGGTCGTCTTCGTCTCGTAGCGGAACGTGTTCACGATCTGGTAGACGTTGAGCGGCAGGTCCTGGTGGGAGCGGACCCAGAGGGCGAAGATCGGGTACATCGCCGTCTCGCTCGTCGGCCGCAGGACGAGGTTGACGTCGAGGGGGGAGCTCCCGCCGCGGGTCACCCAGTAGACCTGGGCGTCGAACCCCTTGATGTGCTCCTTCTCCTTCGCGAACTCGGTCTCGGGGATCAGCGTCGGGAACTCGACCGCCTCGGCGCCGGTCGCCTCGATCTCGCGGATCATCACCCGGTCGAGGTTGCGGCGCGCCCGGAACCCGTACGGGGTCCAGACGTTCATCCCCTTCACCGGGTAGCGCTTGTCGGAGAGGCCGGCCGCCTCGACGACGGCGAGGTACCAGTCGATGAACTCCTCGGCCTTCTTCGGAAGGGTCGCCATGGAGGGGGCGGTACGGTCCGGCGGGAGGTATAACGGTATGGCCGGGCCCCCGGCCCCGCCGCCGAGGGGACGGCGGCGGTGAACCGGGCCCGGCCGCGTCGCCCATGCCGTTAAGCCTCCCGACGTCCCATGTACCCGGGCCATGCGGCTCGTGGTCTGCGTCGACCGGGACGACGATCTCGGCCGGAAGGCCGGGGTCGCGGGGCCGGTCGTCGGCCGCGCCGACGCCGTCGAGGCGGCGAACCGCCTCGCGATCGCCGACCCCGAGGACTCCGACACCAACGCGATCTTCGCCGCCGTGAGCCTGCTCGACGAGCTCCGCGGCGCCGGCGAGGACTGCGAGGTCTGCGTCCTCACCGGCTCCCCGAAGGTCGGCGTCCTCTCCGACCGGCGCGTCGCCGACCAGTTCGACCGGGTCCTGGAGCGGGTCCGGGCGACCTCCGCCTACCTCGTCAGCGACGGCGCGGAGGACGAGTACCTGTTCCCGATCCTCTCCTCCCGGGTCCGGATCGACGGGGTCCGCCGGGTCTACGTGCGGCAGAACGCCTCCCTGGAGTCGACGTACTACACCCTCGTCCGGGCGCTCAAGGATCCGAAGCTCCGGGCGAAGACGGTCCTTCCGTTCGCCCTCGTCCTGCTGACCCTCGGGATCGCCGCGGCCGGCGGCGTCCTCCTCTGGGGGGTGATCGGGCTCGCGATCCTGCTCGGCATCTACCTCATCTTCTGGACGTTCGACATCGACGAGGCGATCATCGACTCCCTCCGCTCGGCGTCGACCGACATCCGGCAGGGCTCCGCCGCCTTCGGCTTCGGGCTCTTCTCGATCGCGCTCGTCGGGGTCGGCTTCCTCGAGGGGTACAACTCCTACCTCGCTTACCTGGCGGACGGCCCGCTCGTCCGGGTCCTGATCTTCATCGAGACCGGGCTCCTCTGGTGGATCACCGGGGCGGTCGTCTGGGAGACGGGGCGGGCGGTCCGGCGGATGTTCTCCCGGGGGCGGTTCCCCCGCAGCTTCCTCATCGCCACGTTCTCGATCCTCGGGATCGGGGTGCTGAGCTACGGGATCCTCGACCTCGTCCGTTACCTCGAGTCGGCCCTCCCCTCGACCTCGCTCCCCCTGCTGATCTCCCTCCTCGGGGGCGGGTTCGGGATTATCCTCGGGGCGGGCGGCCTCCAGCAGTACTGGAAGGTGCGCGCCCGGCGGGCGCCGGTCGACCCGATCGTCGGCTGAGCGGCCGTCCTCCGCGGCGCCGGGCGACGGGGCCGGCGCTCAGCCGAGCAGCGCCGGCAGGCGACGGGCGAGCCGCTCCAGATCGGCGGGCGGCACGTCGAGCCCGGCGCGGGTGCGTAGGCTCGTCCGGATCGCCTCGAGCCCCGGCCCGAGCTCCGCCGCCTTCGCCGCGAGGGTCGCCAGGTCCTCCCAGTAGTTCCACGGGAAGACGACCCAGACCCAGGCGTCCCGGGGGATCTCCTCCGCCCAGTACGTCGGGCGGAACGACGCCCGCGCGATGTGGAGGAACGCGGCGCTCTCCACCGACGTCGCCCCGGCGGCCCGGACGTGCTCGACGGCGAGGCGGAGGCTCTCGCCGGTGTCGGTGATGTCGTCGACGACCAGGACCCGCTCCCCCCGGACCGGTCCCGAGAGTCCCTCGGTCACGGCCGCCGCCCCGTCCGGGGTCGCCGTCACCCCCCAGTGCTGGGCGCGGAGGGAGACGACGCGGTGGATCCCCAGGCGGTCGGCGACGAGCCGCGTCGGCACCCAGCCGCCGCGGGTGAGGCCGACGAGCGTCTGGGGGAGGGGCCGGCCCGCGTCGCGGATCGCCGCCTCGAGCCGGTCGGCCCACCGGTCGACGTCCGCCCAGGTCGCCCCGCGGCAGCGCGGGAGCTCGTCCATCGGGGTCTACGGGTAGATCCCGCGGAGCCGGATCGCGTCGGCGACGCGCTGGATCGCGAGGACGTAGGCCGCCGTCCGGTTGTGGACGTGGCGGGCCTCCGCGACCTCGTGGACCTCCTTGTAGGAGCGAACCATCACCGACTCGAGCCGGCGGTTGACCTCCTCGAGGCTCCAGTAGAACCCCTGGATGTCCTGCGCCCACTCGAAGTAGCTCACCGTGACGCCGCCCGCGTTCGCGAGGACGTCCGGCAGCACCGTCACCTTCCGCTCGAAGAGGATCTTGTCCGCCTCGGGGAGCGTCGGGCCGTTCGCCGCCTCGGCGACGAGCTTCGCGGCGATCTTGTCGGCGTTCTTGCCGGTGATCTGGTTCTCGAGCGCGGCCGGGACCAGGACGTCCGCCTTCACCTCGAGCAGCTCGGCGTTGGAGATCGCCTTCGCGCCGGGGAAGCCGACGACCGAGCCGGTCTTCTGCTTGTGCGCCTCGACGGCGTGGGGGTTCAGCCCGTCGGCGTGGTAGATCCCGCCCTTCGTGTCGGAGACGGCGACGATCTTGGCGCCCTGCTCGTCGTGGAGGATCTTCGCGGCGACGCTGCCCGCGTTGCCGAATCCCTGGACGGCGACCGTGCCGCCGTGGATCTTGATGCCGACATGCGGCGCCGCTTCCCGGATGACGTAGGCGCAGCCGCGGCCGGTCGCCTCCCCGCGGCCTTCGCTGCCGCCGAGGCTGATCGGCTTGCCCGTGACGACGCCCGGGACGGAGTAGCCCTTCTGCATCGAGTAGGTGTCCATGATCCAGGCCATCGTCTGGGCGTCGGTGTAGACGTCCGGCGCCGGGATATCCATCTCCGGCCCGATGATCGGGGAGATCTCGCTGGCGTAGCGGCGGGTCATCCGCTCGAGCTCGCCGACGGAGAGCTTCTTCGGGTCGACGACGATCCCGCCCTTCGCGCCGCCGTAGGGGATGTTGACGACCGCGCACTTCCACGTCATCCACGCCGCGAGCGCCCGGACCTCGTCGAGCGTCACGCCCGGGTGGTAGCGGATCCCGCCCTTCGTCGGGCCGCGGGCCATGTTGTACTGCACCCGGTGGCCGGTGAAGACGCGGTAGGAACCGTCGTCCATCCGGACGGGGAAGTTGACGGTAAGCTCCCGCTTCGGGCTCTTCAGCACGTCGCGGATGCCCGGGCTCAGCCCGATCAGGTCGGCGACGATGTCGATCTGCTGGCGGGCCGTGGCGAACGGATTGGCGGCCGGTTCGGTGGCTGCGGTGTGGTCCGACATATCGAATCCCCCGTGGGGTGGTCGTGCGACGCGGTTTCGGCTACTTGAGCATGGCGCGACCCTGATACGCCGCAGCACGGTTCGCCGCCGGCGCCCGGAATCCCTTACCCGTACGGTGGGCGCCCGCGTCCGAACGGGCGCCAGCCGCCCGGCGGCATCGGGCGGCGGGACGGCCCCGGCCCCTCGAGCCAGGCGCCCGCACCCCGCTCGATGCGGCCGATCCGGGTGAGGCGGCCGCCGACCCCGCGGACGGCCCGGGCCGCGGAGGGGAAGGCGCCGGGCGGCAGCGCGGCCAGGAGTTCGTAGTCGCCGCCGTAGACGAGCGCCGCCTCGCCCTCGGCCGGCGGGAGGCGCCGGAGCGCCGGATCGACGGGGAGGGCGGCCCGTTCGACGACGACCGCGACCCGGCTCGCCGCCGCGAGGAGCCGGGCGGCGTCCGCGATCCCGTCCGAGGTGTCGAGCATCGCCCGGGCGTGCGCGGCGAGCCGCCGCCCCTCGGGGACCCGCGGCCGCACGTCGAGGATCGCCCGGAGCGCCCGGAGGCGGCGAGGGCCGGCGGGGGCGTGGCGGAGCCGATAGGCGGCGGCGCCGCCCCGCCCGACCGTCCCGGTCGTGACGAGAACGTCCCCGGGCCGGGCCCGCGTCCGCGGCGCGAGGCGGTGCGGCGGCGCCCAAGCGAGGAGGGAGGAGACGATCGCCCTCACCGGCGCCGGCTTCGTGTCGCCGCCGACGAGCTGGGCCCCGACGGCACGAGCGGCCCGCTCCGCCCCGCGCGTCACCCCTTCCGCCCACGCCCGGGGGGTCCCGGGCGGGACGAGCAAGGCGAGGAGGAGCGCCGCCGGGGCGGCCCCCTTCGCGGCGGCGTCCGAGGCGCTCACGGCGGCGGCGGCGCGGCCGATCGCCTCGGGCGGCGAGTCGCGGAGAAAATGCGTCCCCTCGACGAGCGAGTCGGTCGTCACCACCGCCACGGAGCCGGCGGGGACCCGCACGGCCGCGGCGTCGTCCCCGAGGGGGAGGAGCCCGTGGCGGCCCGCCGGCAGCGAGCGGGCGAGCCACGCATGGAACGACGCTTCGTCGACGGCGGCCGCCGCGGACGGGCGGGGGCGTCGTGGGGGGGCGGGGCCCGGCATCGTAACGGAGTTCCTCCCGAACGGTCTACCGAAGCCGGCCCCGGCTACTTGAAGGGGGCGCGGAGGGCCGGCGGGAGGCGGCGGGCCGTCACTTGTACGGGACGAACTCCTTGCCGAGGAGCTCCCGGCCGAGGATGATCCGCATGATGTTGAGGCCCCCCTCGGCGCCGACCAGGTACGACATGATGCCGCGGAACCCGAGTTCGAGGCCGACGTCCTTCGTGTAGCCGGCCGCCCCGAACCACATCATCACCCGCTTGACGCACTCGAAGGCGATCTGGGGGGCCTGCAGCTTCACGCTCGCGACCGTCCGGGCGATCTCCGAGCGGTGGGTCGGATCCTCCCGCAGCGGATAGGTGTCGAGCAGCCACGCCGCGCGGCGGCACTGCCACTTCACGGCCTCGACCTGCGTCCACAGATCGACGAGCTCGAACTGGATCCCCTCGAACTTCCCGAGCGGCTGGCCGAACGCCGACCGCTCGCGGATGTAGGCCATGCCGGTCTCGAGCGCGCGTTCCGCCGCCCCGATGCACGCCGCCGCGACGAACGTCCGGGCGACGGTGAACCCCTCCGTCGCGATCTCGAGGCCCCGTCCGTCGGCCCCGACGAGGTACTTGGCCGGCACCCGGGCGTCCTGGTACGACAGGGCGCCGGTCGAGATCCCCATCCGGCCGGCATTCTCGAACCGCTGCGTGGAGATCCCCTCGCTCCGGGTCGGGACGTAGGTGAACCGGAACCCCCCCTCCGCCGCCCGGGAGAGGGTCAGATGCCCCCCGCCGAGCCGCTTCGCCTCCTCGACCCCCGAGACGAACGCCTTCTCCCCGGTCAGGCGGAACCCGTCGCCGTCCTTCCGGGAGGCCGTCCGCATCCGGGCGAGGTCGCTCCCGCCGCTCGGTTCGGTCGTCGCGATGCCGAGGAACGCCTCGCCCCGGCAGACCGGCGGGAGGATCTCCCGCTTCGCCTCCTCCGTCCCGTGGATCGCCAGCAGTCGGCCCCAGCCGGCCTCGAGGAGGAAGAAGACGGCCGTCGCCATCGAGAAATCCCCCCGCCCGACCTCCTCCGCGGCGAGCTCGGTCAGGACCGCGGAGGCGCCGATGCCCCCGTATTCGGACGGGACCGGCATCGCGAGGAGCCCGAGGTCGGCCATCGCCCGGAGGACCTCGTCCGGGATCCGGCCCTCGGCGTCGATCTTCTTCTCGTTCGGCCGGAGGACCTTGTCGCCGAACTTGCGGACCGCGCTCTGGAACGCCTCTTCCTCGTCGCTCAGCCGGAACTCCATGGTCGCCGCCGCCCGACCGCCTCCCGGGCTAAAGCGTTCGGCCCCGGCCGGTCGGGGGATCCGGCCCCGCTGGATCGCGGATGGGAGACGGGGGCGGCCGGCCCGGTGCGGCGGACCGACCGGCCCCGGCGTCCGGGGTCGATCGGCCGTCGCCGCCGGCCGGCCTGAACGGCTTTAACACCGGGACGGTACGGCCCTCTCGAGGCTCGGCCATGGTGGTGCGCGTCGCGGTCAACGGCTACGGTACGATCGGCAAGCGGGTCGCCGACGCGGTCGCGCTGCAACCGGACCTCCGGCTGGTCGGCGTCGCCAAGACGAAGCCGAA
>JAKABH010000065.1 GCA_021801925.1 Thermoplasmata archaeon | reverse complement strand
AGCCCCGCGGCCATCGCCTCGAGCAGCACGATCCCGAACGGCTCGAACGACGACGGCAGGACGAACAGGTCGGCGTGCCGATACTCGTCGAGGAGGCGGGAGCGGGGGAGCGCCCCGAGGATCTCGATCCGGTCGGCGATCCCGAGGGCATCGGCGAGGCGGCGGACGGTCGCGGCGCCGCCCCAGTCGGCCCCGGCGAGGCGGAGCGACGGCCGGGCGGAGGAGGGAAGCGCCGCCACCGCCCGCACGAGGGGAAGGAGGCCTTTCTGCCGGAGGTCGAGGCGGCCGACGAACAGGGCGACGGGCGGTCCGTCCCGGGCCGGCCTCGGCGCCCCGCCGAACGGGAACTCCGAGAGGTCGACCCCGTCCGGGATCGTCTCGATCTTCCCGGGAGGGACGCCCAAGGAGACCATCAGGGCCCGTTCGAGGCCGGTCTGGACGACGACCCGGTCGGCCGGGGCGACCGTCGCGCGGGCTACGAACCGGGCGTAGACGCGCCAGCCGTCGGTTCCCCGCCCGGCGTCCGCGTGGGTCTCGACGACGAGCGGCGTCGGATCGCGGCGCCGCCGCGCCGCGGCGAACCACGTCGGCGCCATCCCGAAGGCGTGGGCGTGGACGACGTCCGCCCGGTGGCGGAGCAGGTCGACCGCCATCCCGGGAGCGGCGACGCCGAGGCCGTGCGGGGCGGGGAACCAGCGGATCGCCCGGTGGCGCCGGACCGGGCGGGGATCCGGGGGCCGCTCGGGGCCGATCCGCCGGAACGGGCGATCCCGGTCGACGTCGGTCGTGACGATGTCGACCGAGTGGCCCCGGGCTTCGAGCCCGGCGGCGATCGCCGCGATGTGCCCCTCCACGCCGCCGAGCGCCGGCGGATACCGATGGGTCACCTCGAGGATCCTCACGCCCCCTCCGCCGGGGTCGGCGCCTCGGCGGCCGCGGCCCGCTCTCGGTCGGCGGGCGGGCCGCCCCGACGGCCGCCGAACGGCCAGAGGCGGCACGGCCACGGGACGGGCGCCGCCTCGTCCCGGTAGAGGACCCAGGCGAGCTGCGCCAGGGCCGCCGTGACGGCCACCGAGAAGAGGTCCAATAGGTCGTAGCGGACCGTTCCCCAGAACGGCGACGAATCGATCGCCTGGGTCCAGGTGAACGCGGCCGGGTCGATCGGGGTCGCGAACCAGACCAGGAGCACCGAGTTCGTCACGAGGAAGGCGCTCGCCGCGACGGCGACGAAGGCGAAGATCCCCCACCGTTTCGGATGGTAGACGTAGAGGTCGACCAGGAGGAGGGCGAACGGGTAGAGGAGGTACTGTTCGTTGAGCCCCCAGCGGACCAGGAGGAAGAGCGTCATCACGAACAGGAGGGCGCGGACCTCCTGGCCGGCCCCGCCCCGCCGCATCCAGCGCGCCCCGATCCATCCGGCGGCGAAGACGACCGGGATCCAGAGATCCTCCAACGCCGTTTGGAGCAGCGGGTAGGCGACGAGGGTCCCGGCGAGCGGGGGCCGGGCGAACAGCTCGGCCAGGTTCATGCCGCCCCCGCCACCGCCCGACTGCGAGGTGCTCGTCGCGAAGAGGCCGGTGAGGCTCCAGCCGGCGGCGGCGAAGGCGAGGATCGTGAGGCCGAACGCCAGCAGCGCCCCCGCGAACGGCCAGAGGCGCCGGAGCCCGCGGTGGAGGAACAGTTCGAGGGGCAGGTAGATCGCCGTGATCCACTTCACGAAGATGCCGAGCCCCCAGAGGAGGTTCCGGCTCGCCGCCTTCCGCTCGCCGACCAGGAGCACGACGAGCACGATCGCCGTCGTCACGGGGTCGAGCTGGCCCCAGACCGCCCCGATGAGGAGGTCGTACGGGAAGAACGACCAGAACGCGAGGATCGCCGCCGCGCGCTTCGGGTCGCCGGTCGCCCCGAGGACATACCGGTACAGCAGCGCCGCGGTGGCGATGTCCCCCGCGATCGGGCCCTGCTTCAGGAGAAAGTAGAGGACGAACCGGTTCCCCCCGCCGACCGCCTCCCAGAGGCGGTACGATCCGCCGAAGACGAGGGGCCAGAACGGGAGGTACGCCGCGGACGGGAGCGGCTCGTCGACGTAGCCGAAGCTCACGCCCGGGACCGCGGGCCACGGATGGAGGTACGGGTTGATCCCGTGGGCGACGACGTAGCCGGTCCGGATCCAGATTTCGAAGTCGTACGGGTGCCCGGTCCAGAACGACAGGGCCTCCCTCAGGAGTAGGCCCACGAGCAGGACCCAGCCGCCGCTCCGCCACGTCGGCCAGGCCGGGCGGTGCGGGGACGACGGCGCGCGGGCCTCCTCGGGTGCGCGCACTTCGACGGCCGGGGCCCCGCCGGGAACGGAGGTCGGATTCACCGCGCCACCCGGGGCGCCGTCGTCGCGCCGACCGCGCCCGCGTCCGAGGCGGGGCGGGCGGCCGACGGCCGGGCGAGGAGCTCGCCGATCGATTCGTAGCGGCTCGAGAGGAACGAGAGCCGGCCCGGGCCGGTCACCGTCCGGAACGCGAGATCCGGCTTCGCATCGGCCGGGAACCGGGCGTTCCCCCGCAGGCCGCGGGCCTGCAGGAACGCCGCCATCGGCAGGAACAGCGCGGCGTTCGCCAGGCGCCAGGCCCAGCCGACCGGCGCGGGCGGCGGGAGCGGGGTCTCGCCCCGCTCCTGCGCGTAGAGGCGGGGGAGGACCCGCTCCATCCACGCCCCCTCCCGCAGGAGCGACTTATAATAGTCGGCCCCGACGAGCGGGCGAGCCGTCAGCGCGTCCCGGGCCACGAGGAACCCCCGCGGCCGCCTCAGCTCCCGGATCGCCCCCGGGGCGTCGACGACGAAGTTGAAGCAGGGCGGGGGCCGGCCCGCGGCCGGATCCGGCCGATAGCGCAGGCGGACCTCGAGGTAGGCGTAGGCAAGGAACAGCCAGACCGCACCCGGGCGGGTCACCACGAAGAGGTCGAGGTCGTCCCCGGCGGCCGGTTCCCCGTAGGCGGTCGAACCGGTGACGGCGACGCACCCAAGCCAGCGCCGGACCGGCCCCAGGTCCCGCTCGGCGAACCGCTGCGCCGCGGCGAGGTACGCCCGGCCGCGGTCGCGGCGGTCTTCGACCGAGGGGGCGGGCCGGCCGACCCCGACGAACCGGCCCTCCTCGATCCGGCCGAGATCCGGTCGGCCGGTAAGGTATCCGCGCAGCCGATCGGCATCCCAGGCGACGTGCGGCGGCAAAAGGGCCGGCAACGTCTCGAGGTCGACCGCCGTGCCGAACCGTTCGGCGACCCCCACGAGGTTCGCGATCCGCGCGTCGACGGCCGCGTCGGCCGGGGCGCTTCGGGCGGGCGGGAGCGGGGTCCCGGGCGGCGCCTCATCGAGCGAACCGGTGGCGATCGCCCGCCAGAGCGCGTGCGACCGGCGAGGGGGGACCCGGTCCCACTGGGAGAGCCCGTAGGCGACCGCCTCGCAGAGGAACAGCTCGGCCGTCGTCGCCCAGGAGGCGCCGCTCGCCGCCCGCGCGCGTCGGAGGATCGAGATCGCCCGGCGCGGCTCCCGCAGCGCGAGGCCCGGCAGCGTGGCGGGCGGCCGTCCCGCGAGGGCCCCGACCTGCCGATGCCCGGCGAGGATCCGCCGCCGCTGTTCGAGGTGCGCCCGGAACGAGCGGGGGACCTCGATGGCGACGCGGGCCCGGTCGGCGTAGGCGCTCTGGCCCCCGCGGTCGGCGAGGCGGGCGGCGAGGTAGGCCCCGTCGTTGATCACCCCCTCCTCCATCGGGGGGAGCCCGGCCAGGCTCAGCAGGAGGAGCTCGTCCGCGAGATGCGTCGGACCGGGCCGACCGACGATCTCGAGATGGAACTCGTGATGCAGTTCCCAGAGCAGCCGGAGCACCGCCGCGGTCCGGTCGTTCGGGGGCGCGGCGGGCGGAGTCGGGCGGGCCATCACGGCGTACGGGGGGGCGAGGCCGCGCGCGCGGGCAAGCAGCTCGGCGACGGCGTCGGGGGCGGCCCGCGCATCGGCGTTGAGCAGGACGAGGCCCTCTCCCCGGGCCCGCCGGAACACCTCCTTAAGCGCGGCGGCCTTGCCGCGCCGGACCGGCTGGGCCAAGAGCCGTACCCGCGGATCGCGGGCGGAGCGCTCGGCGACGATCGCCTCCGTCCGGTCGGTGCAGCCGCTCGCCACCACCCAGATCGTCCCCCAGGCGACGTTCGCGGGAAGCGCCTGCGCCCTCAGCGAGTCGATCGCGATCCCGACCGACCGTTCCTCGTTGTGGGCGACGATCCCCGCGTCGAGCCGGATCGGCGGCGTGTCCGGCGGCGCGGGCGCTCGCGCCGCGGGGGGCGACCCGGCCGGCCCGCCACGGGGATCCATCCGGTGCCGACCCTCCTACGGAGGCGAGGGGGGACTCCGGGGCCCGGCGCTACGGCGGTACAGGGCGACGATGGCGGCGATCACGACGACCACCACGACCCCGATCGCCCCGTAGAGCAGGTAGTCCGGGGAGGAGGTCGCCGTAGCGACCGCACTCCCGTTCGTGGCGTGGAGGAAGCCGAACATCCCGGCCTGGAAATGCCCGGGAATGATGCAGACGAACTCGTAGGTCCCGATCGGGGGGGCGGTGAAGACCGTGGAGTTCGTGACCCCGGGGGTGCCGGCGACCGAGAGGTTGACGAGCGGGGGGTGCGCCGCGAAGAAGGCGTACAGGTCGCTCGAGTTCGTCGAGGTCGGGATCGTGTAGTTCGCGACCGGCGAGAGGACGAACGTGTGCGGGAACGTCGCCTCCTGGGTGACGGTGAGGTGCACGGACGCCCCCGCCGTCACGGAGATCGACCCGGGGACGAAGGCGAACTGGGAAGTGGTGCTGACGTTCTCGAACTCCACCGGCGGGGCGGTCGTCGCGGGAACGAGCCCGGCATCGCGGGCACCTCCCGCGCCGAAGGCGGCGGTCGTCGCCGCAGCCCCGGCGGCCAGCACGGCGACGGCGAGCAGGCCGGCGAGCGCGATCGACCCCCACGGTCGGCGGCCGGGCGGAGGGGGCCGATGGCCGCCGCGCCGGCGGCGGAGGGCCGGTTCGGCCGGGGCGAGGTCGGGTCGGACGCGCGCTGCGGTCGGATGCTCGGACGCGGTCATGGATCTTCTGCGAGCTCGAAACGGGACGGGCGCCGTCGGCCCCGGTAGAGCCCGAGCGCCGCCCCGAGGGTGACGGCCGAACCGACCGCGCCGACGATCGCGTAGTCCCCGAGCGGGACGCCGGCGATCGACGCCGGTCCCGCGACGACGATCGACGCGGCATAGGTGAGGTTGGAGTACGGGCCGGTCGAGGCGTTGCCGACGGAGAGGTCGACCGACCCACCGTCCGGCCCGAGCGCGAACGTCGGGACGACCGGGGCTTCGGCGACGGACCCCCCGCCGAGGACGACCCGGGCGGTCGGCGACGGGGCGAACGAGTCGAGCAGCCGGCCGCCCGCGGTCGAGTAGACGGACGCCCCCGCGCTCCCGGGGGCGACCGGGGCGAACCCGGCGACCGCCGGTTGGGCGACCGCCAGATGGAACCCGAGCACCAAATGATCGGTCGGGGCCCTCCACGCCCAGCCGAGGAGCGAGATCCGGGCGACGACCACGTTGGCGGCCAGTCCGCTCCCCGAGACCGGGAGGTCGTAGTCGACCGAGACCGACACGTTCCCGATCGACGCGCCGCTGGCGGAGGAGACGATCGGCACCTCCGCTGCGTACGCCATGGAGTAGTCGTCGGGGTCGCTCGCGTTCCAGGCCGTCCACCCGGCGGCCCCCAGGTCCGCCGTGGCGACGGTCGTGTTGTCGGCCCCGACCTCCTCGACCGGGCCGAGTCCGGCTACGAGCGCCCCGTCCGGCTCGGCGACCGGATCGACGGTCGCATTCGGTCCGCTCGGATCGAACGCGCAGGAGGCGATCCCGTTGCTCCAGCTCATCGGGGTCGGCGCGCCGGCCGCGGTCCCCCACGGGACGCCGAGCGCGAGCGCCGCGGCGACG
>JAKABH010000015.1 GCA_021801925.1 Thermoplasmata archaeon | reverse complement strand
GGCCCGCTCTGGCCGGGCCGGTTCCGGCCCCGGCGGGCGCCGCCCGCGGCCGGCCGCCGGCGGGAGTGGGTCTGGTATGCGAGCCCGGCGAGCAGCGAGCGGCTCGTCCCGGCGCTCCTCTGCGGTCTCGCCGCCGCCGCGCCGGCCCCGACCGTCTACGTCCGCTCGCCCCGGCCGTGGGCGCGCGCGCCGGTCGACGCGGCGCTCGAGGTCGACCCCCGGCCGCTCCCGCCGGCGGCGTGGGCCCGCCGGTTCCGCGCCGCCGAGCTCCGGATCGTCACCGGGAGCCGCACCCTCCTGGAGGCGATCGAGGCCGGCGGCCCGTTCCTCTACTTCAACGGGATCCTCGGCGTCGGCTCGGCGACGCACCGCCACCGTCCCGAGAAGCTCGTCGCCTGGCTCGCCGCCGAGCGGGGGCGCCTTTCGGCCGACCTCGCCCGCGACCTGCGCGACTTCGCCCGGGGCCGGCGCGTGGCGGAGGTCGTCGCCCGGGCGGCCGGCCGGCGGGGCGGCTGGCGGACGTTCCCGCGCGGCCCGCCGCCGTCCGACTTCCGCCCGCCGTTCGACGATGCAGGTTCTCTCGCGGTCGCCGTCGCGCGGGCGCTCGGCCGCGCCCCCGGGACGGCGGAGGCGATCGTCGCCCGGGTGCGGCGCGGAACGAACCCTTAATCGGGGTCGCCCATTCCGGCCCCATGCCGCGGGAGGGCGCCGGCCCCGCCGCCGTCGCGCGGGCCCTGGTCGAGGGGGCGGTCCGCCTGAGGCGGGGCGAAGAGCTCGTCGTCGCCACCTGGAGCCACACCCTCCCGTGGGCGGCCGCCTGCGTCACCGAGGCGCGCCGGCGCGGGGGCCGGGCGACGCTCCTCCTCGAGGACGAGGGGGCGTTCTGGGCGAGCGTCGAGGCGGCGCCGGCGACCCGCAGCTGGGGGGGGCAGTCGGACGGGCTCCGCCGGGCCGTCCGCGGCGCGGACGCGCTCGTCGTCTTCGCCGGCCCCGCCGACCGGCCCCGCTTCCGCCGCCTGCCTCCGCACCAGCTCGCGCCGTTCGGCGCCGCCGACGAGGAGTGGTACCGGCTCAGCGCCGCCGGCGGCGTCCGGGGGGTCCGCTGCCTGCTCGGCTACGCCTCGGACGAGCAGGGGGAGTTCTGGGGGATCCCGGGTCCCCTCTGGCGGAACCAGCTCCTCCGCGGGATCGCGACCGCCGACCTGCCGGCGATCCGGGCGAAGGGGGCCCGCGTTGCCCGCGCCCTGGCGCGAGGCCGCGAACTGCGCCTGACGGCGGCGAACGGCACCGACGTCCGCTTCCGCCTGCGGCGCCGGGCGCCGTGGGTCGACGACGGGACGGTCGGGCCGGGGGAGCGCCCGCCCCACGCCCCGCTCGTGACGCAGCCGGCGGGCGTCGTCGTGGCGGCGGTCGACGAGCGGGCGACGCGCGGCACGGCGATCGCCAACCGGCCGAGCTTCCTGGCGGCGGGCCGCGTCGAGCACGGCGAGTGGGACCTCGTCGACGGGCGGCTCGCGAACTACTGGTACTCGGTCGGCGGCGAGGCGTTCGACGCCGAGTTCGCCCGGGCCCCGAAGGGCCGGGAGATCGTGGGGCTCGTCGCCGTCGGGCTCAACCCCGCCCTCCCGGGCGGCGTCCCCCACGCCGAGGACGCCGAGGCCGGGACGGTGACGATCGCCATCGGCGGCAACCGCGTCTACGGGGGAACGAACCGCTGCCCGTTCCTCTCCTGGCTCACGATCGGCGAGGCGACCGTCGCGGTCGACGGCGCCCCGGTCGTCGACCGCGGCGAGATCCTCTGAGCCGATGGCGACGCCGCTCCGCCCGTCGTTCTTCGACCGGCCCACGCCGCGCGTCGCGCGCGAGCTGTTGGGGACGCAGCTCCGGACGTGGGGGCCGGACGGGCGGCGGTCGGTGCGGCTCGTCGAGGTCGAGGCGTACGTCGCCCGCGACCCGGCGAACCACGCCGACCGGGGGCCGACCCGGCGGAACCGGTCGATGTTCGGGCCGCCCGGGACGCTCTACGTCTACCGGATCCACCGGGTCGCCTGCGCCAACGTGGTGACCCGGCCGGGACAGGCGGTCCTCTTCCGCGCCGGCGCGCCGATCGAGCCGGAGCGGGCGAACCCGTCCGGGCCCGGGCGGCTCTCCCGGGTCCTCGGCCTCGGGATCGCCGACGACGGACGGCCGATCGGCGACGGACGATGGGAGATCGTGCGGGACCGGCCCCCCGAGCCGGCCGGGCGGATCGCGCTCGGGCCTCGCGTCGGCGTGTCGCGCGCCGCGGAACGACCGCTCCGCTTCGCGGTGCGGGGGGATCCGTGGGTCTCGCGCCCGCGGCCTACTTGAGCTTCGCCCAGCTGTAGCCGCGACGCCGCGGCGAGTCGCCGAAGCCGCAGGAGGCGCAGACGGCCTTCTGGCGGTGGTAGGCGTGGCGCCCGCAGCGCCGGCAGATGACGTGGACGATCTTGCCGCCGCGCCGTGACGGGGTTCCCTTTCCCATGATGCCTCCTTCCTACGGGGAGATGTAGACGATCGAGTCGCCGCGCACCAGCGTGAGCCCGGGGCGGGGGGTGACCGTCTCCGCCTCGACCTCTTCCGCGCCGGTGAGGACGAGGTTCAGGTGCTGGTCGACGGCGTCCAGGACGCCGCGGTACGAGCGTCCGCCGCGCATCTCCACGAGGACCCGCTGGTGGAGGCGTTGCTGGAGGAGGTCGAGCGGCCGCATCGGTCGGGTTCGGGCCGAGACCGGGGGCGGTTCTTAAGGTTGCCGACGGGACCGGCGCCCCGCCGCTCAGCCGAGGTGGCGGAGGACGCGGACGTCCTCGACGGTGAGGAGGCCCCCCTTCACCATCTCGCTGATCTCGGGGACGAGCGGGAGGATCTTCGCCTCGGTGTCGACCGCCTCGACGATCAGCGGGAGATCCTGGCTCAACCGGACGACCGAGGCGGAGTGGAGGCGGCTCCGCTTGCCGTAGCCGAGGACGCCGCGGGTGACGGTCGCCCCCCAGATCCCGTGCGCCCGCAATAGGTCGACCAGCGCCCGGTACGCCGGGCGGCCGCGGTGGACGTCGGACTCGCCGAGGTAGATCGTGAGCCGCACCGCGTGTTCGGAGAGGTCCATCCGCCCGCTCACGCCCACGCCCAGATCCCGAGGGCGCGCCCGGCCAAGGCCCCCGCGATACATAGCCCCGCGTTCAGCGCGACGTTCGCCGCCGCCAGCGCGAGCTGGCCTTCGCCGACCAGGGCGGCCGTCTCGACGCCGAACGTCGAGAACGTCGTGAACCCGCCGAAGACCCCGACAAAGAGGAGCGTGCGGGTCGTGGGGGTCAGGAACCCGCCGGTCAGCATGCCGAAGAAGAGGAACGCCGCGAAGAACGTGCCGACGAAGTTGACGGTGAACGTCCCCCACGGGAACGACCCCCGGGTGACCCACCCCGAGAGGAAGTAGCGGAGCGTGCTCCCGAGCGCGCCGCCGCCCGCGACCAGCGCGACCGCTTCGAGTTCTCCCTGTTCCATGCCGTCCTGCCGTTCCCTCCGCAGAGGGGGGCCCGGTCGTCGCTAGAAGTCATCAGCCCCGGGCGGGGCGGTTCGGGTGGACTTCATCACCCGCGGCCGCCGACCCTCCCGGTCCGATATAGCTAGCGGTTGCCCGCGACCGCGGCGGCCGCGGCGAGACCGCCCCCCCCCAACGCAAGGGTAATAGGGCCCCCGGGTCCCGGACGCCGCGAGGGACCCGGATGGTCCAGGTCGACATCGACATCTCCCGCTGCACCGGCTGCTCCCACTGCAAGGACGTCTGCCCGGTGAACGTCTTCGAGCTGCGCCCCCGCGCCGAGGTCCCGGACGTCGTCGATTCGGCGGAGGTCGCGGCGAAGTTCCAGTTCCGCGGCGAGAAGTCGCTGGCGATCCACGGCCCGGAGTGCATCGTCTGCGAGGCGTGCCTCTTCGAGTGCGAGGGGGAGTGCATCCTCATCACCGACGAGGAGCAGCACGTCCACCGGTCGACCTCGAAGCAGTCGGTGTAGGCCGACCCGGAGACCGTCGGATCCGCCCGGCCGGTCCCGCCGGCGGAGCCGGCCGGAGGAGCGCTTAAATAGGTCGGGGCCCCGCCGAGGAGGCCGTGTCCGAGAAGGTCGACGAGCCCCGCCGGACGGTCGTGCTCGGCGAGCGGGAGCTCGCGATCGGCTTCCGGCTGATCGGGCTCAGCGACGTCGTCGAGGTCACGCCGTCGACCGCCCAGGCGGCCTTCCAGCAGGTCGTCGCCGACCCGGCGACCTCCCTCGTGATCGCGAGCCAGTCCGTGCGCAGCGCGCTCTCCGAGACGCAGCGCTTCCACGCGGAGAATTCCCTCCGGCCCCTCGTCGTCTTCGTCCCGGCGCCGACCGGCGAGTACGAGGTCGAGAGCATCTCGGCGCTCGCGAAACGGATCCTGGGCGTCTCACTGAACGTTCCGCACTGAGGAGAACCAGCATGGGAGTCGTAGCGCGAGTATCCGGTCCGGTCGTGGACGCCGAGGGCCTCACGGGCGCCAAGATGTACGACGTCGTGCGCGTCGGCGAGCTCGGCCTGGTCGGGGAGATCATCCGCCTGGTCGGCGACCAGTGCACCGTCCAGGTCTACGAGGATACGACGGGACTCCGCCCCGGCGACAAGGTCGAGAACACGGGCCAGGCGCTCTCCGTCGAGCTCGGCCCGGGCCTCCTCACGAGCATCTACGACGGGATCCAGCGCCCGCTCGAGGTGCTGAAGCGGAACCTCGGCGACTTCATCACGCGCGGGTTCGTCGCGGCGCCGCTCGACGAGAAGAAGGTCTGGGCGTTCACCGCCACGGCGAAGGTCGGCGACGAGGTGACCCCGGGGGCGGTCCTCGGGACCGTCCAGGAGACGCCGCTCATCCTGCACAAGATCATGGTCCCGCCCGGGGTCCGCGGGACCCTCGCGGCGCTCGCGAGCGGCTCGTACACCATCCGGGATCCGATCGGCTCGGTGACGACCGCCGACGGCCCCCGGCCGCTCGGCCTCACCCAGAAGTGGGTCGTCCGGATCCCCCGCCCGGTCCAGCAGAAGCTGGCGCCGACGATCCCGCTCATCACCGGCCAGCGGGTCATCGATACGTTCTTCCCGGTCGCCAAGGGCGGCACCGCGGCGATCCCCGGACCGTTCGGGAGCGGGAAGACGGTCACGCAGCAGCAGCTCGCGAAGTGGGCCGACTCCGACGTCGTCGTCTACGTCGGCTGCGGCGAGCGCGGGAACGAGATGACGGAGGTGCTCGCCACCTTCCCGAACCTCCAGGACCCGAAATCCGGCCGGCCGCTCATGGAGCGGACGATCCTCATCGCGAACACGTCGAACATGCCGGTCGCCGCGCGCGAGGCGAGCGTCTACACCGGCATCACCATCGCCGAGTACTACCGCGACATGGGCTACGACGTCGCGCTGATGGCCGACTCGACGAGCCGCTGGGCGGAGGCGATGCGGGAGATCTCGGGCCGGCTCGAGGAGATGCCGGGCGAGGAGGGGTACCCCGCCTACCTCGGCCGCCGGGTCGCCGAGTTCTACGAGCGCGCGGGCCGCGTCGTCACCCTCTCCCCCGACGCCCGGACCGGCTCGGTCACGGTCGTCGGGGCCGTGAGCCCCCCCGGCGGGGACTTCTCGGAGCCGGTGAGCCAGAACACGCTCCGCGTCACGCGGGTCTTCTGGGCGCTCGATGCGGCGCTCGCCTCCCGCCGCCACTTCCCGTCGATCAACTGGCTCAACAGCTACTCGCTCTACGCCGCCGATCTGGACGGGTGGTACCGCCAGCAGATCGCCCCGGACTGGATGGCGCTCCGCCAGAAGGCGGTCCAGACGCTCCAGCAGGAGGCGGAGCTGCAGGAGATCGTCCAGCTGGTCGGCGTCGACGCGCTCCCCGAGCGCGAGAAGGCGGTCCTGGACGTCGCGCGGATGCTCCGGGAGGATTACCTCCAGCAGAGCGCCTACGACGACATCGACACCTACACCTCGATCGGCAAGCAGTACCGCATGCTCCGGGCGATCCTCTCCTTCGGCGAGAAGGAGCAGGAGGCGGTCGGCCGCGGGGCGACCGTCCAGCAGGTCCAGAAGCTCGCCGTCCGCGAGCGCCTCTCGCGCATGAAGTCGATCTCCGAGTCCGAGTACGTCGCCGCGTTCGACCGGCTGGAGCTCGAGATGGGCGAGGCGGTCGCCGCCCTCGGGGGGTCGGCCTGATGGCGACCGCGAAGCGCGCCCCGAAGGAGGAGGTCGTCGGCGACGTGCCGGTCGACTACCGGACGATCGACCGCGTCACCGGGCCGCTCCTCTTCGTCCGCGAGATCGAACGGGCCGCCTACGGCGAGATGGTCGAGGTCGCGCTGCCGAACGGCGAGCGGCGGCTGGGCCAGGTGCTCGACTCCCGCAAGGGGCTCGCCATCGTCCAGGTCTTCGGCCCCACGATGGGGATGAACGTCACCGCCACGACCGTGAAGTTCCTGGGCGAGGTCGCGACGCTCCCCGTCTCCGACCAGATGCTCGGGCGGGTCTTCAACGGGCTCGGCGAGCCCCGCGACGGCGGCCCGAAGATCGTCTCCGACCGCCGGCTCGAGATCGTCGGGAACGCGATGAACCCGTACTCCCGCGAGGAGCCGAGCGAGTTCATCCAGACCGGGCTCTCCAACATCGACGTGATGAACACCCTCGTGCGGGGCCAGAAGCTCCCGATCTTCTCGGGGGCCGGGCTGCCGCACAACCTGCTGGCCGCGCAGATCGTCCGCCAGGCGAAGCTGCGGAACTCCTCCGACAGCTTCGCGGTGATCTTCGCCGCGATGGGGATCACGAGCGAGGAGGCGAACTTCTTCCTGAAGGAGTTCGAGTCGACCGGCGCCCTCGAGCGGACGGTCGTCTTCATGAACCTCTCCTCCGACCCGTCGGCGGAACGGATCATCACGCCGCGGATGGCGCTCACGACGGCCGAGTACCTCGCCTACGAGAAGGACATGCACATCCTGGTCGTCATGACCGACATGACGAACTACTGCGAGGCGCTCCGCGAGGTCGCCGCCGCGCGGGAGGAGGTGCCGGGCCGCCGCGGCTACCCCGGGTACATGTACACCGACCTCGCCACGCTCTACGAGCGGGCGGGGAAGATCCACGGCCGCAAGGGATCGATCACCCAGCTGCCGATCCTCACGATGCCGGCCGACGACATCACCCACCCGATCCCGGACCTCACCGGCTACATCACCGAGGGCCAGATCGTCGCGAGCCGCGAGCTCCAGCGCCGCGGCGTCTACCCGCCGATCGACGTGCTGACGTCGCTCTCGCGCCTCATGAACCAGGGGATCGGGAAGGGCCGGACCCGGGAGGATCACCGGGGGGTCGCCGACCAGCTCTACGCCTCGTACGCGACGGGGAAGGACCAGCGGGCCCTCTCCGCGATCGTCGGCGAGGAGGCGCTCACCGCCACCGACCGGATCTACCTCCGGATCGCGGAGCGGTTCGAGAACGAGTTCGTCAACCAGCGACCGGACGAGGACCGCTCGATCGACGAGAGCCTCGCGATCGCCTGGGGGATCCTCTCCGAACTGCCCGAGTCCGAGCTCAAGCGGATCAAGCCCGAGTACATCCGACAGTACTACCGGCCGAAGCCCCCGGCGGCGTAGCGGAGGCCCCCGTGCCCGGCGAAGAGGTCCGACCGACCCGCCTCGAGCTCCTGCGGACCCGCCGCCGGATCGTGCTGGCGCGCAAGGGACTGAACCTCATGAAGCTCAAGCGCTCGGCGCTGATCGCCGAGTTCTTCCAGCTGAGCCGCCAGGCGCTCGAGCTGCGCGGCGACCTCCAGACGAAGATCGCCCGGGGCTACGCGTCGATCCGCCAGGCGGAGATGCTCGAGGGGCCGACCCGGCTCGAGAACGTCGCGATGATGCTCCCCGAGCTCGCCCGCGTCTCGGTCGCCACCAAGAACGTCATGGGCGTGAAGACCCCCCGCGTCGACGCGGGGAGCTACGCCCCGATCCCCCCGGCGGCCCTCCTCGATCTGCCGACCTCGATCGACGAGTCGGTCCGCCACTTCCAGGGGATCTACCGCGTCCTCCTCGACATCGCCGAGAAGGAGAACGCGCTCCGGCGCCTGCTCAAGGAGATCGAGAAGACGAAGCGCCGCGCGAGCGCGATCGAGAACGTCCTGATCCCGCGCCTCCAGGCGACGGTCCGGACGATCAAGTTCCGCTTCGACGAGCTCGAGCGGGATTCGTTCAGCATGCTCAAGACCGTCAAGCGGAAGATGGAGTCGACGGAGGTCGCCGGTGCCTAAGCCGAACCTCTCGGGCGCCTACGGCGTCGCGACGCCGGTCGCCCCCGCGGTGCGCGCCCACCCCGAGCGGGCGGCGGCGTTCGCCCGGGGCCTCGCGCTCGCCTGGATCGTCCGGCTCGCCGTCGCCGGGGGCCTCTTCCTCGCGCTCCTCTACGGGACCCACGTGATCTGACCATGTCGACCGAAGCAGCGACGTCGAGCGGGGACGCCCTCGAGCCGATCAAGCGCGTGACGGGCCTCGAGGCCGACGTCGAGCGGAAGCTGGAGGCCCTGCGCGCCGAGATCCAGCGCCAGCTCGACGCCCTCCGGCGCGACACCGAGGCGGCCGTCGTCGCCGCGCGGGCGGAGGCGGAGCGGGCGCGGGAGGCGATCCTCCGCGACGCCCGCGCCGCGGGGGAGACGGAGGCGGCGTCGATCGTCGGCGAGGGAAGCGCCCGCGCCGCGGCGATCCGCCCGAAGGGCCCCGCCGAGCTCGCCCGGCAGAAGGAGGCGCTCCTCTCCGCCGTCCTGGACGAGTTCCGACCGCCCGCGAAGAAGCCGGCGGCGTGATCGTATGGGGTTCCTCCGTCCCGTCCCGATGGTCAAGGTCGGCCTGATCGGCCTGAAGGCCGACCGGGAGGCGATCGTCTCCCTCCTCCACGACCTGGGGGTCCTCCAGGTCGAGCCGCTCCGCAAGGAGGCGCTCGAGCTCCAGCCGGCCGAGCACGGGACCGACCTCCAGCGGAAGGTCTCGGACGGCCTCCTGAGGTTCCGGACGCTCAAGGGGGCGCTCCCCCCCGCCCCGGCCGTCGCCCCGATGTCGTTCCCGACGCTCGACGCGATCCTGGCCGCGGCGGCGGCGGTGCCGATCGACCCCGAGGTCACCGACCTCAAGAAGGAGGAGGACCGGCTGCTCTCCGAGCGGCGGGACGTCGACGACACCGTCCAGATCCTCGAGCGGCACCGGGACTTTACCGGCCGCCTGGGCGACCTCCGCTCGCCGCGGCTGCTGTCGTTCTTCGGGGAGGCGACCCACGACGCCTACCGGAAGCTCCGGGGCGAGGTCCAGGCCCTCGGCGAGGCGGCGTTCGTCGAGGGACCCCGCACGAAGGAGACGGTCCGCTTCCTCCTCGCCGTCCCCCGCGAGCAGGCCGACGCCGTCGGCCGGCTCGCGCAGCAGGCCGGGGTCCACCTCGCCGCGCTGCCGGCGCTCGACGGGCCGATCGCGGAGGAGCTCCCCGTCCTCGTCCGGCGGCGGACGGCGATCGACGAGCGGCTCGCCGCGATCCGGGGCCGCCTCGGGGCGATCGCCGCCGCCTGGGGGCCGCGGGTCGACGCCCTCGAGGAGGCGTTCGCGATCGAGAACCGCAAGTTCGAGGCGGGCGCGCGGATGGGGGCCGGCCGCGACTCGTTCTCCCTCGAGGGATGGGTCCCGCGGCGCCGGTTCGCGGCGCTGGAGGCGGCCGTCCGCGCCCGCACGCTCGACCGGGCCCACCTCTACCCGATCCCGACCGACGAGGAGCCGCCGACGCTGATGGACAACCCCCCGGGGGTCCGCTGGTTCGAGTTCTTCATCAAGTTCTACTCGCTCCCGAAGGCGTCGGAGTTCGACCCGACGTGGATCTTCGCCCTCGCCTTCCCGCTCTTCTTCGGCCTGATGCTCGGCGACGCCGGCTACGGCGCCGTCATCCTCGGCATCTGCCTCTGGATGATCGCCGGCTTCCCCGGCGGCCAGCACCTGCCGAAGTCGCTCCGCGGCTTCGTGACGATGATCATGGGCCCGAAGGGGATGCAGCTCCTCGCCCGGACCCTGATCCCGGGCTGCCTGCTCGCGATCGGGCTCGGCGTCGCCTTCAACGCCTACTTCGGCGTCGCGCTGCCGTTCTACACCGGCCTCTTCAACCCGCTCCGCCAGGCCTCCAAGCTCCTCCTGGCCGCCGGCTACATCGGCCTCGGCATGGTGACGGTCGGCTTCGCCCTGGGGGCGCTCAAGGCCTACTTCCACCACCACCGCCGGGAGCTCGCCGGGCGGATCGGCGGGATCTTCTTCGCCTGGGGGATCGCGGGCCTCGGCCTGCTCGTGATCTACAAGGCGTTCGTCCTCTCGAACGTCCTCGCCGACCTCTCGCTCGTAAGCCTCCTGGGCGGCCTCCTCCTCATCCTGATCGGCGAGGGGACCCAGGGCCTGATGGCGCTCACCGAGATCGTGAGCCACATCCTCTCCTACCTGCGGCTCGTCGGGATCCTCCTCGCGAGCGCGATCCTGGCGCTCGTGATCAACACCGTCTCCCGGGGGATGATCCTGGGCAGCGGCCTCCCGCTCCTGACCCACGTCGTCTACATCGTCATCGCGCTCGTCATCCTCGTCGTCGGCCAGGGGTTCAACCTGGTCCTCGGGGTCTTCGAGCCGGGGATCCAGGGGGCGCGGCTCATCTTCGTGGAGCACTTCTCGAAGTTCTACGAGGGGAACGGCCGGCCGTTCCAGCCGTTCGCCTCCCAGCGGCTCCGCACCGTCGCGCCGCCGCCGCCGGCCGCCCCGCCGCCGACCCCCCCGACCGGGGCGTGAACGGGCCCCCCGCCGCCGCCTCCGCCGGTGGGCGGCGCGGCCGCGAGGCGTCCCCACCCCCGGTCGGCCGTGCTTCGGCCTCCACCGGCGGCCGGCCCCCCTCCCGCCCGCGCCGCGGCGCGGAGCCCCGCCGCCCTACAGGTGCGGGAGCAGCAGCGACCGCTCGAGGGCGTCGACCGGGACCCCGTAGAGCTTCCCGTAGACGGCCCGACGGAGGTCCCCCCGCTCGAGCTCCGCGAGGAGCAGGAACGAGAAGAGGATGCAGATCGAGAGCGGGAAGCTGCGCAGCCGCTTGAGCTCCGCGGCGGCCCGCGCGCGGGCGAGGGCGAGCTCGAACGGGACGAGCGTTCCGTCGGCGGCGAACGCCGCGAGCCCCTCGCGGAGGGCGGGGAAGCGGCCCTCCAGCTGGCCGACGAGTTCGGGGACGCCGCGGGCGGTGTACAGGTCGGCGACCCGCTCCCGGCCCAGCGCGCCGTCGGGGAGGAACCGCTCGAGAACGACGTCGAGCGGGAGGTCGGCGGCCTTCCCCTTGAGGAGGAGGAGGACGTTCTTCGCGTCGACCTCCGAGCGGAGGAACTCGCGGATCACCCACTCGTCCCCCTGGAAGAACTTCGACGATTCGAGCAGGCGGCGGTAGTAGTCCCGCTGGAGGGCCGTGAGCAGCGGGAAGATGTCGTGGCTGCGCGCGTAGGCCTCGAGGAGCGGGAGGAGGACGCCGCCGTAGCCGTAGCGGACGAGGTGCGTCGCGATCGCGTCGAGCGTGGGGAGGGCGAGGAGGGCGCGGAAGTCGTCCAGGCCCATCGTCCCCGCGAAGAGCCCGGCGGGGATCTCGCGGCTCGAGACGAGGAACGACTCCGTCTCGCTGACGGAGCGTCCCTCCGCCTTGGCGGAGAGGATCAGCCCGATGTTCTCGATGTCCCACCGTCGCAGGTAGGCCTGCATCACCGGTTTGCCGGCGAACGACGCCGCCTCGATCAGGAGGCGTTGGCGGCGGACGAAGACGCGGTTGATCGCCACCTCGAGCGCCGCCGCCCCCGAGTACGTCGCCCCGGCGAGGGCGATCTCGGGGCCGTAGACGGTCGGCTCGAGCAATTTCCGCACGTCGGCGAGGTCCTTGGCCCGGGCGAGGGCCACGAACGCCTCCTTCGAGAGCAGCGTCGGCTGGATCGCCTTGAACCGACCGAGCGCGCTCGCGTAGGGGGAACCGGCCATGCCCGCCTCCGCCCTAGGCGAGCAGGGCCCGGACCCGGTCCTCGCGCAGCCGAAGGAGCTCGTCGAAGCTGAGGCGCAGCCGGCGCTGCCCGTCGGGCGTCTCGGCGATCACCCCGCCCAGGATCGGCTGCGGGGTCGGATCGAAACCGCGGCCCGCGATCCCCTTGAGGAGCGCCGCGTCCTCGGCGCGGCCGGAGAGACGGACGTCCTTGCCGAACTCGTCGGTCGCCACGGCGTACATCCGGCGCAGCACCTCGGGATATTCGTCGCTCTCGGTGAAGCCGAGGAGGAGCGCGCGCACGTTGTCGAGGGAGGCGGCCATCGCCCGCTCCTGCGCCTCGTAGCCGAGCTTGCGGGCCTGCATGCGGGCGCCCGCGACGCGCTGGGCCCGCTCGCGGTGGGCGTCCGCCTCCGCCCGGGCCTGGCTGTCGGCCCGGATCGCCGCGACCCGCTCCTCCCGCTCCCGGTTCAGCCGGGTGCGCTCGGCGTCGAACTGGGCCTGCGCCGCGGCGAGCTCCCGCTCCGCGCGGGCCTGGATCTCGGCGAGGAGCCGGTCGAGCGTCATCGACGGGCTCTACAGGATACCGGAGAGCAGGATGTACCCCAGCACGAAGCCGATGATCCAGAGCGTCTCGGGAATGACGAAGAAGAACAGCACCCGACCGAACAGTTCCGGCTTCTCGGCGTAGATCCCCATGCCGGCGGCGCCGATGCCGGACTGGGCCATTCCCGTCCCGATGAGCCCTCCGGCGATGGCGATCCCGGCGGCGAGCGAGGAGTACGGATCCGCGACCATGGTCCCTGACCGTCGCGCCCGAGAAAGGTCGGGTATATAACCCACGCCATTTCGCCGGTCGCACGGCGGCCGGGGGGCCCGGGCGGCCGCCGGCCCGGCCCTACGCCGCGTCCGCGGCGGTCGGCGCCGGAGCGACGCGGCGCCGGTAGGCGTGTCGGGCGAGACCGAGCGCCCCGATCCAGGCGACGACCCCGCAGAGGTAGGCGGTGAGGCAGACCGGGCAGAGGCCCCCGATCTCCGCGAGCTCGACATAGAGGAAGTAGGCGGCGAAGGCGACCCCGGCGGTCGTCACCCCGAGGACGAGGTAGGCGAGACGGGCGTCGCGGCGCCGTCGCTCGGCGGCGACCGCCAGCAGGAGGATCGCTACGAAGCCGCCGATCCCCCAGAGGTAATCCTGCACCCCGAGGGTCGTGGTCTTCCCGCTCTCGGCGATCAGCGCGCAGGAGAAGAACGCGTTCACCGTGCAGACCGCGGTGAGCGAGAGGTCGTAGAACTCGAGCCCGGCGAAGAGCGCCGCGATCAGCCCGAAGGCCGCCCCGAGGGTGAGCAGGGAACGGTAGGTTCGCAGGCGCATCGTCCGGCCCGCCTAGATCTGGGCGAGGTCGGCCGTCACGCCGGCGCGGACCGTCGACGACCAGTGGTATTCCGAGGCGAGGTAGCCGACCGGGGCGCCGGTCGCCTTCGTGAGGTAGGCCATGATCCAGTAGGCCTGCGGGCTGATCGCGGTCCACGCCGGCCCGTTCTCGGTCCGTACCTGGTTGGCGACCTGCCCGGCGCCGGTCCCGCTCGTGCTCGAGTAGGTGTAGGCGGAGAGCGTCGTCGGGTCGATCACGGTGGAGCCGCCGTGGATGTACTGGCCGTTCACGGCGACGAACGGGATGCTGCTGCCGGAGTAGGCCCCCACGTAGGCGGACTCGTAGCAGTTCGCCGTCGTCGGGAACGTCCCGTCGACCCCCGAGAGGTCCTCGTTCGGGATGAAGGTGATGTTGTTGGAGGTGAGCTGGATGTCTCCGAGGACCATCTCGGGAGTCCCCGGATAGACGTCGCTCAGGCTCGAGAAACCGGTGTAATTGCCCGAGACCGAACCGAACTCGGTGAGCGCCTTGAAGATCGCCCAACTGCTCGCCGAGCAGTACGGGCACCAGCTCGCCCCGTAGAAGTAGAGGATCGGTTTGCCCCCCTCCTGCCACGGGGCGACGTTCGCCACCTTCCAGCCGGGCCCGGGCTGGTTCCCGAGGGCGGCCGCCGGGGGCAGGTACGGGCAGCCGAAGATGAGCGATCCCGCGAGGGCGACGATCCCGGCGAAGACCAGGCCCAGGACGATCCCGCTGATCACGGTGGTGCGGAAGACCTTCGACCAGAGCCGGGCGTTCTTCAGCAGCCCGTAGATCAGCACGACGACCGCCACCAGGAGGAGCAGCAGGATCCACGGGACGAGCGGCAGGATGAGCCCGACCGGCGACGGCGCGACGAAGGCGAGCGCCGCCCAGACGGCGACGATCGGCGTCACCAGATAGCCGATCCGGGCGAACGACCAGCTGCGGTCCTGGTTGTCCCCGCCGCGGCGGATCGGCTTCTCCGCCGCCCGCTCCCCCTCGCGGCCGCGCCGCCGCCGGTAGAGGACCCGGAGCGCCTGGGCGGGATCGGCCCCCTTCGCCGCCTGGAACCCGACCTTCGGGTCCTCGGCGATCTCCTCCCACTCCCAGCCGCTCTTGCGGAGCTGGTCGACGCGGTCCCAGTCTACCATTCGCCCGCTTGAGGCCGCCACCCCTTTTTCCTCTTTCCCCCCTCCCGCGGGGCTTTGAGCCGGCGCGGGCTGCCGCGAGGGATGCGGCTCACCTTCCTCGGCACCGCCGGCTCCTGGCCGACGAAGGACCGCTCCGCGAGCGCCATCGCCGTCGACACCGACCGGGAGGAGATCCTGCTCGACTGCGGGGAGGGGACCCAGCGCCAGTTCTTCCGGTCGAGCGCCTCGTTCATGCGGGTCCGCCGGATCTTCCTCACGCACTTCCACGGGGACCACTTTCTCGGCCTCCCCGGCCTGGTCCAGAGCATGGGGCTGAACCAGCGGACCGAGCCGCTCGACATCTACGGGCCCCCGGACGCCGAAGAGATGGTCGGCCGGGCGCTCCGGATGGGCTACTACACCCAGCGGTTCCCGATCGCCGTCCACCCGCTCCGCCCCGGGGAGACGGTCGAGCTCGACGGCTACCGGGTGCGGACCGCCCCCGCCGTCCACCCGGTCCCGGCGCTCGCCTACCGGGTCGAGGAAGGGCCGAAGCGGGGCCGCTTCGACGGGGCCCTCGCCCGCTCCCTCGGGATCCACGGCCGCGACTTCGCCCGCCTCGAGGCGGGCGAGTCGGTGCGGGTCGGCGACCGGGTCGTCCACCCCGCCGACGTGATCGGGCCGCCGCGCCCCGGCCGGTCGATCGTCTACTCCGGCGATTCCGCGCCGAGCGAGGAGATCCGCCGGCTCGCCCACCGCGCCACGGTCCTCGTCCACGAGGCGACCGCGGCGGAGGCGCTGGAGGCGGAGGCGAACACGTGGGGCCACTCCTCCGCCCGCCAGGCGGCGGAGCTCGCCCGGGCGGCGGAGGTCGGCCTCCTCTTCCTGACCCACTTCTCCTCCCGGTACAAGGAGCTCGAGCCCCTCGAGGAGGAGGCCCGGATCGTCTTCCCCGGCTCGCGCGCCGCCCGCGACCTGCTCGACCACCCGGTCCTCCAGGAATGACCGGCGCCGACTGGGTCGTCACGGGGCTCGCCGAGGTGGCGACGCTCGCCGTCGGCCCGGTCCCTCGGATCGGCGCCGCCGCCCAGGAGCTCGGGCGGATCGAGCGGGGCGCGGTGGCGATCGCCGACGGGCGGATCCTCTGGGTCGGGCCGGAGCGGCGCCTCCGGCGGGCCGTGCGGCCCCGGAGCGGGGCGCGGACGGTCGACGCGGGGGGCGGCACGCTCGTGCCGGGCCTGGTCGACGCCCACACCCACGTCCTGTTCGCCGGCGACCGGGCGTTCGAGCTCCCCCGCAAGGCGCGGGGGGACGACTACGCCGCGATCGCCCGGCGGGGCGGCGGGATCCTCGCCACGGTCCGGGCGACGCGCCGGGCCTCGGCCCGCGACCTCACGGCCGCGACGGCGGCCCGGCTCCGCGGGATGGCGGCGGCCGGGGCGACGGCGGTCGAGGTGAAGAGCGGCTACGCCCTTTCGCCGGCGGGGGAGGTCGCGCTGCTCCGGCTCGTGCCGGCGCTCGCCCGCCAAAGCGGGCTCCGCCTCGTGCCGACGTTCCTCGGGGCGCACGCCGTGCCGCCCGAGGCGCGGGGGGACGCGGCCCGGTACGTCGATCGGCTGATCCGGGAGGCGCTCCCTCGGGTGGCGCACGAACGGCTCGCCCGCTTTGTCGACGTCTTCTGCGAGCCCGGCTACTTCTCGGTCGCCGACGCGGAACGCCTGCTGCGGGCGGCGCTCGCCCTCGGCCTCGGCGTCAAGATCCACGCCGACGAGTTCGTCCGCTCGGGGGGGGCGCGCCTCGCCGCCCGCCTCCGCGCGACCTCCGCCGACCACCTCCTGCGGGCGACTCCGGGCGACTGGCGGGCCCTCGCCGCGGCGGGGGTGACCGCCGTGGTGCTGCCGGTCACCGCCTACGAGGCGGCGCCGCGCCGCCGCCCCCCGGCGCGCGAGCTCGTCGACGCCGGCGTCGCGGTCGCCCTCGGCTCCGACGCCTCGCCGGCGAGCTGGAGCGAATCGATGCCGCTCGCGATGGCGCTCGCCGTCCACGGCGGACGGCTGTCGCCGGCGGAGGCGCTGACGGCGGCGACCGTCAACGCGGCCCACGCGAGCGGTCTATCGGACGCCGGCGCGATCGCCCCGGGCCGGCCGGCGGACCTCGCCGTCTTCCCCGTCCCATCCTCCGACCATCTCGGCTACCGGTACGACGTCCGACCGGTCGCCGTTTTCCGTCAGGGAACCCCGCTCGTTCCGAGGGACTTCCGTCAGCAGGTCTAAATAGAGGGGTATTTCCTACCGGCGGCAGAGGCGCCTCATGGCGGAGAAAGTCGGCAAGGAGCAAGTCAAGCGAGAGAAGGGATACCTGTACTACCTCGGCAAGGACGGGTACCTCTGGAAGACGCCCACGAAGCTCAACAAGTCCGGGAAGAAGGCCCGTGTCGGGACCGAGAAGATCACCCGGCAGGACGGGTACATGTACTTCCTCGACAAGAAGGGCTTCATCTCCCGCGCCAAGATGAAGAACGCCTAACCCCGCCCCACCCTTTCCCCACCCCCTCCGGTTTCGGAGGGGGTCCTTTCCCTTTTTTTCCGGCGGCCCAAGGACGGGCCGACCGGCCGGACCATCGGGGCTTAAACCCGGCCCGCCTCGGGGCGACGATGGGCTGCCGGAACGATCCGGACGATCCGCGCAAGTGCGAGCGATGCGGTGCCTTCCTCTGGGTCGCCGAGGAGGGGCTCTACTGCGGCGACTGCGGGGCGGTGATGCCGTGCACGATGCGGCTCCTGCCGCCCCCCGCGACGACGGGGAGCCGTCCGGCGCCCGCCCGCCCGGTCGGATCGGCTCCACGACGGTAGCGGTCTAGCGGAGGAACGCCCGCCACGCTTCGGCCGACGCCCGGGACGGCCCGACGGCCGCGGGTTCGACCGACCGAACTTATACCATGACAGAGTTGGGGCCGACCGGAGGTTTTCGATCGGTGTCCCGCGCGGCACCCCCGTCGTCTCCCGGCGTCCCTTCCGAGGGCGGAACGGCCCCCTCCCGAGGCCGTTCCACCCCCCGAGGCGAGGCTAAGTAGCGACGGGCGCTCGTTCCGCTCTCGCCGCTCGTTCCTCCAGGAAGTGGTCTCCACCATGGCCGTCTCTCGCAAGCGCACCGCGTCCCCCGCCGATCCCCCGCCCCTCCGACCGGCCGCCCGGCTCGGGCGCGACCCGATCCCGGTGCCGCGGCTCGTCCCCCGGGGGAAGACCGCCTTCGACACCGTGGAGTGGCGCCGCCACGACGCGCTGATCCGCAACGCCGAGGGGAAGACGATCTTCGAGCAGAAGGGGATCCGGGCGCCGACGTCCTGGTCGGAGACGAGCATCAACATCGCCGCGTCGAAGTACTTCCGCATGCTCGACGGCCGGCGGGAGAGCTCGATCGACGGGATGATCCGGCGGGTCTGCCACTGGATCGCCGAGAGCGGCCTCCAGTTGGGCTACCTCGACTCCGCCGACGAGGCGACGACCCTCGAGGAGAGCCTGTCGTACCTCATGGTCCAGCAGATGGCGGCGTTCAACAGCCCCGTCTGGTTCAACGTCGGGGTCCGCACCCCCCCGCAGTGCTCCGCCTGCTTCATCCAGTCCGTCACCGACGACATGGACTCGATCCTCGCCCTCGCGACGAGCGAGGGGCGGCTGTTCAAGGGCGGGAGCGGGACCGGGTCCAACCTCTCCGCGCTGCGCGGGAGCCGCGAGCGCCTCTCCGGCGGCGGGATCGCCTCGGGGCCGGTCTCGTTCATGCGCGCGTTCGACGCCCTCGCGGGGGTGATCAAGTCCGGCGGGACGACCCGCCGCGCGGCGAAGATGGTGATCCTGAACATGGATCACCCGGACATCGTCGACTTCATCGAGTGCAAGGTCCGCGAGGAGGAGAAGGCGCTCGCGCTGATCCGCCAGGGCTATTCGGCGAACTTCGACGGGACCGACCCGGACTCCGCCTACGCCTCGATCGCCTACCAGAACGCGAACCACTCCGTCCGGATCCCGGATGCGTTCATGGAGGCGGTGATCCGCGACGGCGAGTGGAAGACGGTGAACCGGACCGACCCGGCCGTCGGGACCCCGATGCGGGCCCGCGACCTCTGGCGGAAGCTCGCCTACGCGGCGTGGCGGTGCGGCGACCCGGGCGTCCAGTTCGACGACCTCACCAACGACTGGCACACCTGCCCGAACTCGGGGCGGATCAACGCGTCGAACCCGTGCAGCGAGTACCTGTTCCTCGACGACACGGCGTGCAACCTCGCCTCGATCAACCTGATGCGGTTCCTGGACGCGCGCGGGGAGCTCGACGTGGAGCAGTTCCGGGCGGCGGTCCGGACGATGGCGCTGGCGATGGAGATCATCGTCGACGCGTCGAGCTACCCGACGGCGGCGATCGCGCAGAACTCGCACGACTTCCGCCCGCTCGGGATCGGCTATGCGAACCTGGGCTCGCTCCTCATGCACTACGGCTTCGCCTACGACTCGGAGGCGGGCCGCGCGCTCGCCGCGGGCATCTCGGCGCTCCTCTCCGCGGAGGGGTACCACATGTCGAGCGAGATCTCGAAGCGGATGGGACCGTTCGCCGGGTTCGAGAAGAACCGCGGCCCGATGCTCCGCGTGATGGGCAAGCACGCCCGGGCCGCCGAGCAGGTGCCGGTCGCCGACCCCCGCCTCGGGCCCCTCCTCACGACGGCCGTCGACCGCTGGCGGGACACCGTCCAGGCCGGCGAGCTCTGGGGATACCGCAACGCCCAGATCTCGGTGATCGCCCCGACCGGGACGATCGGTCTCCTCATGGGCTGCGACACCCTGGGCCTGGAACCCGAGCTGTCGCTCGTCAAGACGAAGAACCTGGTCGGGGGCGGGATCCTGCGGATGCCGAACCGGACCGTGCCGGACGGCCTCCGCGCCCGCGGCTACTCCGCCGAGGAGATCGCGGCGATCACCGCCCACATCGAGCGGACGGGGACGATCGAGGGGGCCCCGGGGCTCAAGGCGGAGGACCTCCCGGTCTTCGACTGCGCGCTCGCGCCGCCCGGCGGGAGCCGCACGATCCCCCCGATGGGCCACCTCAAGATGCTCGGGGCGGTCCAGCCGTTCCTCTCCGGCGGCGCCTCGAAGACGATCAACCTCCCGAACGAGGCGACCGTCGAGGAGATCGAGAAGATCTACCTCGAGGCGTGGCGCCTCGGGATCAAGTCGGTCGCCCTCTACCGGGACGGCTGCAAGGCGTCCCAGCCGTTCGAGACCGGCGCGGGCCGCGGCGGCGCGGAGGCGCGGATCCCGGCGCGGGAGCGGCTCCCGGACCAGCGGAAGGCGGTGACGCACCACTTCCAGGTCGGCGGCCACGACGGCTACGTCACCGTCGGGCTCTACCCCGACGGGCGGCCGGGGGAGATCTTCTTCCGGGTGACGAAGGAGGGGTCGACGGTGAACGGCCTCATGGACTCCCTCGGGATCTCGATGTCGATGGCGCTCCAGCACGGGGTGCCGCTCCGTGACTTGGTCCGCAAGCTCGCGCACCTCCGGTTCGAGCCGGCGGGGGCGACGAACAACCCCAAGATCCGCTTCGCGAAGTCGATCCCCGACTACGTCGCGCGGTGGCTGGCGACCGAGTTCCTGACCGAGGACGACCGGCGCGCGATCGGCCTCGAGGGGCCGGCCGCGGAGAACGGCCACGGCGCGGGCGCCGCCCCGCCCGCCGCCAGCCAGACGGTGAAGTTCGAGACGAAGCCGCTCGACGCCTTCGCTCCCCAGCCGGCCGCGGCCGGCGGGGTCAGCGACGATTCGCCGTCGTGCCACGTCTGCGGGGGGATCATGGTCCGCTCCGGGACGTGCTACGCCTGCACCGTCTGCGGGGCGACCAGCGGCTGCTCGTGAGCCGGCGGCCGTCCCGGCCGCCGCCCCGGGCTCAGCGGACCGGCTCCGCCGAGACCGGGGCCGTCCGCCCCGGCTCCGCGGGGGCAGGGAGCGCCTCGTCCCGGCGGCTCCCGTCCGCATGGAACCGGTAGTTCCGCAGCCCGACCGAGACGACCGCCCCGACGGCTCCGATCGCGGCGACCAGGAGGAACACCGCGGCGTAGCCGGCGACGCGGTAGTTCTCGAACGCGACCGAGACGTGGGGCGCGACCGGCACGGAGATCGAGAAGGCGTAGGCGGCGAGGATCGAGCTCACGAGGACCGGGCCGAGCGCCGAGCCGAGGTTGCGGAACGTCTGGTTCATCCCGGTCTGGACCCCCATCGTCCGCGGATCGACCGAGAGGACGATGATGTTCGACATCGAGATCAGGACGCCGACGTTGCCGACCATCACCGGGATCGCGAACGCCGCGATCTGGTAGGCCGACCGGTCGAAGACGGCCATCCCGAGCGACCCCGCGGCGATCAGGACGAAGCCGAAGATCATCACCGGCTTCGGCCCGAAGCGCGGGATCATCCGCCCGAGGATCGGGCCGAACGCCATCATCCCGACGACCGCGGGGACGAGCACGAGGCCGGCGTCGAGCTCGCTCAGGCCGAACCCCGGCGCCGGGTACTCCGCGAGCAGGATGAGGACGGTGAACAACAGGAACATCGTCATCCCGACCAGGATCCCGTTGAGGTTCGAGACCCAGATGTTCCGCTGGCGGAGCGCGGCGAACGAGACGATCGGCGCCGGGGCCCGCGGCTCCCAGAAGAGGAAGACGCCGAAGGCGGCGAGCGCGAGCAGGAAGAATTCGGGGACCCCCATCGCCACACCGGCGAACGAGCCGCTCGTCCAGCCGGTCCAGCCCCAGTACTGGCCCTCCGTGATCCCGAGCATGGCGAACGTGAGCCCGATCCCGAGGGCGGAGGCGCCGACGAGGTCGATGCCCCGGCGTTCCCGGATCGTCGACTCGCGGATCAGGATCGCCGCGAGCGCGAAGACGACGACGGCCGCCGGGATCACCGTGTGGTAGGTCATCTGCCAGCCGTACGTCTGGGCGATCCATCCTCCGCCGACCAGGCCGAGCGCCGCCCCCGCGGCGAACATCCCCGAGAGGATCCCCTGCGCCTGGCCGACCTCCGCCGGCGGGAACGCCTCGGGCAGCATCGCGAAGCCGAGCGGGAACATCGCCATCCCGATCCCCTGGACCGCCCGGACGCCGATCAGCACGTAGATCTGGTCGGGCCGGGCGAGGCCGAACGCCGCGCCGAGGTTCGGGCTGAAGCCGGCGAGGGTGACGGCGACGGCGTAGACGCCCATCGCCACCAGCAGCATCCGCTTCTTCCCGTAGAGGTCGCCGAGCTTGCCGAAGATCGGCGTCACGACGACCCCGACCAGGAGGTAGGCGGAGAGGATCCAGACGATCGTGCTCGCGCTGGTGACCCGGAAGAACGCCTCGAAGTTCGAGAACGCCGGAAGGACCATCGTCTCGACGTAGGTGACCATCAGCGCCATGCCGGCGAGGATCGCGAGGACGGTCCGGCCGTACCGCGGGTCGAACCGGGCCGCCGGGGCGGGGGCGGCGGCGTCCGCCGGCGCGCTCACGGCCCCGCCTCCGTCGTGTCGGCGTCGAGCCGCTCGCGCAGCGCCCGGAAGACCCGGACCGCCGTCGCCACCTCCGCCCGGGAAAGATCGGCCGCGGCGGCGTCCATCACGGTCCCGATCGCGGCCCAGACCCGCGCCTCGGTCCGCCGGCCGCGCACGGTGAGACGGAGCTCGACCGTCCGGCGGTCCGTCTTCGACCGGCGCCGGGTGAGGAGCCCCGCCTCGACGAGCGGGTCGATCCCCGCGCTCGCGGTCGGGGTGCTCACCGACAGGTGGCAGGCGATATCGGAGACGGAGGAGCCGCCCACGCTCGAGACGTGGTGCAGCGCCCAGAACTGGGCGAGCGAGATCCCCTCCGCCTCGAGGACGGGATGGAGGCGGCGGAAGAATCCCTTCATCACGGCGTGGACGGCCGGCACCAGCGCCGAAATGCCGTCGTCGGCGTCGGCGCGCGGGCGGGAGCGGGCGGTTGCCATGGTACCCTAACCATTAGGCAGCAGAAATATTTGGCTATATAACTAATCCCTAGGCGAGGGCGTAGCGCGCGAGGTCGACGAGCTGCGCCGCCGCGAGCGGCGTCGCCCCGGCGGGCATCGGCCCCGGGGCCCACCGGGCGACGAACGCCCCCCCGGGGAGCGCCGGATCCCGCCCCGCGGGCAGGGTGGCGAGGCGGGGGGCCGCGCCCCGGCGGTCGGCCTCGAGGAGGAGGAGGAGCGCCCCCAGGGGGCCCGCGTCGACCCGCAGCTCGCTCCCCTCGCCCCGGCCCCGCCGAACGACCGTCGCCTCCTCCTGGAAGAGGTGGGCGATCCGGGACGCCGGGCCCCGACGGCCGCCCGGCCGCGGACCGTCCCGCCAGGCGATCTCGGGCGCGACGGCCCGCAGGCGGTCCCGGAGGGAGGCGGGGACAGGGAGGGCGGCGACGGCGTCGGTCATGCGGCGACCGTCCGGCCCCGCCACATAAGACAATCCGGTCGGACGAGACACGGCCCGCAGACGGTCGGGTCGCGCGTCTTCGGACAGTCGCCCGAGATCCCGGTGTGGCAGAGGACGAAGTCGAACCGGGTCGGGTCGAGCGGGTCGATCCGGCGGAGCGCCTCGGTGACCTCCTCGACCGCGGCCCAGGAACGGCTGCGGCGGGCGGTCAGGCCGAGATGGTAGGCGATCCAGTGGACGTGGAGGTCGAGGGGGATCCGCAGCTCGCCGGTCGGGACCCGGCGCCAGAGGCCGAGGTCGGGGTAGCGGTCGCGGGCGAGCCAGCGGACCAGCAGCGTGAGCCGCTTGCACGGGCTCCGGGCCGAATCGAGGGGGCTGGGGAAGAGGCGGCGGTACCCCGGCGGCGCGCGGCGGCCGTCGCCGGACGGACCGCGCAGGGTCCGGGCCAGGGCGTCGACGCCGCCGGCGAAGCCGCCGGCGTCGAACCCGGCGAGGAACGCCGACTCGAGCGAGTCGTGCTCGGCGTAGTACCGGCCGAGGACGCCCGCGAGGTAGGCGAGCTGGTCGCCGCGGATCCAGCGGTGGCGGAAGCCGGCGAGGGCGCGCCGCTGCGCCGCCCCCGGGAGATCGGCGACGAACCGGCCGAGATCCTGGTCGGCGAGGTCGCCGAGGCGGCGCACCGCCGCCCGGATCGCCGTCGTGTTGCCGACGGCCAGGATCGCCGCGCAGAGGGCCGCGACCTCGGCCGACCGCCGGTCCCGGGCGAGCGGCCGGACGGCCGCGATCGGGTCGTCGGCGACCGACCGCCCGAACGGGAAGGCGCGGTAGAGCCCCTCCAGGTGGTCGGCCAGCTGCGGGGTCGGGCGGTGCGCGCGCACCACGCCCCGAGGAGCGGGGGCGCGGGTTAACCGTTGCGCGGGGCGTCCGCGCGGGCTAACTAGCCCCGAGGGATGGGGGGCGCATGGCGCCGGAGCCCGTCGAGCTCCGCCCGACGATCGACCGGGCGTGGCTCGAGTCGGCCGCGCTTGCCGACCCGGTCGCGCACGCCTACGCCCTCTGGGACCTCGACCGGTTCCCCGGCCAGGTCCGGTTCGTCTCGGCCCACGTCGGGGGGCGGCCGGTCGGCTACCTGCTCCGCTGGGAGCTCCCCGGCGCGGTCCCGGTCGTCCAGTGGGTCGCCCCGCCGCTCCCCGAGCTCGCCGAGGCGCTCCCGCCCCGGCCGCTCCGCGTCAACGCCCCCGTGGAGGCGGTCGGCCTGGTCCGCGCCGCCCGGGGCCCGTGCGTCGAGCAGCCGCTCCTGCTCGAGTCGGCCCCGCTCGGGACCGTCCCGCCCCCGACCCCGTTCGACGGCCGCATCCGCCCGCTGACCCGCGCCGACACCGCCGCCCTCGACCGGCTCGCCCGCAGCTCGTCGGACGAGATGGCGGTGAGCTACCGCGGCCTCGATCCCGGGGCGGAGGCGATCCTGGGCGGCTTCGACGGACCGGAGCTGGTCGCGGTCGCCCGGGCGTCGGTCCGGCGGCCGAGCGTCTGGTTCGTATCGGGGGTCTACGTCCGGCCGGCGCTCCGCGGCCGGGGCTGGGGGAAGGCGGTCACGCGGGCGGTGATGGAGGCGGCGCGCGGGGCGGGGGCGTTTTCGGCCTTGTACGTCCGGGAGAGCCGCCCCGACGCGCGGGCCGCCTACGATCGCCTGGGGTTCCAGCCGATCGCCCGCCGCGTGCTCGTCGACTGCGGCGTTCCCCCGGCGCCGTAGGGCCGGCCGCAACGCCCTTCCCTCCGCGCCCGATCGGTCCCCCATGCCGTCCAACGCGGAGGCGGCCGAGGCGTTCCGGGCGATCGCGGACCTGCTGGACGTCCTCGGGGAGCGGTTCAAGCCCGAGGCGTACCGGCGCGCCGCCCGCTCGCTCGACGCGCTCACGGAGGAGCTCGCCGCGATCGGGGCCCGCCACGAGCTCCGCTCGATCCCGGGCGTCGGGGAGGCGATCGAGGAGAAGCTCGAGGAGTTCCTCGCGACGGGGCAGATCGCCTATCTGGAGCGGCTGCGCCGGGAGGTGCCGCCGGGGGTCGCCGAGATCCTGCGGCTCCCCGGGCTCGGCCCGAAGACGGCCCGGCGATTCTGGACCGACCTCGGGATCGAGGGGCCCGCCGAGCTCGCGAGCGCCCTCGACGCCGGCCGGCTCGACGGCGTGAAGGGATTCGGGCCGAAGAAGATCGCCCAGATCCGGGCGGCGCTCGCCGCCGCGGGCGGCCCCCCGTCCGCCCGCCGGCCGATCGAGGCGGCGTATCCGGTCGCGCTGCGGCTCGTGCGGGCGCTCCGGGAGGAGGCGCGGGCGGACCGCGTCGAGATCGCCGGGAGCTTCCGGCGGGGCCGGGAGACGGTCGGGGACCTGGACCTGCTCGTCACGTCCCGGGAGCCGGCCCGCGCCTTCGAGGTCTTCAGCGCCCTCCCCGAGGTCCGGGAGATCCGGATGCGGGGCCCCACGAAGGAGACGGTGATCCTCGCCGACGGGACCCAGGTCGACCTGCGGGTCGTCGACCCCAGCTCGTTCGGCGCCGCCCTCCAGTATTTCACCGGGTCGAAGGAGCACAACGTGATCGTCCGGACCCTCGCCCGGGAGGCGGGGCTCCGGGTCAACGAGTACGGGGTCTTCCGCGGGGAGACGCGGATCGCCGGCGCGACCGAGGAGGAGGTCTACGCCGCCCTCGGCCTCGCCTGGATCCCGCCCGAACTGCGGGAAGGCCGCGACGAGATCGACCGGGCGAAGGCCGGGCCGTTGCCGCCCCTGGTCGGCGCCGACGACCTGACGGAGGAGCTCCACCTCCATCTCGATCCCGACGGCGGCGCGGCGGAGGTCGACCGCCGGATCGACGCGGCCCGGCGCCGCGGCCTCCGGCGCCTCGGGGTCGTCACCGAAGGGATCGACGACGCCGGGCGGCCGTTCCGGCTCCCCGAGCCGATGGGGAGGCGGCTCGCCCGCGGCTCGTCCGGGCCGCTGCGCATCCGGCGGCTCGTCGAGCTGGACGCCGGGGCGGGCGCCGTCGTCCCGCCGGGCACCGACGGATTCCTCCTCCGCCCGAGCCTCCGGGCGCCGCGACCGACCGACCCCGTCCGGGGCGCGCCCCCGCCCGAGGCGATCGTCCACGTGGGGAGCGGCGATGCCGCGGCGGCCCGGGCCTGGATCGACTACGCCGCGGCCGTCGGGGCCGCGGTCGAGGTCGGACCGGGGCCGGATCGGATCGATCCGACGTGGGCCCGGTCGGCGAGGCTGCGCGGGGTCCCGCTCCTGGTCCCGACGGGCGTCGGCGACGGCCCGGACGACCCGCTCGGCCCGATCGCGCTCGCCTTTGCCCGCCGCGCCGGGGCGACGCCGGGCGACGTCCGGAACGCCGGCGGGCGACCCCCCACGGCCCCCTGATCGGGTCCGGGGAGGCGGACGGGGAAGCGAGCCGCCGGGGGCTGGAGACCCGAAGCGACCACGGTCGTTCGGCCACGGGGGGCGACGGCGCGGCCGATGCCCGCCCCTCCCTCGGGTCGAGGGGACGCCGCGTTCCGGGCGAGCCGGACGGGCCGGTCTTCCTCCCGCCCCACCGGCCCGAAGCGCCGGGAGGACCCCCTAGGGAGGGGAGGCGGAGGCGCGGTGGCCCCCCGAGCGCGCCGTCGACGGGGAGGTCGTCTCCCCGCGTCCGGCGCAGCTGGTGCAGAGGTGGGCCGCCCGGGCGAGCCCGTGGCGCCAGTAGCAGTCGACGCACAGGGCGCGGCCGCATCCCCAGCAGAGCGGGGGAGCGGTGCGGAACGTCACGGGGCCGGCGCAGCTGGCGCAGGCGCGGGGCCCCTCGGGCCGGCCCGCCGCCCGGAACGCGGGCGGCTCGGGGAACCGTCGCCCGGGGGCGGCGGGCGCGGCCGGCGGGAGCGGGGCGACCGTCGGGGCGGGCGGGCTCCGCGGGGGGGCGGCTCGGGGATGCGGGTGCGGGTCGGGCACGGTCGCGAGCAGGTGCGAGGGGGCTTTTATCCCCTTGGCTCCACCCGCGCGCTGCCCGTGGACGCGCGGGTTCATGTACGGCGGCCGCCGGCGTACCCGGCATGTCCGGGGTACGCCCTCGCCGGCGGCGGATGCCGCCCCCGCCGCCCGCCCCCCCGCCGCGCTCCCACGCGGCGATCCCGGTCGCCCTGGTCGTCGTCGGGATTGGCCTCTACCTCGCCCGGTTCACGGTCCTCCTTCCCGCCCTGTTCGGCCTCGCGCTCTTCTGGGCCGGGCTCGCCTTCCTCTCGACCCGGTTGAACCCGCTCAGCCCGCACTTCTATCTCACGACGAAGCCGTCGTGGAGCGCGATCGGGGTCGTCTTCCTCGGCGCGGCGGCGCTCGTGGGGGGGGCGTATGCGATGTACCGGGCGCAGTACGCGCCGCTGCTCCCGCACCTCTAAGGCGCCGGTAGCGGGGCCGCCCGGGCGGCTTACGCCGCCACCATCCGCTCGAGCGCCGTCCGCGCCCGGGCCGCCGTCTCGGGGGGGACGTCGATCACGTAGCGGCGGAACTCCAGGGCGTCGCGGATGTCGGCGAGGTCGATCTCCTTCATGTACGGACAGACGGTCCCCGCATCCAGCGGCGTGAAGCGGGTCGTCGGGTTCAGCCGGTGCATCCGGTGGAGGATCCCGACCTCCGTGGCGACCAGGACCTCGGGGGCGTGGGTCTCCTCGGCAAAGCGGAGCATCCCGTCCGTCGAGAGGACCCGGTCGACCGATTCCATCGCCTGGGTCGAGCAGCCGCACTCGGGGTGGGCGATCACGGGGGCCCCCGGGTGCTGGAGGCGGGCCCGGTCGAGGTCCTCCGGCCGGAGCCGGGCGTGGACGGGGCAGTCGCCGACCCAGAGGTGGATCGTCCGTCCGGTCCGGCGGCGGACGTACTCCCCGAGGAACATGTCCGGCAGGAAGAGGATCTCCCGATCGGCGGGGATCCCGTTCACGACCTGGACGGCGTTCGAGCTCGTGCAGCAGTAGTCCGACTCCGCCTTCACCTCGGCGGAGGTGTTGATGTAGGCGACGACCGCCGCCCCGGGGTGCGCCGCCTTCCACGTGCGGAGCTGCTCCGCCGTGATCGAGTCGGCGAGGCCGCAGCCGGCCTTGAGGTCCGGCAGGAGGACCGTCCGCGTCGGGTTGAGGATCTTCGCCGTCTCCGCCATGAAGCGGACCCCGGCGAAGACGATCGTCTCCCGGTCGGTCTCCCGCGCCTGCCGGGACAGGTAGAGGGAGTCGCCGACGAAGTCGGCGATGTCCTGGACCTCCGGCCGCTGGTAGTTGTGCGCGAGCAGGACCGCGTTCCGCGACTCCTTGAGCGCCCGGATCTCCGCTTCGAGGGACATCGCCGACCTCCGCCGGTGCTAGCGGGCGGGCGGTCTTAAGCGGACGGGCTCGACGACGAGGTGGAACGGGAGGGCGCGGGCGGAGTGCGTGAGCGCCCCGAGGCTCACGGCGTCCGCGCCGACCCGGCGGTACCGGCCGACCGTCCGGGGGGTGATCCCACCGGAGAGCTCGATCCACCGCCCCCGCCGAAGGCCGGCCGCCGCGAGCGCCCGGACGATCGCGCGGGCGGCGGCCGGGCCGGCGTTGTCGATCAGGAGCGCGTCGGCCCCGGCGCGGGCGGCGGCGAGCGCTTCCGCGGCGGAACGGACCTCGACCTCGACCGGTTCGCCGGGCCGGGCCGCCCGCCGCGCCCGCCGGACCGCCTCCGCGACCGGCACGAAGGCGGTGTGGGTCGTCTTGATGAGGAGGCCGTCCGAAAGATCGCGCCGGTGCGGGCGGCCCCCGCCGTGGACGACGGCGGCCTTCTCGAGGTCGCGGAGGCCGGGGAGGGTCTTGCGCGTCGCCCAGACCTCGAGCGGGCGCCCGGCGCCGCGCGCCGCGCGGACCGCGTCGTGGGTCGCCGTCGCCACCCCGCTCGCGTGCATGAGCAGGTTCAGCATCGACCGCTCGGCGGCGAGGATCGCGGCGGCCGGCCCCTCGACCGTGAGGACGACCGTCCCCGGCCGCACCGCGGCCCCGTCGGGGCGCCGCCGGCGCGGGTCGAGGCCGGCCCGGACGGCGACCGCCGCCGCGGCCGCCCCGCCCGACAGGATCCCAACGGCCTGGGCGACGAGCCGGGCCCGCGCCCACGTCCTCATCGACCCCGACCTGTGCACCGGCTGCAAGCTGTGTTCCTGGGCCTGTCCCTATGGGGCGCGCGAGTTCG
>JAKABH010000064.1 GCA_021801925.1 Thermoplasmata archaeon | reverse complement strand
TCGATCCCGAGGTACGGTCCCACGGGATAGACGTCGGTGAGCTCCACGGGGACCGGGCCGAGCGGGGTCGGCGTCTCCCATCGGAGCGGGATCCCGCGGACGTCCTCGAGGGGAAGGTGCTGGAGGTACTCCGGGCGGAGCCCGAGCCGCCCGACGAGGCGCGCCGGCGGTCGTCCCTCCCGGTACTCCGAGAGCCGGCGCAGGAACCGGACGATCGCCGGGCGGTCGCGGCTGGAGCGGTCGACCTCGCGGAAGGCGTGGCGCGCGGCCGGCTCCGTCGGCAGGAACACCTCGGCGGCCCGCTTCGCCTCCTCGAGCCCGGCGCGCAGCGCGGGGTGGGCACCGGCGCGGCGCTCGGCGAGTTCCCAGAGGGTCCCCCGGCGGATCGCCTGGCGCACCCGCGCCATCTCCTCCGCCGACGTGAGGAGGTTGTGCCGGGCGAGCCAGCGCTCCCGCTCGGACGGCGGAAGGGCGCCGACCTCGCTGAGCGGACGCTCGACGCAGAGGGGACAGCGGCAGACCGGTTCCCGGATCTCCTCGAGCGCCACGGTGCCGTCCGGGAACAGGAGCCGGCCCCGCCGGGCGAACTTGAGGTAGGCCGACGAGTCGACCAGGTCGACGCCGAAGAGGGCGGCGAGCGCGAACGTCATCGGGTGGCCCGCGCCGAACAGGTGGACCGGGGCGCCCGGCGTGAGATGCGGACGGGCCGCCGCGAGCGCCCGGACGAGTTCCACGAACCGGTACTGTTCGAGGAGGGGAACGACCCCGCCGATCGCCAGCACGTCGCCGAGCTCGCTCGCGGCCGCGGCCGATTGCGCCCGCAATTCCGGGTGCGGGCCCCCCTGCACCGGCACCGCGAGCAGCCCGCTCCGACGGGCCCGCGCCGTCCGGGATCGGGCGATCGTCGTGGCGAGGGCGGCCGCCGATTCCTCGGGGGGCGTCTCGGGCTCGGTGAAGAGATCCAGGACCGTCGCGATGTCCGAGCCGATCGTCCCCTGGAAGTCGAGAATCTCCTCCGGGCCGACCTCGACCGACCCGTAGGCGTGCTGCTGGAAGGCGCCCGAGTCGGTCATGACAGGCCCGTCGAAGTCGAGGAGGCCGTGGATCCCGCTCCGCTCGGCGACGGCGCGGAGCGGCGGAGTCCGCCACGTGATGTAGGCCGAGGTGATCACCGCGCCGAGGCCGTAGGCTCGCCGCATCTCCCGGGGCGGCACGGGCTGCCGGGCCGGATCGGGGTGGACGACCGGCAGGAGGGCGGGGGTCTCGATCGGCCCGTGGGGGGTCGAAAACCGCCCGAGGCGCGCGAGCCCGTCCCGCTCGATCAGCTCGAAATCGACCACGCTACACCCCTCCCGGCCGGGCCGGGGCCGCGGCGTAGCCGGCCCGGATCCGCGCGAGCAGGTCGACGAGCATCGGTCCGGTGAGCTTGCCCGTGTTGGTGTTCTGGGGGCTCGGATGGTACGACGCCCAGAGGAGAGGGGCCCCGGGTCCGAGCGGAACGCAGGCACCGTGGGCGAACGACGTACGCCGCGCGGGCGGGGGAGCCCCGTAGACCGCCGGGGCGGTCTCCAGGAGCGCTTCCCAGGCGAAGCCGCCCAGGGCCAAGAGCGCCCGGGCCCGGGGCAGCAGCGCGAGCTCGCGGGCGAGGAACGGCGCGCAGGCGGCCCGCTCGGCGGGGGTCGGATGGTTTCCCGGCGGGACGCACCGGACGGCCGCGGTCAGGTAGAGGTCGGAGTAGCGCAGTCCGTCCCCGCGACGCTCGGAGGTCGGCTGGTTCGCGAAGCCGGCCGCATGGAAGGCGCGCACGAGGAACGCCGCCGAACGGTCGCCGGTGAAGACCCGACCGGTCCGGTTCGAGCCGTGGGCGGCGGGAGCGAGGCCCACCACCACGAGCCGGGCGGCGGGATCGCCGAACCCGGGGACGCCGCGCCCCCAGTACTCCTCGTCGCGGAACGCCCGCTTCTTCTCCCGGGCGACGGCCGCGCGGTACCGCACGAGACGCGGACACCGGGCGCAGGCGATCACCTCGCGACGGAGCAGTTCCAGGGAGTCGGGCACATCTCCCCCGGAGCCGGCCGCCGCTTAACTTGGGTCCCTTGCGCGCCGGCGCGACTCACGGCCGGTGACCTAACGGTATAGCGCCCCCGGCGCTTCTCCGCTCCGATGTCCGATGTGGAGGTCCCGAACGGCGCTCGCGTCCGGCTCGGCGTGGTCGACGGGAACCTGCGGGTCGGCCGGAACGCGACGATCGACGCCGACGGCGCCGTGCGGGTTCGCGGGGCGGCCGAGTTCGAAGGGAACGTCGACGTGGTCGGAGATCTTACCTGCCGGTCGTTCGAGGCGGACGGTGGCCGCGTGCGCGTGAGCGGGCATCTCGCGGTCGAGGAATCCCTCTCCGCCGACGACGGCGAGGTCGAGATCGGCGGAACGTTCCGCGCGGACTCGGTGGACGTCGACCGCCGGCTCCGGTTGGGGGGCGCGGCGGAGACCGGTCGACTCGAGGTCGGGGGCCGGCTCGAGGGCGACTCGACGTTGACGGCGACCGCGATCTCGGTCGGGGGCCTCCTCCGCCTGGCGGGGAAGCTCGTCGCCCGCTCCCTCGAGGCCGGCGGCTCGGTCGAGCTGGCGGACGTCGAACTGGACGCGTTGGACGTCGGCGGGACGGTCCGCCTCCGGGGCGGCGTGGTTCGCGAGCGGATCGAGGTCGGCGGGCGGTTCCGGGCCGACGGGGTCCTGTCGTTCGGCGCCGTCGAGGTGGGGGGGATCGCGGAGTTCCGCGAGCGGGCGTCGGGAGGGGACCTCGAGGTGGGGGGCGTCCTGAGGGCCGAGAAGGACCTCTCCTTCGAGGAGCTCGAGGTCGGCGGGGTCGCCGAGATCCAGGGGAACGGGAACGGCCAGCGCGTGCGGATCGGCGGAAAGCTCGCGGTCGGCGGTTCGCTCGCCCTCACCGGTCGGCTGTCGGTCGGGGGGCGGGCCGAGATCCGGGGGTCCCTCACCGCCGGCGAGGTCGAGGCCGGGGGCCGGCTCACCGCCGAACGGGCGGTGGTGGTAGGGCGGACGGAGATCGGCGGGTCCCTCCAGACCCGGGCGGGGTTCAAGGGGGCGGAGATCCTCCTCCGCCACCGGTCGAAGGCGGTCGGGCCGCTCGTCGGCGGCCGCGTCACGCTCGAGCGTCGGGCCGAGGCGGAGACGATCTTCGGCGAGCGGGTCGACCTCGACCGGCTCGCCCGGGCCCGCCGGATCGTGGCGGAGGAAGTGCGACTCGAGGAGGGGGCGGCGGTGGACGAAGTCGTCTACGTGCGGAGCCTGGCGGTCGAGCCCGGCGCCCGCGTCGGCAACGCCCAGAAGGTCGAATCCCTGCCTCCGTTCCCGCTCTGACGGGGTGGGGACGATGATCTCGGAGCGGCCCGGGGGCGGCGGGGGGCGCCGGCGGGAGGCGACCGACCTGTACGCGACGGTCCTCGAAGTCGTGAAGCGGCACCATGGCGGGGCCCGGGTGACCCGCGTCTCGTACGGGGCGGGGATGCCGGTCGACCGGCTCAAGGGGCTGATGGAACGGCTCCTCGCCCTCGGTCTCCTGCAGAGCGAGGAGGTCGACGGACGCCCGGTCTACGACATCACGGCCCGCGGCCAGGAGTTCCTGGACACCTACTGGAAGCTGCGCGGCTTCGTCGAAGGGCTCGACCGGCTGGCCCGCGACGAGCGGAACCGGGGCCGTCGGGCGGGCGGTCCGGACGACGGAGAATCCGTTCCCGTGGGGACCGGGGCGGACCGGATCCAATAGGCGCCCCCTGACGTGCCGGTCCCCCCCACATCGGCCGAAGTCGGATCGAACCGCCCGGGCGCACCGGACCCAAAGTTCAGAGCGGAGGGGCGGTGTCGGCCGTCGTCCCCGATCGGGAATGCGTTCGTCCCGGCACGACCGCCGGCGGGCGCCGGGGACGGCGAACCCGCCCGCCGACGCGGCCCCGACCCGTCGCGACCTCAGTAGCGCTGGAGCTCGGGATCGATCTCGAGGGCCCAGGCGTCGATCCCCCCCTCGAGGTTCGCGACGCGAGGGAACCCTCGGGTGTGGAGGAACCCGGCGACCATTGCCGAGCGGGCGCCCGAGTGGCAGTAGACCACGACCTGCCGGTCCCTCGGCAGCTCGTCGAGCCGCTGCGAGACTTCGGCGAGCGGGATGTGGATCGACGGATGGATGGCGGCGATCTCCCGCTCCCACGGTTCCCGCACGTCGAGCAGCACGAACGGAGCGCGGCCGCCCCGGAGCTGCTCCGCGACCTCGGCGACCGTGATCTCCTCGACCATCGGGCCCTGCACCCCGTCGAAGGTTTAGGGGTTGCGCGCCGGCGGAATCCAAGGATTCATCTGGCCCGCGGCGATGGGTCGGCGATGAAGGTGAAGGATCCGGTCTGCGGGATGATGGTGGAGTCGACCCGGGCCCCGGCCCAGGGCACCTACGCGGGGAAGACGGTCTACTTCTGCGCCGAGTCGTGCAAGCGGACGTACGAGCGGAGCCATCCCCCCGACCCCCGGTGATCCCCGGAGCGGGGATCGGGAACCCGCGGTCGGTGGACCTCGGAGGAGGCGGGGCGGCCGCCGCGGAGGGGGGCGTGCGAGCGTTTCGCACTCACGGGGACGTCTATTCATACCCTGACCGGTGTGGGACGCTTCGGTCGCGGTTCGGATCATGGCACCCAGTCTGGAAGCCCGGGGACTGACCCGGCGATTCGGCTCCTTCGTCGCGGTCGACAACCTCTCCCTCGCCATCGACGGGCCGAAGTGCGTCGGCTTCCTCGGCCCGAACGGCGCGGGCAAGACGACCACGCTCAAGATGTTCACCGACCTGATCTTCCCGAGCGCCGGCGAGGCGTTCATCAACGGCATCTCCGTCCAGCGGACGCGCAAGGAGGCCCTGTCGAGCTGCGGGACGCTCATCGAGAGCCCCGAGATCTACCCCTCCCTCACGCCCCGGGAGGCGCTCGAGATGGTCGGGAGCCTGCGCGGCCTCTCGGCCGCGGAGATCCGGGCGCGGACCGACCTCGTCCTCGAGGAGGTCAAGATGACCGAGTGGGCGGACCGGAAGGTCGGCCGCTTCTCGAAGGGGATGAAGCAGCGGATCAACATCGCCGCCTCCCTGCTCTCCGACCCGGAGGTGGTGCTGCTGGACGAGCCGAGCAGCGGCTTGGATCCGCGCGGGATGGCGGAGGTCCGCTCGATCATCAAGGAGCTCAAGAAGGGCCACCGGCTCATTTTCATGAGCAGCCACATCCTCTCCGAGGTGATCGACGTCTGCGATGAGGTCGCGCTCGTCGACCACGGCAAGCTCCTCTTCTACGACACCCTCGCGAACGTGAACGCCCGGCTCGGCAGCGGCGCCACCTCGGTCGACCTGGGGTTCGTGGGCCCGGTGAGCGACGCCGACCTGGCCGCCCGCGTGGCGGCCGTCCCGGGCGTGACGGCGGTCAGCCGGATCGACCCCCAGCGGGCCACGGCCATGATCGCGGGGGGCCCGGCCGCCCAGGCCCAGGTGCTGGCGCGGCTCGCCGCCGACGGCCTCGGCCTCGTGAGCTTCCAACCGTCCCGCAGCGCCCTCGAGGAGATCTATCTGCGGGAGATCGCCCAGGGGGATTCATGAGCGAGCCGGTCGCGGCCCCCGTCCCTGCCCCGACCGAGACCGCCGCCCCCACCTCCGGCCTCGACGGATCCCGGGTGCCGGGGACGCTCGACCAGGCGTTCCGCCTCTCGCGCTACCAGTTCCGGGACTACCTCCGCTCGCGGCGGTTCGTCCTGATGATCGGCATCGTCGTCGCGATCGGCGCCATCCTCTCGCTCGTCCTCTACCACTTCCACGGCGCGGGGCTCTCGGGCAGTGCCGACGCCTTCTACGGCTCGCTCTGGGCCGGGGCGGCCCCCTACGTCATCGTCTTCGCCGGGATCATCTTCGGCGGCGATGCGATCGCCGGCGAGTTCCAGAACAAGACCGGCTACTTCCTGATGGGCCTGCCGATCCGGCGCACCAGCGTCTAC
>JAKABH010000014.1 GCA_021801925.1 Thermoplasmata archaeon | reverse complement strand
CCGTGCTGGATCGCCTTATACGCCACCACGATCGCCACATGTGTCTTCCCCGTCCCCGACGGCCCGTAGTGCAGGAGACTCCGCCCCTCGGGGAGGAACTCGGGGCCGAGGTAGGAGCCGAGCAGCTCCTTCCTCAACCCTGTCTGGACCATAAAGTCGAACTCCTCGATCGTCCGCAGGAACGGGAACTTCGCCCGGTGGGTCATCCGAGAGATCTGGGTTGCGTCCGGTGGGAGATCTCCTCCCCCACCAGGGTCTGCAGATATTCGGCGTAGCGCGTTTCCTCCTTCTCCACCCGCACTTGCAGATCGCTCCAGAGCCTCCGGACCGTCGGCATGTGCAGGCGCCTCAACACCGTGTCCAACTCGACCTCCGCCGTCATGCGTGGACCTCCTCGTAGGCACCCCACGGCTTCGTCAGCAACGTCGCGAGAAGGTGGGCGTCGTGCCACCCCCGCTCGAACGCCTCCCGGAGCGCCCCGGCCATCCGCTCGGGGCCGTGTTCGAGGCGGAGATAGAAGAGACGACGCACGTCCCCGGCCCAGGTGTGGGGCCGGGTGTAGATCAGCTCCGTCACGAACGTCTCGGCGATGGGACCGGTCTCGAGTACCCGCTGGCGCTGGTAGTAGAGCTCGGCCCGTCGTCCCGAGACGGCCGCGAGAGCGCTCGTGGCGTGCTTCGGGAGGGTGCTGACCCCATTGTGCAGATGCCGGAGGTGGCGCTCGTCGAATCGGTCGGTCATGATCCGCACGTGGTCGCGGTAGAGGAACAGGGTCGCCGGGAGACCGAGCGCCTCGGCCGGCATCGAGTAGCGGGTCCCATGGAAGGTCACCCAGCCCGTCGGGCCCACATGGACCGGGAACCGCAGGGCGTACTCCACTGAGGGAATCGGGAGGGGACGGAGGCGTCGTCGTTCCTCGGCGATGCGCGACGAGGGCGGCACGCCCGTGGCGCGGCACGGGCGCACCTCGTTGACATCGTGGTCCCACTCCGCGAGCTGCGCCTCGAGGTCCGCTCGGTCGTGGAACCGTCGGACCCGGGACAAGCCGTTCTTCACGAACCCGACGTGGTTTTCGACACTCCCCTTCTGCCAGCCCGACCGAGGCGAGCAGAGCTCAGGAGCGAAGCGAAAGTCCAGGGCGACCTGAGAGAACGTCGGGTTCCGGTGGATCTCGCCGCCCTGGCGCGAGAGCACCACCGTCTTCGAGTTGTCGAAGACGCAGGAGAGGGGAACCACTCCGAAGGAGTCAATGGAGGCAAGGAGGTCTCGGACGAGTGACCCCATCTGTTCGTTCTCGACGAGCTCGACGTGGACCCAGCGGGACCATTTGAGTCGCGCGGCGAAGAAGTGGAGGATCTCGGTGGTCCCGCTGTCGTAGCCCACACGCACGTGGCCGAAGTCGCACTGGGCGAACTCGCCCGGGTGGCCCTCGAATCGCAAAATCGGCGCCGCGACGATGTGTCGCAGCCTACGGGCCAGTCGATAGACGGGGTCCTTCCCTCCGTCGTAGCCATTCTCTCGGAGGATGCGGAGCAGCTCGACCGTCGGTAGGTTGGGTCTCTCCTCGAGGTGTCGGCGAGCGATGTCCTCGTAGCGAACGGCGATGAGGGGACGGCCTACGGCGCCCGGCGGGGCGGTGAGGTTCCCCGCGAAGCACGCGTCGAACGGTGTTCCGGTCGACCTTCGACTTCTTGGCGATCTGGCGAAGGGAGAGTCCTGCGTCGTGCAGGACACGGATGGCATGACGCTTCAACTCGTCGTACAACTCGGGCCCCTATGTGCAGGATCGAGGAGCCGGCGGAGCGTTCAAGGCGGTCACGGGCGGACCACCTCCGCAGGGAGGAGGGTGGGTGAATAATTTCGCGAAGAGGTGGGTGCGGAATTGTGCGAACTGACATAGGACAGGGGTTTGGGGGCTAAACTAGAGCCCGATGTACTCGCCCATAGGGGGGGGCGAGCCACCTTTAAGTGACGCCTCGACTGCGAGCGTCTCCGCGGGTGGAGTTCGAGGTTGAAGTACAGCGTATCGATGTCGTTGGACGGGTTCGTCACCGGCCCGAACCAAAGTCCCAAGCACCCGCTGGGGGTGGGGGAGAACTCCTCCACGGCTGGATGCGTGAGCTGGCGGTCTGGTGCACGGAGGCAGGACTGAAGGGCGGGGTGACCAATGCGAGCACCAAGCTGTTCACCGAAGACGAGAACCTCGGAGCGATTATCATGGGTCGCAACATGTTCGGCGGAGGACCGGGGCCGTGGCGCTGCCCTCGATGGGACGGCTGGTGGGGGGACAAACCCCCGTTCCACCTCCCGGTCTTTGTGCTGACCCACCACCAGCGCCCCCCCACTGAAGTGCCGGGGGTGAACGACGTTCTACTTCGTGACGGACGGTCCGGCCGCGGCGCTCAAGCGAGCGAAGCGGGTCGCGCGGGGAAAGCATGTCGCGATCTCAGGGGGAGCGGGCACCGCGAAGCAGTTCATCTCCTCGGGACTGGTCGACGAGATCATGATCCACCTCGTCCCCGTGTTCCTCGGAGCTGGGGTTCGACTGTTCGATGGGCCGACCTTAACCGACGTACGCCTGGAGCAGGACGCGGTGGTCGAGGCGCCGGGGCTGACCCACTTGACCTACCGGGTCTCCCGGAAGCGTCCGGCGGCGGGACAAAGCTGATTGCGTCGGTAGGGACGAGTCGCTTCGACCGAGATGGGTTCCGGGGCATTCAACTCCGTCGGAGGGGACGTCGCTGAGATGCCTCATTTGAAGCGACAGCTCCATGAGGCGGAACGGACAAGGGACGCGGCAGTGGAGAGCGAGCGCCTCTCCGAGTTCGCACGGGCCTCGAAGCGAGGAGGCCCGGCCAGTCTGGCCGACGCGTGGGCCCGCCTCGTCGATCGGGGCCTGCCGCTCGTCGAGCGTATCCGCGGGGACGCCGCTTCCTTCCGAGTGACCTTTGTCTGGCGGCCCGACTCCCCGGTCAAGACCCCCTCGATCTACACCCCGGTGGCGAACGTTTTGTCGGGCGAGTCGCAGCTGCTGCCGCTCGGCACGACCGGTGTCTGGTATCGTTCCTTGCTGCTCCCTCGGGGAACGCGGGGTCTCTACGCATTCTCCTCCCATCCGACGCCCGACCCGTCCAACGGCGGGGACTGGGGAGCGTACTTCCGCTCTCTCGTCCCAGACCCCCACGGGTCCATCCGCCTCGAGATGGAGAAGGATCCCGACGACCCCGATGACGCGGCGGCGAGCGTCTCCGGGTTCTCGCTTCCGGGAGCCCCCGCGCAGCCCTGGGTGACGCCCGAGCCCTCTCCCACATGGACGGTGGAGTCGGATCTACTCCGAGGCCGGTCGCTGCCCGGAGCTCGTCGGGTGTGGATGTACACTCCCGAGGGGTTCGACCCCCGCCATCGGAGCTACAACCTTCTCCTGGCCCTCGACGGGGTGGCCTATCGCAGCCTCGTGCCGACTCCCGCGATCGTTCAGTACCTGGTCAGCCGACGCGCGATCGGACCGACCGCGCTCGTGTTCGTCGGGAACGCGGTCGGCGCCCGAGAGGTCGAACTGCTCCACAACCCCGGGTTCGTGAAGTTCCTCACCTCCGACGTCCTCCCGTGGGTGCGTCGACGGTTCCATCTCCGATCGGACCCCGAGCAGACCGTCATAGCCGGGTCCAGCCTCGGGGGCCTGACCGCCGCGTATGCGGCGCTGCTCGCACCCCAGGTGTTCGGGGGCGTCCTCGCCCAGTCGGGCGCTTTCTCGTGGGCTGGCACCGATGGGATGATGGGGTCTCCGGCCCTCATGCAAGAGTACGCCAGGGCCCCGCTTCGGTCGACCCGATTCTATCTCTCCGCAGGGAGCCTCGAGACCGTCGTGTTCCCGGGGACCCAGACGTCGCTGCTTTCAGGGGTCCGCCACCTCCGGGACGTCCTCATCGCGAAGGGATACTCGGTGCGGTACGAGGAGTTCCGGGCCGGTCACGACTATTTCTCGTGGTCCGACTCGATGGCCCAAGGACTGGCGCACCTTCTTCGCTCCCCCGCACCGCGAGGTCGGGCGCGTCGGTAGCCCCCGCGCGGGCCCCTTAGGGGATGCTACTGAATAGGTGAGTTATGTATCCGGGAACCGTTTCGGGCTCGGGCGTGGAGATCGCGGCCGTCCTTCGCTCGGATCAGGAACCGTAGAAGGGAGCCGCAGCCGTCACAGCGGACGTAGACACCGTCGCGGCCGCCCGCGACGACCGAATGAGGTGTCGGGGAGAGAGCAGCGGACCAGGGCTACGCCTCCTTTCCGAGAACCGCGGCCAGAATCTCGGCTGCTGAGACCCCTCGAGGCTTGCCGTCTCGAACGCAGCAACTACAGGGTCCGATCTGAGTCGCCGACGGCGCTTGTCGAAAGGGCTGCGCGGCTCATCTTCCTGAACCGGGCCTGTTGGAATGGATTGTATCGGGTTAATCGAGCCGGAGAGTTCAATGTGCCTTACGGAGGCAGGGTAAAGTCCCCCGACTGGGGAGAAGAGAAGCTGTTGAGGGCGTCGGCGCTGCTGAGGGGGACCGAGATCGAATGCCGGGACTTCGAAGCAAGCCTCGACCGCGTTCGGGCCGGCGAATTTATCTTTACGGACCCACCGTACACTGTAACTCACAAAGACAACGGTTTTGTTCTCTACAACGAGACGATCTTCTCATGGGCGGATCAGGAGCGACTAGCGTCGGCCTTGGCCCGTGCCTCGGAGCGCGGCGCTCGTTTCATCCTCACGAACGCTGACCACCCCTCGATACGCGCATTGTACCGTAGATTTCAGCCGCGTCCCGTAACCCGTTCATCGGTTATCGCCGCTGGGGCAGCCAATCGGCGGAAGGTCACCGAACTGGTTGTCTCGAACTACCCTATAGAGGGCCTGGACAACTAGGGAGAACCGTCGAGGGAAGCGTCGAACCTCCGTCGATTGGAACGGACGGTTGCTCGCGATGGGGCGCGCCGAAGCTCGACGGGTTAAGCTGCCTTGGAATCGGGTCGGGGGCTGGAAGCGGACCGTTCGTAGGACGGGAATGCTACGCGGGGATGCGCTTCGAAGGCTGAGGGCGGCGATCTTGGCGGGGTGAGGGCGGCTACGCCCTCGCGCTCTCGAATTCGAGATTCACCCGAGGGCGGCCCTCGCACCCGTCGTCAAAACAGATTCGAAGGCGACCGCCAATCTTTGGGCACGACCGACATTTGACCCAGCACGTCGTAATCGCGTGGGGATTCCAATCGGTCGGGTGCCTTCGGGCGTCGTGCCACAGCCCGAGGTGGGAGCTACCCACATGGCCGCAGATCGAGCAAGTGACTCTCGGATTCCAGTTGCGGAACGTGCTCGGATGACGGGCGGGGTGGGCGGGCTGCTTCGCTCGGCGAGCCACGGACGGTAGACGGCCAGCCGATTCTAAAGGGTCGAGAGGGGGGGACCTACTTACGGGCCTCCGTAGTATAGCGCTAAAGGAAAGTGGGCCCAGTCGGATTTGAACCGACGACCTCCCGGTTATCAGCCGGGTGCTCCAGCCAGCCTAAGCTATGGGCCCTCGCCGTTCGGCAGAGGGCTGGGGAGATACGTCTTTCGCTGAATCGCGCCCGGGCGGGGGGCCGATCCCGCGGCAGAGGGGGCATCCGCTTAGCCCGCACGTCCCCGGGTCGCTCCACTCTTCCCTCGACCCGGGATCGGGGTTCGTCCACCGATGCCGGTCGGGGCCGCACGGGAGCGGGCGGGGGGGCATCCCCGTGCGGTGCCGGCGGTATATGAGGTCGGCCCGAATGGCGCCCCCGTGGACGAAACCCCCGGGACCCCGCCTCCTTTCGAGCCCTACCGGGTCAAGGTCGTCGAGCGGCTGCCGAACCCGACCGCGGCGGAGCGCGAGGCGGCGCTCGAGCGGGCGCACTACAACCTCTTCCAGCTCCGCTCCGACGAGATCCGCATCGATCTCCTGACCGATTCGGGGACGAATGCCATGAGCGACCGCCAGTGGGCGGCGATGATGGTCGGGGACGAGTCGTACGCCGGGAGCCGGAACTTCACCCGGTTCGAGTCGGTCGTGCGGAAACTCACCGGCTTTCCCCACATCTTCCCCACCCATCAGGGACGGGCGGCCGAGAACCTGCTCTTCTCGACCCTCTGCCGGCCCGGCTCCGTCATTCCCAACAACATGCATTTCGACACGACCCAAGCCCATGTCCTCCACAACGGAGGGCGGCCGGTGAACGTGGCGACGGCCGCGGCGTACGATCCGGACCTCGACGCGCCGTTCAAGGGAAACGTCGACATCGGGGCGCTCACCCGGCTGCTCGACCTGGAGGGGTCGGAGAAGGTGCCGCTCGTGATGGTGACGATCACGAACAACACGGGAGGTGGCCAACCGGTGTCGCTCGCCAACTTCCGGGAGGTCTCGAAGGTCGCCCACGCGCGCGACATCCCCGTCTACCTCGACATGTGCCGCTGGGCGGAGAACGCCTACTTCGTCCGCGAGCGGGAGCCCGAGATGCGGGGTCGGTCGATCGCCGAGATCGGGCGGGCCTTTTTCGATCTCGCCGACGGCGCCACGATGAGCGCCAAGAAGGACGGCCTGGTCAACATCGGGGGGTTCGTCGCGACCCGGGACGCCGACGTCGCGGCCCGCCTCAACGAGGCGCAGATCCTGTTCGAGGGATTCACCACCTACGGGGGGCTCGCCCGGCGGGATCTCGAGGCGATGGCGGTCGGGCTCGAGGAGGCGACGGAGCTCGAATACCTCGAGCACCGCATCGCCCAGGTACGGTTCCTCGGAGAGCGGCTCTCCGCCCTCGGGGTCCCGATCCTCCGCCCGGTCGGGGGCCACGCGGTCTACCTCGACGTCCACCGCTTCCTGCCGCATCTTTCGGACGAGGAGCTCCCCGGGCAGGCGCTGGTCGTGGAGATCTACCGGGAAGGCGGGATCCGGACCGTTGAGGTCGGCTCGCTCATGTTCGGGAAGGAGGGGGACGGCGGAGGGCCGAGCTTGGAGCTCGTCCGCCTGGCTCTCCCGCGCCGGGTCTACAGCGCGGCGCAGATCGCCTACGTCGCGGAGGCGGTCGGACGCGTCTTCGCCCGGCGGGCGGCGATCCGGGGGCTCCGGTATACCCACCGCCCAGCGCACCTGCCGCACTTCACGGCCCGCTTCGCCCCTTCGGAGGAAGTGGCGGCGAAGGTTCCGTAGACCGTCCGAGCGGTCAGAACCGGGCGATGCTGCCGGTCGCCTTCGCCCGGCGCTCGAAGAAATCCCACAGCCCCATCGACAGCCCGATCGAGACGATCCCCGAGATCGCGACCGCCGCCCAGAGCACCGCGAGCGGGCCGAGGGCGGAGCCGGAGATCGCGGCCCGGATCGCCGCGAGGCCCCAGGTGAGGGGCAGGGCGTCCCCGAGGTACTGGAGGGCCGGCGGCAGGCTCGAGAGCGGGAAGTTCACCCCGGAGAGCAGCAGCCCGATGAAGAGGAAGATGTTCCCCAGGATGATCGACGTGCGCAGGTAGAGGGCGACCCCTCCGAGGAGAAGCCCGAATCCGACCATCGCGAAGGCGGTGAGGACGACCGACACCGCGAGGCCGGGGAACGTCGCCACCGGGATGGAGACCCCGAACAGGAGCACCGCGTAGGTGAGGCCGACCGCGACCGTGGCGAGGGAGATCAGGATCGGGATCAATCCGCGGCCGAGGTAGAGCGCGAACCGACCCGCCGGGGAGACGAGCAGGTGCTCCATCGTCCCCAGCGTCTTCTCGTTGTCCGTCGTCTGGCAGACCGTGAAGACGCTCGAGTAGCTGACGGTCGCCACGGCGTTGCCGATCGCGGTGAACGCGATGGCGGAGGCGCCGCCGCCCCCGAGCTGGACGACGAACGCGAAGAACACCATCTGCGTGAGCGGGATCACGAAGACGGTCCCGAGCACGAAGTCGAGCCGCATGAAGCCCAGGCTGGTCCGGGGGGCGAGCACGGCGTTCGCCCAGAACGTCCGCCAGAACGTCGGGGAGGTCGGCTCGGCGGGTCGGGCCGAGGCCAGCGCGGTCGCCACCTGCGTCCCCCCTCCTCAGTAGTCGGAGAGGTCCCCGACCTCGAGGACGTGGCGTTCGACCCGGTGGAAGACGGTCCCGGCGATCCCCGCATAGATCGCGGTGGTCGCCACCGCCCCGACCAGGTCCCAGCCCCATCCCCATCCGAAGCCGACGTACCCCGGGATCGACACGTACCGGAGCGCGTCGAGGGCCCACGTCGGGGGGAACAGCAGCGCGATCGGGTTGGTCCAGAACGGCAACAGGACCACCGGGAACATGCAGCCGGTCCCGACATAGAAGGCGAACTCGCCGATGTTCTGGATGAACCCCGCGAAGCGGGTGTAGACGTAGGCCGCCGCGAAGACGATCCCGACGCAGGCCAGGGTGACCATCACGAAGAGGAACAGGAGGACGAAGGCCAGGGGGTTCGGCAGCGCCGGTGGACCGCCCGCCGCCACGACCACGACCACGTAGACGATGAGGCCCCCGAACAGCCCGGCGACGACGTTCCAGACGATGCGTCCCAGGACGACGTACAGGTAGGGCGCCGGCGCCTGGATCGTCGGCTCGAGCGTGCCGAACTCCCGGTCCTGCCCGGTCGCCCAGCCGCTCCCGTAGAGCGTCTGGCCCCACATGCTCATCATCCCGGCGCCGAGGATGGCGTACGTCAGGAAGTACGGCCCGGCCCCGCGGAACAGCTCGTAGGAGACCAAGCCGAAGATGACCGGGGCGATCATCGACGGGACGAGCCACTGCGGATCGGCGATAAACTGGAGGAAGGCGAGCCGCAGCGAGGCCGCGGTGACGCGGGTGCGGCGGACGCCGACGACGGTCGCCATCGTCATGTCGCCTCCTCCTCGACCAGGTCGAGGTAGACGTCCTCGAGCGACGTACGGCGCTCGCGGACCGAGAGCTCGGGGTGGCCGGGCAGGAGGGCGGCGACGTGCGCCGGGGTCGTTTCGAGGGTGCGGATGCGCAGCGTGAGCCGGACCCGCGGCCCGAACTCCTCGCTGGCGACCTTCGATACCCCGGGGAGCGCCCGCAGGGCGGCGTGCTCCCGATCCTCGAATCCGTAGGCCTCGACCTCGATCGTGCGGTCGCCGCCGACCCGGTGCCGCAGGGCGTCGACCGTGTCGTTCGCGACGATCCGCCCCTTCGACAGGACCGCGAGCCGCGGACAGAGTTCCTCGGCCTCGAACATGTAGTGGGTCGTGAGGAGGATCGTCACCCCGTCCCCCTCGAGCGAGCGGACGAGCTTGCGGGTCTCGCGCGCGCTCTTCGGGTCGAGCCCGATCGTCGGCTCGTCCAGGAAGAGGATCGAGGGCCGGTGAAGGATCCCGCGTGCGATGTGGAGCTTCTGCTTCATCCCGCGGGAGTACTCCTCGACGCGCCGGTCCGCCGCGGAGGCGAGGTCGACCCGTTCGAGCACCGCCTGGATCCGAGGCTCCCGCTCGCCGGGCGGCACGCCGTAGAGGTCGGCGAAGTAGCGCAGGTTCTCCCGTCCGCTGATGCGCGTGTAGACGCCCCGCTCGCCGCCGAGCACGAGTCCGATGCGGGGGCGGAGCCAGTCGGCGTCGCGCGCGACGTCGTGGCCGAGCACCCGGGCCGTTCCCGAGGTCGGCAGGAGGAGGGTGGAGAGGATCTTCACCAGGGTCGTCTTGCCCGCCCCGTTCGGTCCGAGCAGGCCGAAGATCTCCCCCGGCTCGACGGTAAGGTCGACCCCCTTGAGCGCCTGGGTCCGGTTGACCTCGTTGAAGAGGAACCCTTTCCGGGACTCGAAGACCCGGACCAGGTCACGAACCTCGATCGCCGGGGAGTCGCTCATGGGGGGGGGTGCCGCCAGTCCGGGGGAGGTATAACTACTTGGGGCGCCCGGTCAGGTGGCGGAACCGTTCTCCGGGCGGCGTTCCACGGGCGGTCGGGCCATCCCCCGGGCCCGGGGCGCGGCCGCTCCCGGCGGACCCTCGACGGTCTAGCGTTATATCGCGCGCCTCTGTGCGCGGCCGATGAACAGCGGAGCGTCCAGCACGGGGACCCGTTCGCCTCCGTCGGCCCCGGCCGTGAGCCTCACCCCGGCGGAGCTGCTCGAGTCGTACAAGACGATGGTCCTCTCCCGCGCGACGGACGAGCGATGCCTCACCCTCCAGCGCCAGGGCCGGATCGGGTTCTACGTGCCCGCGTCGGGCCAGGAGGCCGCCCAGGTCGGCTGCGCCCGTGCCCTTTCGGGGGACGACTGGATCTTTCCGGCGTACCGGGAGATCGGGGTCGCGCTCGCCCGCGGCGTTTCGCTCGAACGCCTGTTCGACCAGTTCATCGGGAACTCGGGGGACCTCAGCAAGGGCCGCCAGATGCCGAACCACTACGGGTTCCGGGAGCAGCGGTTCGTGACCGCCTCGAGCCCGATCGGAACCCAGATCACCCAGGCGGTCGGGGCCGCGATCGCGGCACGCCGCAAGCGGGATCCGATCGTCACGGTCACCTTCTTCGGTGACGGGGCGACCAGCTCGAACGACTTCCATGCCGGTCTCAACTTCGCGGGGGTCTACCGCGCCCCAACGATCTTCTTCTGCCAGAACAACCAGTGGGCGATCTCCCTGCCGCGGGAGAAGCAGACCCGGAGTGCGACCCTGGCCGAGAAGGCCCACGCCTACGGGTTCGATGGCGTCGTCGTCGACGGGACCGATCTCGAGGCGGTCTACGGCGCGGTGGCGACCGCCCGCGCCCGGGCCCTCGCCGGCCAAGGCCCGACCCTGATCGAGGCCCAGGTGTACCGGTTCGGCCCCCACTCGACCTCCGACGACCCGCACCGCTACCGCACCGACGCCGAGGTCGCCCATTGGAAGGAGACCGACCCGGTCCAGCGCCTGAAGCAGCGGCTGAGCGCGGCCGGCCAGCTCGACGAGCCCCGCGACCAGATGCTGTGGGAGGCGGCGCGGGGGGAGGTCAGCCGGGCGCTGGAGGCCGCGGAGCGGCGTCCCCCGGTCGAGCCCGCTTCGTTCTTCGACGACGTCTTTGCCCGCCCGACGCCCCGCCTCGAGGCGGAGCGGGCGGAGTTCGACGCGCTCGTCCAACAGGGAGTGGTGAAACCGTGACGGAACTGACGCTGGTCCAGGCCGTGAACCGCGGCCTCGCCGAAGCGATGCGCCGCGATCCGAACGTCCTCGTCCTCGGGGAGGACGTCGGGGTGAACGGAGGGGTGTTCCGGGCGACCGACGGACTCCTCAAGGAGTTCGGCGAGGAGCGGGTCCTCGACACGCCGCTCTCCGAGACGGGGATCGTCGGGACGGCGATCGGCATGGCGCTCTACGGGCTCAAGCCGGTCGCGGAGATCCAGTTCCTCGACTTCATCTACCCGGCGTTCGACCAGATCGTGAGCGAGCTCGCCAAGTTCCGCTACCGCTCGGGCGGCCAGTACCCGTGCCCCGTCGTGATCCGCACCCCGTACGGGGGCGGAATCAAGGGCGGCCTCTACCACTCGCAGAGCACCGAAGCCTACTTCTGCCACACGGCGGGCCTCAAGGTCGTCATCCCGTCGACCCCGGCGGATGCGAAGGGGCTCCTGCTCACCGCGATCCAGGACGAGGATCCGGTCATGTTCCTCGAACCGAAGCGGATCTACCGCTCGGTGAGCGGCGAGGTTCCGGACGGGGATGTCCGCGTGCCGTTCGGCCGGGCGCGCCTGGTCCGGGACGGGACGGACGTCTCGATCTTCGCCTACGGGGCGATGGTCCCGGTGGCGAGCGAGGCGGCCGACACCCTCGCGGCGGAGGGGATCTCCGCGGAGGTGATCGATCTCCGATCGCTCGTCCCGCTCGACGAGGCGGCCGCAGTCGCCTCGGTCGAGAAGACCGGTCGGGCGGTGATCGTCCACGAGGCCGCCCGGTTCTGCGGCTTCGGCGCGGAGCTCGCCGCCCTCCTCGCCGAGAAGGCGCTCTATTCGCTCAAGGCACCGATCGCGCGGGTGACCGGCTACGATACGCCGTTCCCCTACGCCCTCGAGCACCTCTATCTGCCGAACGCCGCCCGGGTCGCCCACGCCGCCCGCGAGACCGTGAGGTCGGGGTAGCCCCATGCCGTTCGAGTTCCGCCTTCCGGATATCGGGGAGGGGGTCGCCGAAGGGGAGATCGTCCAGTGGTTCGTGAAGGAAGGAGAGACGATCCGGGAGGACGCGCCCCTCGTCAGTGTGCTCACCGACAAGGCGAACGTCGAGATCCCCTCGCCCAAGGCCGGCCGGGTGCTGCAGCTGCACGCCCAGGTCGGGGAGAAGGTCAAGGTCGGCGGCCTGCTCGTCACGATCGAACCGACCCAGGCGGGGGCCTCGGTCCCGGCCGGGACGTCCGCCCCCGCTCCGCCAGCCGCGTCGGCCTCCAAGTCGACCGCGCCCCCGCCCCCGGTCCCCCCCGCGGGGGCCGCCGCCGTCCCCCCGGCTCCCTCCACGGGCGGTTCCGTGGCGCCCGGTCCGGTCCTTGCGACGCCGTATCTCCGCCGGCTGGCGGCGGAACGAGGGATCGACCTCGCTCGCGTCCGCGGCAGCGGCCCCGGGGGCCGGATTGTCGAGGCCGACCTGCTCGCTCCCGCCGCCCCTTCCGTTGCTCCTCCGAAGGCGCCCGAGCCGAGCCGTTCTCCGGCGGCAGGCGCCCCGGCGGTCCCGCCACCGGGCCCCGCGGCCCCCCGCCCGTCCCCGCCGGACGGGGACGTCCAGCGGATCCCCATCCGGGGACTTCGCCGGGTGATCGCCGATCACATGGCCGCGTCGGTCCGCACCGCCGCGCACTTCACCTACGTCGAGGAGATCGACGTCAGCGAACTCGTCCGGCTGCGGGAGCGGATGACGAAGCACGTCGAGAAGCAGGGGGTGCGGCTGAGCTACCTGCCGTTCCTCGTGAAGGCGATCGTCGCCGGGCTCCGGGCGCATCCCCGCCTCAACGCGACGGTCGACGATGCCCGGAACGAGCTGGTCGTCTATCCGTCGTACCACATCGGGATCGCCACCGCGACCCCGGACGGCCTCATCGTCCCGGTCCTGCACCACGCGGAGCGGAAGAGCCTCCTGGAGCTCGCGCGGGAGATCCAGGACCTGGGAGAGCGGGGACGGGCGGGGAAGCTCACCCGCGCCGAGCTTACCGGAGGCACCTTCACCATCACGAGCCTGGGCGCCTTGGGCGGCGTGCTGGCGACCCCGATCCTCAACTATCCCGAGGTCGGGATCCTCGGGGTCCACCGGATCGTCCGCCGTCCCGTGTACCGGGCCGACGGGTCGATCGGCCCCGCGGACCTCATGAACCTCTCGATCTCCTTGGACCACCGGCTGATCGACGGGATCGAGGGTGCGCAGTTCCTCGCGACGGTGAAGGGGTACCTCGAGGACCCGCACCAGCTGTTCGCCGAGATGGCGTGAGGCCGGGGGTCCCGGTGCCGGGGGCGGCGCGGAGCGGAGGGCCGAGCCGATGAACGAGGCGACCGGGGTGGTGCCGCTGCCGTACACCCGCGCCCAGATCGGGGAGCGCCTCGGCCCGACCGGGACCGAAACGATGGCGCGCGCGCTGCGCTGGATGATCCTCGGTCGGGCGCTGGATGCCCGGATGCAGGGACTCCAGCGGCAGGGGCGCGTCGGCTTCTACGGCGCCGCCACCGGCCAGGAGGCCGTCTCCGTGGCCGCAGGTCTCGGTTCGACCCCCGACGACTGGATCCTGCCGGGACTCAGGGAACAGCTGGTCGCCCTCGTGCGCGGCCACCCCCTCGGGCGATACGTCCATCACCTCTTCGCGGACGACCTCGACCCGGCGCGGGGGCGCAACATGCCGTGCCATCCGACGGCGTCGGAGGTCCACTACGTCTCGATGTCGTCGGTGATCGGGACGCAGGTGACCCACGCGGTCGGGGTCGCCTACGGGATGAAGGTCCGCCGCTCCCCGGGCGTCGCCTTCGCCTTCTTCGGGGACGGGGCGACGAGCGCCAACGACGTCCACGCCGGGCTCAACTTCGCCGGCGTCTGGCGCCTTCCCGTCGTCTTCTGCTGCACGAACAACCAGTGGGCGATCTCGATGCCCGTCTCGAAGCAGACGGCCGCCCCGGAGCTCGCCGGAAAGGCCGCCGCCTACGGGATCCCGGGACACCGGGTCGACGGCACCGACTTCGTCGCCGTGCTGGACGCGCTCGGCCGGGCGCGGGCCGAGGCCGCGGCCGGCCGGGGTCCGACCTTCCTCGAGCTGGTCGCCTACCGGATGACCCCCCACTCGAGCTCCGACGACCCCGGCCGCTACCAGCCGGCCGACTGGTCGGCGCGGGCCCGCGCCCACGATCCGGTGGCCCGCCTGGGCGCCTGGCTCGAGGCGGAGGGGATCGTCTCCGCCGCCGACCGCGACGCGATGCACCGGGCCGCCGACGAGGAGGTCCGGGCCGCGGTCTCGGCCGCCGAGGCAACGCCGCCCCCTGCGCCGGCGTCCCTGACCGAAGACGTCTATGCCTCGTCGCGTTCCGCCCTCCGGGAGTGACGGCGGATGGCAGGCACGTATGCGAGGTCGGCGGAGGTCGCAGTCATCGGCGGGGGCCCCGGCGGCTACCTCGCCGCGATCCGGGCGGGGCAGCTCGGGAAGAAGGTCCTGCTCGTGGAGCAGGGGGAGCTCGGCGGCGAGTGCCTGAACCGCGGCTGCATCCCGTCGAAGGCGCTGATCCACGCCTCCCTGCTCTTCCACCGCCTGCGGACCGAGGGGCCGGAGCTCGGGGTCGTCGCCCCCGCGGCGACGTTCGATCTGGCCCGAACCGCCCAATGGAAGACGGCGGTCGTCCAGAAGGAGCGGGACGGGGTGGCGAGCCTGCTCAAGTCGGCGGGCGTCACGGTGCTGCGCGGCGTCGCCCGGTTCACGGGGCCCCGCTCCCTCGACCTGGCCGCCCCGGACGGGGGCCACGAACGGATCGACTTCCAGTACGCCGTGATCGCCACCGGCGCCGTGCACGCCACGCTTCCCGGCTTCGAGACCGACGGGAAGACGGTCGTCAACGCCTGGCAGCTCCTCGACGCCACTTCCCTCCCCCGGTCGATGATCGTCCTCGGGGGCGGGGTGAGCGGCTGCGAGCTCGGCCAGTTCCTGGCGCGGGTCGGGGTCGAGGTGACGATCGTGGAGCTGATGCCGCAACTGCTGCCCGGGCTCGATCCGGACCTGGCGCGCGAGATCACCGGCGCCTTGGAACGGCTTGGCGTCCGTGTCCGGGTCGGGACCCGGGCGACCGCCCTCGAGCGAGGTCCGAGCGGCCTCACCCTGCGCGTAGAGGGACCGGGCGGGGCCGAGACGCTCTCGGCCGAGCGGTTGTTCGTGACGGTCGGCAAGAAGCCGGCGAGCCGGGAGCTCGGGCTCGAGGAGGCCGGGGTGGCGAGCGACCCGAAGAGCGGCTTCATCGGCGTGACGGACCGGATGCAGACGAACGTGCCGCACATCTTCGCCGTCGGCGACGTCGCGCGACCCCCGATGCTCGCGCACAAGGCCTACCGCGAGGGGGTCATCGCCGCCGAGGCGATCGCCGGCCTTCCGACCCGCTACCAGTTCCAGGCGATGCCGTCGGTCGTCTTCACGACCCCCGAGCTCGCGAGCGTCGGGCTCGGACGGGCGGAGGCCGAGGCCCAAGGGCTGCATCCGCGGGAGGTCCGCTTCCCGTTCGCAGCCCTTGGCCGGGCCCATGCCAACCACGCGACGGGAGGGTGGGTGAAACTCGTCGGCGACGACACCTCCGGCCGCCTCCTCGGAGTCCAGATCGCCGGGGAATCGGCCGGCGAGTTCGTCACCGAGGTGTCGCTCGCCGTCGAGATGGGGGCGATGGTCCGCGACCTCGCCCAGACGATCCACCCCCACCCGACGTTCTCCGAGGCGGTCCAGGAGGCGGCGCTGCTCTGGCTCGGCGAGCCGATGCACGTGGCCCGGAGGCGGACGGATGCTCCGGGTCGTTGACTGGGGGACCCGCGACTACGCCTCGTCGCTCGCCGCGATGGGTTCGCTCGTCCGGGCCCGGCGCGACGGCACGGTGCCGGATACGCTCGTCCTGGTCGAGCATCCGCCGGTCGTCACGGTCGGGGTCGAGGGGGACGACGGGGCCGCGGCGGCGAGCGGGCTGCCGGTCGTGACCGTCGACCGGGGCGGGAAGGCGACGTACCACGCGCCGGGCCAGCTCGTCGCCTATCCGATCGTCGATCTGACGGCCCGGGGCCGCGACGTGCGGGCGTTCGTGCACGATCTCGAGGCGGCGGTCGTCCGCACGATCGCGGCGTGGGGGGTCCGGGGCGCGCACGTTCCCGGCCGACGGGGTGTCTGGGTCGACGGGACCCGGAAGATCGCCTCCGTCGGCATCGCGGTGGAGGGGTGGGTCACCTCCCACGGGACGGCGCTGAACGTCGACCTCGACCTCGCCCCGTTCGATCGCTTCCACCCGTGCGGCTTCGAGGGCCCCGTCATGACCTCGCTCGCCCGCGAGAGCGGCCGGCCGGTCTCGGTGGCGGCGACGAAGCCGGTGTTCGTGCGCGCCTGCCAGGAGCAGTTCGGGGGCGTGGGCCCTTCCCTCGGGGGCTCCGCCGCCCTAGCGGCCGACCCGATCGCGCGGGTGTCCGGCGGATGAACGCGGACGGCGAGGGCCGCTCCGGGCGACCCCTTCTGCTGCTCGTCGGCGGGGGGACGGGGCTCGTCGGCCGAGCGCTGCTCGAGGAGTTCCGGCGGGACCACCGGATCCGCTCGATCCACCGAAGTCCCTCCGCCCGGGAGATCGCGCTCGGGGTCGAGGTGCTCCGCGCCGACATCGGCCTCGTGCGGGACTGGGCGCCGATCCTGGAGGACGTCGACCTGCTCGTCAACCTCGCGTGGTACCGCGGCGGTTCCGATCGTCGGTTCCGCCCGCTGGCGGAGGGTCTCGAGCGGATGTTCGTCGCCGCGGCCGCCGCCCGCATCCCCCGGGTCGTCCACATCAGCGTCCCGCCCGCGACGCCCGAGCTCGAGGCGCACCTTCCGTACATGGTCCGCAAACGCGAGGTCGATGCCGCCCTCGCGCGCAGCGGCCTCGACTATGCGATCCTGACCCCGACGATGCTCTGGGGACCGGGCGACCGGCTGCTGACGGTGATGCTCCGCACCATCCAGCGCTGGCACCGGCTCCCGATGTTCGGCGACGGCGCCTACCACGTGAGCCCGGTGGCGGCCGCCGATCTCGCGCGGATCGTGCGCCGCGAGGCGGGTCGAGGGGGTCGCACGGTCGTCCCGATCGGCGGCCCGCGGCGCTGGACGTACCGCGACCTCACCGATCGTCTCTTCCGGGCGCTGGGCCGGCCCCCGCGCTACCTTGAATGGTCCGCGGCGCGCGGCCGACGGATCGCCCGCTTCCTGGAGACGATCGGTTCGACCCTGATCTACGCCTACGAGGTCGACTGGCTCGTCTCCGACCTGCTCGGCCTGCCCCCGTACGAGGGCCTCGACCCCCCGCTTAAGGACGTCGAGCCGTTCCTGGACGCCGAGGCGGCGCGGCTCCTTGGCCCGCGGTTGGCGTCGGCCCCCGGCGGGGACGGGTAGATTTAAGGGCGGGCCGACCCATCCTTCGCGCGATGGAAGCGGCGGATCTCAGCCGGAGGCTCACGGATTTCAGTCATGTGGCGAGCGAGGTCCTGCGGGACGTCCCCGAGGTCACCGAGCAGCAGATCCGGCACTGGATCGTGAACCCCTTCTTGGTCTCGCTCGGCTGGGAGCTCGACGACAAGAAGCAGGTCTACCTTGACTTCCCCGTCCGGCCGGGCGACGGCCACGCGGACTACGCCCTCTTCAACGCCGACGCCCATCCCCGGCTGTTCCTCGACGTCCGGGAGCGGACCGCGAACGTCACCGAGATCGGCGACACCGCCTCGATGGCGAAGCAGGCGAAGGTCCCCCTGGTCCTTCTCACCAACGGGAAGGAGTTCTCCCTCTGGTACGTCGCCGGCGACGAGCCCCCCGCGCCGCTGTTCCTCCTCGCGCTGTCGGAGCTCGCCGACAACTCGGAGAGCCTCCTCGGCCTCACGGCCGAGTTCCGCCTCAGCGACACCGGCATCGAGCAGCTCCGGCGCAGCGCGATCCGGCTCGCGGTGTTGCAGATGCTGGAGGAGAACTCCGAGAAGACGTTCGACGCCCTCGTGGCGTGGGTCCGCTCCCAGGTCGCCCCCGGCGCCCTCGACGGGACGACCGAGCAGGCGATCCGGGACGCGACGATGCTCTGGCTCACCGAGGAGCACCTGACCCTGCCCGGATTCGCGCCGTCCGACGGAAAGCGGCCGTCGGAGCTGCGGCCGACGACGCCGCGGGACTGGGAGGCGTTCCCGCGCGGACCGCCCGGTACGTTCCAATACAAGTACGACTCGGCGAAGATCCTGGACCTTCGGCAGGGGCCGAAGGAGGTCCGCGAGCAGCTCCGCAATCAGGGGCTCCGCGCCCCGACGGCGACCAGCTTCGGCGGATTCTACCACGCGCTGCGGGCCCGGGCGGGCCTCGGCAGCCCGAACTGAACCGGGGCGGTTTCGCCGGGCCCCCGTTGGGCCCTTCGATCGCGGGTCCCATCCCCCCACCCGGGGAGACCCACCCGGCCGGGCGTCACCTTTCCGGCCTCGCGGGCCGATCGCTAGCTACGCCTCGCGGGGCGCCACGCCGCGGCCCGGACGCGATCCTCCCGAGGCCGTCGGGCGCGAACCTGTTTTAGGACTGGATGAGGGGGACGCTCGACGTTCGGCTCGAGAGGCTTTCGGTGCGCCTCCCCTACGTCCCCCCGGCGGTCGAGATCCACGAACGGTGGGAACCCCATCCACCAACGGGACTTCCGCGACCGCGAGCGAACCGCCCACCTTGAGCTGGAGATCCGTGCCCTCGGGGCGCCGGCCGCCTTCCGCCGCTTCGGAGTCTGGGGGGGGCGGGGAGCCCATGCATTTATACGTATGAGTGCGCATCCTGTTACGGTGTCGCACGGACGAGACCCGCCGCACTCTCCCCACCCGTGCGTCGCCCGGGGTTGTCCGCATCCGGCGACCGACCACGTCGCCACCCCCGAACTGGCCGGGGCCCGGGAAGCCGTGGTCTGGTGCACCCGCTGCCTACGCCACGAGGTCCGCCGGGCGCGGCCGTGGCCGTTCTCCCGGCGCGCGACCGCCCCCGACAGCGGCTCCTGAGGGCCGAGACGCCCCTTCAGAAGACCCGGGCGTTCGCGAGGAGGCCGATGGCGAATCCGCCCAGGCCGGCCGCGAGACCGATCACCAGCATCCGGAACCCGCTCGCCCAGAGGTTCCCGAGGTTCGAGCGGGCCTCGTACCACCCGATCGCGAAGAGCATCGCCCCGCTCACGACCACCGAGGCGATGGCGTCGGCGTGGAGGGTCCCGGGGGAGGCAAGGAACGGGAGCAGCGGGATCAGCGAGCCGACGACCGTCGCGCCCAGGACCAGCAGGCCGCTCTGCAGCGGCTGCTCGGCGGAGACCGGGGCCAGGTGGAGCTCGAACGCCATCATGAGGTCGAGCATCGCCTTCGGCTTCGCCTCGATCTTGCGGACCATCTCCTCGAGTTCGGACCCCTCGTAGCCCCAGTCCCGGAAGATCTGCCGGACCTCGTCGCGCTCGATGTCGGGGAGCTCGCGCATCTCTCCGAGCTCCCGCTTCTCCTCCGCGAGGTAATGGGCGCGGCGGGCGCGGGTCGAGGTGTAGGCGACGGCGCCCATCGAGATCGACTCCGCCGCCAGCGCCGCGAGCGCCGCGATGTAGATGATCCGCACGTCGGAGACCGAGATCACCAGACCGAGGAGGATCCCGAGGACGTTGACGAGACCGTCCTGGCTGCCCAGGATGAAGTCCGACATGACGGTGGGGCGGGGGTGCGGCTCGCCGGCGTGCACGCCGGGCGCGAGCGCCGCACCCCATTAAGGACGTCGGCCGGTCGGCCGAGGCCCCTAGGCGGCGCCCCCCCGGGCCCCGTCGACCAAGGCGCGCAGCTTCTGGAGGGCGACCGTGCGGGGGACCCCGTTCATGCCGGCGAACGTCTCGAACCCGCAATCGGACCCGCCCCAGGTGTTCTCGGCCCCGACGGCTTTCGCGAGCAGGTCGAGGCGGAGGCGGATCGTACGGGGGCTCTCGACGATCGGGGTCTTCACGTCCAGCACCCCGCCGACGAACGCCAGCCCGTTCGGCCAGCCGTGCTCGCGGGCGTACTCCTGCAGGATCAGGAGGTCCCCCTCGTGGCGGGGGTTGGCGAGCTCCCCGACGATCGCCGACGTGCGCAGGCGCACCAGCTCGGGCAGCACGCGCGCGAAGTCGGCATCGCTCCGGTGGGAGGCGGCGTAGTTGCCGTAGCAGTAGTGGATCCGGATCCGTTCCCGCGGGAGGCCGGCGACGGCGCGGTTGATCGCATCGACATGGAGCGGCAGGGCGTCGTAGAACCCGATCCCCCAGTCGGAGGCCGTCTGCTTCCCCATGGCGAGATCCGGGGCGTCGATCTGGAGCGTGATCCCCGGAACCTCCAGGATCGCGCGATACTCCTTCGCAAGCTCGGCGCTGAGCCCGTTGAGGTAGTCGGCATGGGTCGGATAGACCTCGGGGTTGTTCGGGTAGAAGATCGTGATCACGCCCGGGGACGGGGCGGGCAGGAAGACCCCCGCGGCCCCTTCCTCTCGGGCGAGCCGGACGGCATCCGCCGCGGCCCGCTTCGCCGCCGACGCGTCGCGGTAGCGGAGGGGGGCCACGATCTTGGGGAGCGAGAACGCGTCGCGCGTGGCGCCGAGCTGGGCGGCCAGCGCGGGGTTCGACTCGGCCATCTCCGCGATCAGCTCCGGCGAGAACGGCATCGCCGCCCGCTCGCTCTTCGAGAACCCGTCGAACCGGTTCGGCAGGAAGGTGGTGTAGCCCGTGACGCGCTGCTCGCCCGGGGAGACCTGGTCGAGGCCGTGCCCGGCTCCGTCCGGGTGGAGCTGATCCCGGATCGCCTGGCGTTCGGCGGCCAGGTAGACCGCTTCGTCCTCGGGTCCGAGCTCCCCGGTCGGGGAGCGCGCGAGGCGGGCGACGAGTTCGGGTGGGCGGAACCAGCTGCCGGTCATCGTGGTGCGGTACGTCATGGCCTTCCCTGGGGCGGCGTCGCAGGGGTAGATTAGCGTTCGTCGGGCGCGAGGGTTTCTCGGGACGAAATCGCGGTACGCCCGTCGAAACACGGGAGGCCCGGGCGAAGCGTTATCTTCCGCCCGCCGGCTGGCGGGCGCCGCGCCGCCCGGCGCGTCGCTCCATGCCTCCGGTGAGCTCGGCCTCCGCATCCGCCGCCCCGCCCGCGACGGCGCTCGCGCCGCACGAGCGATGGATCGTCCTCCTCACGACCGTCGGCTCCCTCATGTACGCCATCGACAGCACGATCGTGGTCCTGGCCCTGCCGACGATGGGCCGCGACCTCGCCGCGCCGCTCACGATCCTCATCTGGGCGATCCTCATCTACATCCTCATCGGGGCGGCCCTCACGACCCAGGCCGGCCGGGCCGGCGACCTGTGGGGCCGCAAGCCGGCCTACATCGCCGGCTTCGCGATCTTCACCGTGGGGTCCCTCTTCTGCGGCCTCTCCCCGAGCGCGACGTGGCTCGTCGCCGCGCGCGCCGTGCAGGCGATCGGCGGGGCGTTCCTGTTCGCGAACGCGAGCGCCATCCTCGCTTTCGTCTTCCCGCCGGAGCGGCGGGGGACGGCGTTCGGCATGCTCGCCCTCGGCTGGGGGATCGGCGCCGTCCTCGGCATCCTGCTCGGGGGCGTCATCACGACGGCGATCGGCTGGCGGTACATCTTCTTCATCAACCTGCCGATCGGGGTCGGCGCCGTCCTCCTCGGCCTCTGGGCGCTTCCGCGGACCCCGCGGGTCCCGACGCGATTCGACTGGCCCGGGTTCGTCAGCCTTACGGCGCTGCTCGCCGCGGTCTCCTACGGGACGATCGAGATCTCGATCGTCGGGGCCGCGCTCCTCCCCGACCTTGCGCTCGGGATCGGCCTCGCGCTCGTCCCCGTCTTCGTCGGCCTGGAGCTCCGCGTGCCGAAGCCGATGGTCGAGCTCCGCGACCTGCGGAACCGCCTGCTGGGGTTCTCCCTTGTCGCCGCCTTCTTCCAGAGCCTGGGGTATCTTGCGGTGGTCTTCCTGCTGACGCTCTACCTCCAGGGGGTCCGGGCGCTCTCCCCGCTGGACGCCTCCGTGCTCCTCGTCCCCGGCTACTGCGTCGGCGCGGTCGCCGGCCCGTTCATGGGCCGGCTTTCGTACCGCACGGGGACCCGGTCGATGGCCACCGGCGGGATCCTGCTGATGCTGGTCGGGGTCGCGGCCTACGCCCAGCTCGGCGCGAACACCTGGCTCGGCTGGGTGCCGGTCATCTCGCTCGTCACCGGCCTCGGGACCGGTATGTTCTTCCCGGCGAACACGATCGCGATCATGGGCCAGGCCGCCCACGATCGGCTCGGGGCGGTCTCGGGGTTGCGCAGCACGCTCCAGAACATGGGGGCGCTCCTGAGCTTCGTCCTCGCCTTCGCGATCGCCTCCGCCACGGTCCCGAAGGCGGTCGCCTACGAGGTGTTCCTCGGGACGACCGAAGGGGCGATCCCCGCCGCCTTCCTGACCGGGCTCCGGTATGCCCTCTACGCTTCCGCCGTCATCCTGGCGGTCGCCGCGGCGCTCTCCTGGCGACGGGGTTCCGATGCGCCGTCGGCGCTCGGCGCTCCGCCCGAGCCGGTCGTCGGCGGCGAGGGCGCCGCGTGATTCCCCCCGCTCGAGTCGGCCCGGTCCCGAGGGCGGCCCGGGCATCGGCCACGATGCGGGCGTGGTCGAACGCCAGCGGCGGGAGGCCGGCGAGGGGATGCCAGGCCGCTTCGGCGGCGTCGTCGCCGCCCCGGGGCCGCCCCGGACGCCCCCGCATGGCGAAGACCACGGAGACGGTGTGCTTGCGGGGATCCCGCCTGGGATCCGAATAGACCCCGACCAGCCGGTCGACCCGGGCCGACCGGCCGGTCTCCTCCCGGAGCTCCCGGACGACCGCGTGTTCGACCGTCTCCCCGATCTCCACGAAGCCGCCCGGAAGCGCCCACGCTCCCCGGAACGGCGGGCGCCCGCGCCGGATCAGCAGCAGGCGTCCCCGTGCGATCCAGACGGCGTCGACCGCGAGCGACGGGCCGGGATACCGGCGGGTCATGGGGGAGCGGACCATCGCGGGGGATAGATAACCCCCCCGATAGCGGCGCGAAGGGTTATGTCGGGAGGCTCGGTGCGCCGGTCCGGCCGATGACCATCATACGGGCGAAGGCGCCGCTGCGGATCAGCTTCGCGGGAGGGGGGACCGACGTCTCGCCGTACCCGGAAGAGAAGGGCGGGGCCGTGCTCAACTGCACGATCAGCCGCTACGCCTACTCGACGCTCGAGGCCGCTCCGCCCGAGGACGGCTCGGTCTCGGTGACCTCGCTCGATTACAACCTCTCCGTCAACTACGCGAAGCCGGAAGACCTCGTCTACAACGGCGAACTCGACCTCGTGAAGGCGGCGGTGAACGTCCTGAGGCCCCGGAAGGACCGGGACTGCGAGTCGCTCCGGCTGTTCCTCCACTCGGACGCGCCGGTCGGGACCGGCCTCGGGAGTTCGTCGACGATGGCGGTCGCCCTGGTCGGGGTCTTCCAGCGGTACCTGCGCGAGTCGTGGACCGCCTACGAGGTCGCCGAACTTGCCTACCAGATCGAGCGGCAGGAGCTCGGGGTGCGGGGCGGGCGGCAGGACATGTACGCCGCGGCCTTCGGCGGATTCAACTTCATGGAGTTCGAGGCGCGGCGGACGATCGTCTCCCCGCTCAAGATCGCGCCCGAGGTCGCGAACGAACTCGCCTACCGGCTCCTGCTCTGCTACACGGGCACGATCCACAACTCGAACGACATCATCCAACGCCAGCAGGCGAACTACACCCAAAAGGCCGCGTCGACCGTCCAAGCGCTCGACGCGACGAAGGCGCTCGCGATCGAGATGAAGAACGAGCTCCTCCGCGGGAACATCGACGCGATGGGCCGGCTGCTCGACGAGGGATGGCAGCTCAAGAAGCAGTTCACGGACGGGATCTCGAACCCGCAGATCGACGCCTTCTACGAGCGGGCGCGGGCGGCGGGCGCGCTCGGAGGGAAGCTCGTCGGGAGCGGCGGCGGCGGCTACATCCTGCTCTTCTGCGACGTCGCGCGGCGGGCGGAGGTCGCGAAGTCGGTCCAGGCCTCCGGTGGGGTCGTCACCGACTTCTCCTTCGAATCGGCCGGGCTTCAGACCTGGGCGCTCCGATAGGGCGACATGACCGCGTCCCTGTTTCTGCCGGCCCTGCTCGCCGCGTTCCTGATCACGATCCTCGAGATGACCGAGGTCGTGGTCCTGGTGGTGGCGGTGAGCGCCGACCATCCCTCGGTCCGGCCGGGGGCGACCGGGGCGGTCGCCGGCGTAGCCCTCGTCTCCCTCGTCGCTCTCGGGCTCGGCGCGGTCCTCGGCCTCGTCGACCATTTCTATCTCCCGTTTGTTTCGGGGGTACTGCTCGTCGGGTTCGGGGTCTTCCTGTTCCGCAGCACGCTGCGCAGCTACCGGCGGGCCGCCGTCCCGGCCGGCACGACGCCGCCCCCGAAGTTCGCCGGGGCGCTCCTCTTCGGGACCGGGTTCACCGCGGGCGCGGTCGAGGCGGTCGAGACGGTGATCGTCCTGCTGGGGATCACCGCGGCCGGCTACCCGCTCTCGGCGATCGTCGGGGCCGTGGCGGCCGGGGCGATCCTGGTCGCCCTCGCCTTCGCTCTCCACGAGCGCCTGCGCCGCATCAAGGTGCCCTGGCTCAAGATGCTCGGCACGTCCATGCTGTTCACCTTCGCCGTCTTCTGGCTTGGAGAGGCGCTCGGGATCCCGTGGCCCGGGGCCGATCTGTTCCTCGTGGTGCTGTTCCTGATCGCGCTCGGCGCGGTTCGGGGCGCGATCCAGCTGGGCATGAACGCCCCGTCGCGTTCGGTCGGGACCTAGCACCGCTCCCGCACTCCGGATGCGAGATGCGACCCCGCGCTCGCTCGGCCGGGCGTAGGGCTCGGGCCGTGCCGCGAGAGCGGAACGGCGGGCCCGAGCCTACCCTCGCCCGACGAACGGCCCTACCGCGGGCGCAATGCCCAGCCCGCGGCCCTGGCGACCGAGCTACGCGCGAGGCCCGGCGAAGAAAGGGTTGGCCTTCCGAACTCCGTCCGGGCTCAGACCGGGATGATCCGACGACCGTAGTTCCAGTTCGTCAGATCGGCCGTGGCGACCAGCCACGCAAAGAGGCCCGTCAGGATGATCTCTCCCCCGATCAGCTGGTCCATCGATAGCGAAAGTGGGGTGCCCGCCCCCGTCTCCCACCACAACACGGTGAGGAGCACGAAGGCGATCGTCAGCGTGAGGAAGACTGCGGTGATTCCCCAGCCGTGCTTCGGGGCGCTGATGAGGTACGTGACCGTCACCAAGAACCAGACGAACGTGAAGGCGGCGACGTCGTAGCCGTTGGCCGTACCTGCCACTAGATAACCTACGAGCTCGTAAAACGCGAGCCAAAATGCCCCGTATCCGAAGAAGGCGGAGCCGGCAAACATGTTCCCCTTGCGGAGGGCGATGAGCCCCGCGGCCATCTGCGCGATCCCTCCGAAGAAGATCGCCATCGCGAGGACCGATCCGCCCCCGATCCATTTCCCGGTGTTGAGCCCGGCCAAGATCGTGGTCATCCCGAAGCCGAGCAGCCCTAGCGTGGCGGGGCTGGCCCACCATTCGGGCTTCTCCTCCGATTTCGGCGGAGCTTCCTGCATGCCGTGCGCCGTTTCCATGCTCGGGCCCCCGGCTGACATGTTAGAACGGCACACGGCGTTTTACTATTTAATTCCCTCGCGAAACTTATCTGCTGCCGGTGCGGGCCCTGGGTCGTCGTTCGATGGGCCCCTCCGCGGGGAGGGGCCCTGTCCCCTCTGTTCAAGCGTCCGAGGGCGTGCCACGAGCCTGCTCGAGACCGCTCTGCCGTCCGCCGGACGTGGGATCGGCGCCCCGGCCGGGCCGCCTCGCGCGGCCGCTGCGGCGGGGTCCTTCGAGGGGGGTCTGGTGGTCGAACCGGTCGGGGAGCAAGGTTATGGGGACGCATGCTCCGTTTGCCGGTCGATGGAAGACCGCGGCGAACTCGAGCAGATCGTATTCGGTCAGACCCGCGTCATCCTGAACCGGGACCTCTCGGTCATGAATCCGAACCTGGTCGCCGGCTCCCAGGGCCTCGTGGTCGGCAAGATCGCGAACTACACCCTCAAAGTACAGTTCCCCCGGGTGACGGTGGGGATCAGCTGGAAGGACTGCGACATCGTCCGGGGCAAGACCGGGATGCCGACGCTCGAGGAGCAGCCGAAGGTCATCCCGAAACCCCGCACGATGGGCGAGGAGTGATCCGGCCGCCATCCGGACCGGCCCGCGGCCCATCCAAGGGTTCTTCCGTCCCGTGGCCTCTCCGCGCGAGATGACGTCGCCGGGCCGCGTCGCGGGCGTCGCCTTCCGGGACTCCCTCGGTTCCCCCGTGGTCGGGGATGCGGCCAAGATCCTCCTGCTCGGCAGCGGGGAGCTCGGGCGGGAGGTGGCGATCGAGGCGATGCGGCTCGGCGCCGAGGTCGTCGCCGTGGACCGCTACGATCATGCGCCGGCGATGCAGGTCGCGCACCGGAGCCACGTCGTTCCGATGACGGATCCCGGGGCGCTTCGGGCCCTCGTCGAGCGGGAGGCCCCGGACGTGATCGTCCCCGAAATCGAACAGATCGCGACGGACGAGCTCGTCCGCCTCGAGGAGGACGGCTGGACGGTGATCCCTCGGGCGGAGTCGACGCGGACGACGATGGACCGGGAGCGGATCCGCCGCCTCGCCGTCGAGCAGGCGCGCGTCGCGGCGAGCGCCTATCGGATGGTCGACGATCTCGACGGGGCCCGTCGGGCGGTGGCCGAGCTCGGGTTGCCGGTCGTCTTCAAGTCGGTGATGTCGAGCTCCGGCCACGGCATGACGGTCGTGCGGGACGCCGCCGGGGTCGAGCTCGCCTACCGGGCGGCGAGCGAGCACGGTCGGGTCCCGAACCCCCGGGTGATGATCGAGGAGTTCGTTCCGTTCGACCGGGAGGTGACGATGCTCACCCTCCGCCACTTCGACCCGGCGGGCCGCCTCACGACGACCGTCCTGGAACCGATCGCCCACGTGCGGCCGGGGACCCTCTACCACGAGAGCTGGCAGCCCGAACTGTTCCCTCCGGACGTCGCGCATGCCCTCCGATCGACGGCGACCGCGGTCACCGACCAGCTCGGGGGGATCGGCTTGTTCGGCGTCGAGTGCTTCGTGCGCGGCGGCTCCGTCCTGTTCAGCGAGGTCTCCCCCCGGCCCCACGATACCGGGCTGGTGACGCTCGGCAGCCAGTGGAACAGCGAGTTCGCCCTGCACGCCCGGGCGATCCTCGGATTGCCGTACCTCGGGCCGGAGCCGACCGTACCGGCCGCCGCGCATGTCGTCCTCGGCTCCTCCCGCGGGTGGGCGCCGCGGTACGGAGGGCTCTCGTCGGCCCTCGCCGCTTCGGGTGTCCGGCTGTTCCTCTTCGGCAAACCGGAGGCGTATCCCGATCGCCGCCTCGGGGTCGCCGTCGCCCGCGGACGGACCGTCGAGGAGGCCCGCGCGTTCGCCGAGCAGGCCGCGCACGCGGTCGAAGCGCGAATCTCCGTCGGGCCTCCCCCCGCCCCCGCCCAGGGGCCCCCTTAGCGGCGCGTACACGAAGGATCGCGGACCCCATCGGGACCTGAGCCGGACCCTCTTTTCGGCTCGGGGTCGCGTCTTCTTCCTGCGGTGTTGCGAAGCGGCTCACCTCGCGCCCGCCCTGCTCGTGGACGTAGCGGACCGCCGCATCGAGCCCTCGACCTACGGCCTTGGGTTGGGTCGCCCGCCACTGGGGGCTCCTGCAGAATTCCGGTGTGGCCCTCCGCGGGGCGCAGCTCGCCGCGGGGTGGGCGTCGAGATCGGTCGCAGCTTGTTCACGTTCGCCCACGGCCGAAGGGCCGCCCGCCCACGGACGCGCGTCCGGTCCCGGGTCAGGTTCACTTACGGACCGAGGGATGGCCGTCGGTGGGGGGCGTGGGGGGTGGCGTTTCCCGGTTGATCGGCCAGGCCACCATACCGGCGGCTTACGGGCAACGGGGGCCTCTGTCTCGGGGACCGACCGGGGCGCGCCCGCTGAGGCCAAGAGGGTCCGCAGCAGTACCGGGGCCGTGACCGATCGTGCTCCGCGGCTCCTCGTGACCGTGCCCCCCCGTCCGGCGATCGAGGATGCGATCGCCGAGACGATCCCCGACCTGCCGTGGGCCTACCTCTCGCGCGCCGGTTCCCAGTCCCTCGACCGGGTGGAGGCGCTGCTGGTCGGCTCGCCGGCCCGGGAGTTCGGGACGTTCGATCCGGCGACCCTGCCCCGCCTGCGGTTCGTCCAGCGGCTGTTCACCGGACTCGACGGCTTTCCGTTCGACCGGTTCCCGCCGACGATCCCGATCGCGGGGAACGTCGGCGGATACGCCCCGTTCGTCGCGGAGCACGCGGTCGCGCTGGCGCTCGGGGCCGCACGGGCGATCCGCATCGGCGCGGATCGCGTCGCCACGGGATCCCTGCGGCCGGCGCCGTTCCAGACGACCCTGCGCGGACGGACGGCCGTGCTGCTCGGCTACGGGTCGATCGGTCGGGAGATCGCCCGTCGGCTGGATGGGTTCGGGATCCGCCGCGTCGGGGTGAACCGCTCGGGCCGCGCGGTGCCGGGCGTCGAGCAGGTTCTTCCCGCCGAGGAGATCGACCGGGCGCTGGCCGGCGCCGACCTGCTGTTCGAGGCCCGGCCGCTCACCCGGGCGACCCGGAACTCCCTCGATGCCGCCCGGTTCGCGCGGATGCCCGAGGACGCGATCTTCGTCAATGTCGGCCGGGCCGGCACCGTGGTCGAGGGAGACCTCTACCGGCATCTCACGACCCATCCCGAGTTCCGGGCCGCGCTCGATGTCTGGTGGGACGAGGACTACGCCTCCGGTCGCCTCACGACCGCGTTCCCCTGGGCGTCCTTGCCGAACCTTCTCGCCTCCCCGCACTCCGCGGCGATCCTGGGGGACGCCGAGCGGTACGGCGTCCGCCACGCCCTCGCCAACGTGCGGCACGTCCTCGAAGGGGGGAGCCCGGACCATGTCGCCGACCGCACGGAGTACGCGGGGTCGGACTCCCGCCCCGATACCGCCGCTAGCGGATCCGCTCCAGCGCAAACGACCCGATGATGAGCGCGCGGTTCGTGGCGCGGCACTCGATCCAGTCGTGGGTCTGGACCTCGCCGAGGCCCCGTACGGCCAGGTAGGTCTTGTCCCGCTCCTGCCGGAACTCGATCGCGCCGTCCATCCGCACCAG
>JAKABH010000013.1:21269-29779 GCA_021801925.1 Thermoplasmata archaeon | reverse complement strand
CCGCCGGGCGCGGCCCCGCTGGCGAGCGCCCCCGCGACGTTCCAGTGCCCCTACTGCGGTGCGCCGAGACCGGCCGAGCCGGTCCGCTGCCCGCACTGCGGGGTGCTGTAGCGCCGGCCGGGCCGGGGCCCCGGAGGCGGGGCGCCTCCTATTCCGTCGGCGGACCGAGCGCCTCGGACGGCGCGGAGTCTTGGTCCGCCCCCGATGCGGGCTCGGCGGCCGGGTCGACGGAAGGCGCCGGCTCCGCGGGGTCGGCCGCCCCGTCGGTCGGGAGCGGCGCCGGCGCGTCGATCTGGGCGCCGGTGGGAGGTCCGGGGACGACGCCGAGGCGGCCCTCGAGGAAGCGGCGGATCTCCTCGGGCCGGGTCGAGGCGAGCCCGAAGTACTCCGCGAACCGCCGCGTGGTGGTGAGTTCGAGCGTCGAGCCCTTCGGTTCCGTACGGACGAGGCCGAGGCCGCGGAGGTGCTGGACCTCCTCGTAGGCGACGTCGCCGATCATCCGGACCAGGTGGCTCTGCAGGATCGGCTGGTGGTAGGCGACGAGCGTGAGCGCCTTCACGGTGCGGGGGGCCATCTCGACCGGCGTCACCGCATGCACCGTCGGGACGTACGACTCCTTGAGCTGGAGCGCATACCGATCCCCGACGCGCCGGACCTCGAGCGACGACTGGCGGTGGGTATACGTCTGCTCCAACGTCCGCACCGCCTTCTGGACCGGGCGGAAGTCGGGGAGCGCGAGCGCCTCGGTGATCTCCTTCACGCCGAGCGGCTTGCCCGCCGCGAAGAGGACCGCCTCGATCTGGAAGACGAGCTCGTCGAGCTTCGACGGCATCGGTTCACTCCTTCTCCGCGACGCAGTGCCGCTCGGCCGAGGTGCGGACGACCATCACGGGCGACTCGCCGAGCCGTTCCTGGTGGAGCTCGATCGACCGTTCCCGAGCGAGGAAGAGGAGGGCGAGGAACGTCGCGACGAGCCGGTCCCGGCCGAGGGCGGGGTTCCACAGGTCGAGCAGCGGGAACTCCGCTCCGACGGCGTGCCCGCAGACCGCCTCCCACGCGGTGGCGAGGTCGTGCTCGGGGATGTCGCCGTGGACCAGGACCTCGGGCGGGGCCCGCTGCTCCTCGCGGAGGCGCTCGCGGAGCTCCTGGATCCGGAGCGAGCGCCGGGCGTCCGCCTCCGCTTCGCCGAAGGCGCGGACGAGCTCGAGCAGCGAGACGGGGCGGGTCTCGGGGTGTCGGACCATCTCGAGCAGCGGCGGAGAGTCGGCCGTCCCGAGGACGGCCCCGGTGACATCGATCGCCTCGGGGGAGTCGAGGAGGGGAAGGTAGCCCTCGTCGGAGACATCGGAGGCCATGAGTTCCGGACCGCCGTCGCCGGGCGCCGTGGGAGGGGCGTCGCGGGCGCGCAGCACGAACTCGGACTGGAGGTAGAGGATGCTCCACGCCATGTAGACCAGCCGGCCGGCGATCGCGAAGTTGACCGCGCCGTCCTCGCGGACCCGATCGAGGTACGACTGGGTGAACTTGACGAGGTCGATCTCCCACGGATCGAACTCCTCCTGCATCACGAGCTCGAAGAGGAGCGCCGTGGCGCGCTGGAACGGGTCCGGGATGACGAGGTGGACCCCCTCTTTGAGCCGCTGGACGAGGGTGAGGTACCGCTCGAGCACCGGCCCCGCGTCGTCGGATTCGCCGAGGAGGGAGCGGTGGAAGACGAGGTAGCGGAGGACCTTCTCCGCCGTCTCCCGGGGGATCTCGTTCGGCGGGGCCGACAGCGCGCTCGCTTCCCGCGCGGCGACGCTCATCGGGCCGCCTCCACGGGCGCCCCCGGCGCGGGGGCGTCCGGCGCCCGGGCCCCGTCCCGCGACTCGACCTCGTGGATGTCGTCGAGCCGGATCCCGACGACGCGCGAGCAGCCGTCGCCGCGCATCGTCACGCCGAACAGCTGGTGGGCGAACTTGAGCGTCACCTTGCGGAGCGAGATCACGATGAACTGCGCGCGTTCCGCGTTCCGGCGGAGGAGCCGGCCGACGTACTCGGCGTTCAGCCCGTCCAGCGACATGTCGACCTCGTCGAAGACGTAGAGCGGGCTCGGGTCGTACCGCTGCAGGGAGAAGATGAAGGCAAGGCTGGCGAGCGACTTCTCCCCGCCCGACAGCTGCTCCAGCCGGGCGACGGTCTTCCCGATCGGGCGCGCCCGGATGAGGAGGCCGCCCGCGAGCGGGTCGTCGGGGTTCTCGAGCGCGATCTCGCCCTCGCCGCCGGCGCTCAGCTCGCCGTAGATCTCCCCGAAGTTCCGGTTGACCTGGGTGACGACCTCGGTGATCTTGAGCCGCTTCTTCTTCTCGATCTCGCCGACCAACTGGGTCAGCTCCGCCTTCTCCGTCGCCAGCCGCTCGACCTCGGCCGAGAACTCGTCGCAGCGGGCCTTCTCCTGGTCGTACTCCTCGACGGCGCGCAGGTTGACGGCCCCCATCGCGGCGAGCTGGTCGGTGAGGGTCGCGATGCGGCGCTTGAGCTCGTCGAGCGGTACGGGCGTCTCGTCGGGCGCCGGCTCCGGGAACTCCCGAAGGGCTTCCTCGAGCTCCCGCACCCGGCTCTCGGCCTGGGCGAGGCGGGCCTCTTCCTGGATGACGAGCCCCTGCCGGCTGGTGAGGTTGGCCGTGACCTGGGCGAGCGACGAGGCGACCTTGAGCCGCTCCCCCTCGAGGCCCCGCTTCTTGTCGGCGAGCGCCTTCTGCGCCTCGCCCTGCTTCGACTCGACCGCCTTGAGGGCGTCGAGGGCGGCTCGGGCCTGGTGGAGGTCGGCGTCGGTGCGGGCGATCTCCTGCTGCTTGCCCGCCAGCTCCGCCTCCGCCTTGGCGAGCTCCTGCCGGTGGCCGGCGAGGTTCGCCGCGAGCGCCTCCAGCGAGGCGCGCAGCGACTGAAGTTCCCCGTTCGCCTTGACCCGCTCCTCCCCGGTCCGCTGGGCGGCCTCCTGGAGCGCCCGGAGCCGGGCCCCGAGCGCCTCGGGCAGCTGGCCCAGGTACTGCTCCTGGGCGTGGGCGATCCGTTCCTTGAGATCGGCGAGCGTGGCGGCGAGCCGCGCGGCCGCCGCCTCGGCCTCGGCGAGCGCGGTCGTGGCCGTCTCGGCGGCCCGGCCCGCGGTCTGGATGCGGGCCCGGGCCGCCGCGAGCTTCTCGCGGGCGCCCCCGAGGTCCGCCTCGAGCACCTTGCGCGTCGACTGGTTCGCCTGGTCCTGGATCGACCGGGTGGCGAGCTCCTGGGCGACGATCCGGAGGCGGTCGGAGACCTTGCCGAGCTCCGCGCGGGCGGCCGACTCCGCCTCGCTCTTCTCCCGCAGCTCGTCGCCGACCCGCTTCAGTTCGACGGCGCTGTCGGCCCCGCGGCCCTGGGCCGACGGGTCGAGGTAGCCGCCCGAGATCGCCCCGGTCGCCTCGATGAGGTCCCCCTGGAGCGTGACGAGCCGGACGCCGCCCATCTGCGACCGGGCGTGGGCGAGGTCCGACATGATGACCGTCTCGCCGAAGACGTACCAGAACGCCGCGCGCAGGCTCTCGTCGAACTGGACCAGATCGATCGCGAACCCCTGGGCCCCGTCCGCCTTCGAGACGACCAGCGACTTTCCGTGCGGTCGGCCGGGGAGCATCCGGTTGAGCGGCAGGAAGGTGGCGCGGCCCCGCTTCTCCTGGCGGAGGAGCTGGATGCACTGCTCGGCGACCTGGTCGCTTTCGACGACCAGCGCCTGGAAGCGGTTGCCGCCCGCCATCTGGAGCGCCGTCTTGTACGGGGCGTCGAAGCGGGCGAGCTCCTCGACCGTTCCGCGGATCCCGGGGATCTTCCCGAGGTTCCGCTGGGAGAGCAGGAAGTCGACCGCGGCGAGCTGGTTCGGCCGTCCGCCGGATTCGGCGCGGGCCTTGAGCCGGGCATCGAGCTGGACGTAGCGGCGATTGAGTTCGGAGACCTCGCGCCCGAGCCGGTCGGCTTCGGCGGTGAGCGCCTGCTCCTTCGACTTCAGCTGGTGAAGCTCCTTCTGGAGCTCCCCGGACGAAGCCGGGCCGGTCGCCGTCGCCTTGCCGCCGCCGGCCTCCCGGAGCCGCAGCTCGAGGTCCTTTACCTCGACCTCGCGCTCGCGCAACTCGTCCTCGGCCTGCGCGCGGGCCTGTTCGGCACCGTGCACGGCCGCGCTCTGGGCCTCCCGCTCCCGGACCGCGGCCTCCCACGCCTGCTGCTGGAGGTCGAACGTCCGCTGGAGTTCGAGCTGGGACTTGCGCGCCTCCGAAAGCCGATCCGGTCCCTTCCCCTTCGGGGCGGCGGTCGACGACTGGATCTCCCGCGTCTGGGATTCGGATTCCGCCTGGAGCGCGGCGACCCGCTCGGCGAGCCGCTTCTCGGAGGCGACGAACGTGACCCGCTGGGCCTCCTCGGCCCGGACGGCCTCGGTCAGCTCCGCGATGCGGGCCTCGATCGCCTCGCACGCCTCCCGAAGGTGCCCCAGGTTCTGGTCCAACCGGGCGTAGGCGATCTTCTTGCCGTCCAGCTCCTCCTTGAACTTGACGGCGGCGGCACCCCCCGCCTCCGCGATCTCGCGGTCGAGCGCGTCGATCGCCCGGGAGAGCTCGGCCTCCCGACCGGCGGCCTGCGCCCGCTCCGCCTGGAGCCGGTCGATCTCGGCATGCGCCGACTCGACCTGCTGGCGGCACGTCACGAGTTCCTGCTCGGCGAGCCGGTGCCCCGCCCGGGCGAGCCGCGCCTCCGTCTTGCGCTTCTCTCCCTGGAGCTGCTGGTACTGGATCGCCTGGAGCCGCTGTTCGGAGAGCCCGCCGAGCCGGCCCTTGATGTCGCCGAGGAGGGTCTGGATCCGCGCGAGGTTCCCCTCGAGGTCGACCTGCTTCGCCGCCGCCCGCTCGAGCTCCTCGTCGTACTGGCTGATGCCGGCGAGCCGCTCGACGAGCCCGCGGCGCGGCACCGGGCCCATCGTGACGACCCGGTTGACGTCCCCCTGCTGGACCAGGTTGTAGCCGTCGCCGCTCAGGCGCGCGTGCGAGAGGACGGAGTCGATCTCCGTCTGGGTCGTTCGGCGGCCGTTGACGTAGAAATAGGAGTAGTAGCCGTCGGTGTCGTTCGGGGCGAGCTTGACGTAGCGGGTCACCTCGACCTCCGCCGCGTCGATCGGGAGCAGCCGGTCGGAGTTGTCGAAGACGAGGGAGACCTCGCACTCGGTCGCGGCCTTCTTCGACGAGCCGCCGTTGAAGAACAGATGCGTGAGCCGCTCCGCCCGCAGCGCCTTCGAGCTCGTCGGCCCGAGGACGAAGAGGATCGCGTCCGAGATGTTCGACTTGCCCATGCCGTTCGGGCCGGCGACCCCGGTGAACCCGGGCTGGAACGGGATCTCGGTCGCGCCGGCGAACGACTTGAAGTTCCGCACCTTGATCCGCTTCAGGTACATCGATCGCTCCTCCTCCCCGCGGGGTCCCCCGATTCCGTCCGAACCGACCTCCGTCCGTTTGTCAGACAGATGTCAGCAGCGTTCCCCTCCTCTGCCCGGCCTATTTAATCCCGCTGCTCAACGGGTACGCCGGCCCCCCCGGCCGGATTTCGGTTACGCGCCGGGTGTCTTCCGCGAGGGCCGGCGGGCGGGCCCGGACGGCGGGAGACATCCCCGCCGCTCCAAGACGGCGAGGAAGTGGTCGCCGAGAGCGGAGAACGGAGGGACGGCGGCGAGCCGCGCGTCCCAGCGGGCGAGCGTGTCGAACCGACGGGCGAACTTCTCCGCATAGGCGGCGAGATCGAACGGGGGCAGGATCGCGGGGGCGGCCCGGAGCGCCCGGGCCCGGAACGCCGGGGCGAAGGCGCGGAAGAGGTCGCCGGGGGAATAGGCGTAGATGTCGACGCCGTAGCGGGACGAGCCCGCCCGAACGGGCCGGGCGTGGCGGGCCCACGCCCGGCGCCACTGGCCGGTGAGTCCGTAGCCGAGGAGCTCGATCGCGCACCATCGGTTGTAGACCCCCGCGACGAACCGACCGCCCGGGGGAAGAAGGTCGGTCAGCGCACCCGCGACGGGGGTCAGGTCCGGTTCGCAGTTGAGGGCGCCGTAGGTCGAATAGGCGCCGTCGAACGAGGCGCTTCCCTCCTCCCCGAGCAGCCGGGCAAGATCCCCCGCCGCCAGGCTCCGCGTCGTCAGCCGCTCGGCGACTCCCTCCTGCCGGGCCCGCCTACGGACGGCCTCCAGCATCGCGGTCGAGAGGTCGACGCATAGGATCTCGTGGCCGGCGTGGAGCATCGGGACGGTCTCGATCCCGCTGCCGCAGCCGATCTCCAGGAGCCGATGGGCGTCCGCGAGCGCCGGTCGAAGGAGGGCGAGGGAGCGCGCGCGGAGTAGCGAGCTGATCCGGTTCGTGCGGATCTGCCGGTCGTACCCCTCCGCGGCGTTGTCGAACTCGGCGGCGACCCACCGTCGGTAGCGCGCCTCGGCCGAGAGCAGGGGAGGAGGCCCGGCGTCCGCCAGATCGATCCGGAGCACGCGGGCGGGCCGCGCATACCAGCGGTCGTAGTCGTCCGGCGGGAACTTCGCCCGGAACAACGCGGCGGCCCGGTCGCGCTCCTCCGGCGCGACGACGAGGACCGCGGCCCCGACGAGCGTCCGGGGCCCGATGCGGAGGCGCGCCGCGCCCGTCCGCAGCAGCTCGATCGGCCATCGAAACGAGAGGTCGCTGGCGACCAGGTAGATCCGGGTGCCCTCCCGTACGAATCCCAGCGGCACCGGCCCCGACGGTACGAGCAGTTCGAGGTCGCGCGGTTCGGGGAGCGCATCCGCAGCCCCGAGCTCCCCGGAAGAGCGGGCGGGGCCGTCCAGAGCGCCCGGGTCGCCGATCACGAGGGGGGCGCCTCCCAACGGGCCGCACCGGTCGGCAGGTAGCGCAGGTCGAGGACCCCCGCCGCCGCCCGCCCGCCCGCCCAGCCGCAGCCGGAACACGGATCCGGCGGCCGGGCCGGGGTCCCGAGGAGTCCGGCGCCGCATCGGGGGCACGCCAGGTACTCGGTCGGCAACGGTGCCGGCGATTCCGAGGCTCCGTCGCGTTCGAGGAGCACGAACCGGTGGGGAAACCCCGGCGCGCGGGCCCACCCGGTGCCGAGCCGCACGAACAACGCCGTGGGCAGGCGGCGCGCGATCGCGTACTCCTCGAAGCCGGCGCCCCACTCCCCCACGACACGGAACCCCGCCTCCTGGGCGACACGCCCGAACGCCCGGCGGTTGTCGATGTAGATCGGGAACGGTTCCGGACGGAAGGAGCGCGGCCCGCGGCCAAAGGTCGCGGATCGGAACGGCGCGCCGTCGGTCCGTCGGACGGCGCGTCCGATGTCGTTCGTGAGGGTCCCCCACGACGGCCGAGGGGTATACGAGACGACCAGGCGGCCCCCCGGAACGAGGACCCGATGGAGTTCGCCCAGCGCCCGCCCCGGGGCCCCGAGATGATGGTACACCCGGATCAGCGTGGCGGCCGAAAAGGCGCCGTCCCGGTAGGGTAGGTGGTAGACGTTGGCGGCGATCCGCCACCGGGGAGGCCCGGCCGGGGGAGGGAGCGGCAGCCGGGCGAGGGATTCCGCATCGAAGTCGCAGGCGACGACCTCCCGCGCGACCGACTCCGCCACCGGCAACAGTCGGCCGAATCCGGTGCCGACCTCCAGGATCCGGTCCGGGCGAGCGCCGGCGAGCGCCTGGCGGAGGATCGCCCGCTCGACCTCCGTAACGCGAACGCGCCCGTGCCACAGCCGTCGGAAGTCGAACCCGGCGTAGTCGCTGACGGCCTCCGGGGCGGCCGGGTTCGGAGGGGGGATCGGGGTCACGGGGCTATCCGGGCACGCCGAAGGAGCGCTTGACGCTACGGGAGCGACGCGGCCGCGGAGCGAGGTCGGCCCTACGGCGGCGTCGCCGGACGTACCCCCATTCCGCCCCCCCTCCCCCGGTCCTGCGGCACATTCAAATACATCCCCACGGGCTCGTCCCCGGGAGTCGGTGACGCCGTGAACGCAAACTACGCTCCGGAGCCGGCCGAGGCCCAGTCGATCAAGTCGCTGCTGCACGTCGTCCGGATCCTCGCGGTGATCTTCGGCGTCCTGCTGTTCCTGGCGGGGCTCGCCTATGCGGTGGGGGTACTCTACTTCCTCAGTTTTTGCTCGGGCATGATGGGAACCAACGGCTACTGCGGGGCACCGGTCGTCGGTTCGCTCACCGGCCCGATCCTCCTCGTGATCTTCGGGATCGTCGACGTCGTGATCTACCTCAAGATGAAGGAGATCGAGGGGCTGGTCAACGCCCGTCAGTACCAAGCGGCGAAGGATGCGACGTTCCTCTGGATGATCCTGGGATTCATCCTCGGCGGCATCATCGTGGGCGTGCTGCTCCTCATCGCCTACATCAAGTTCGACCCGCTGATCAACGCGAGCCGCCAGGCGGCGATGGGGGGAACGCCGCCCGTGAACCCGTACCCGGTGCCTACCCCGGGCGG
>JAKABH010000013.1:0-21169 GCA_021801925.1 Thermoplasmata archaeon | reverse complement strand
CCTCCACCGGGACGCATCGCCGACCGTGGCTACAGTCCGTTCGGATAGACCTCGGCGATCAGCGAGACGACCCGCGGCGTGCAGTAGCCGGCCCGGGCCACGATTCGGTCCTTCGTCAGGATCTTCCGCCACCCGATGAACCTTCGGGAGAGGATGAACAGGTGGGAGTAGGTCCGGGTCGTGATCGCGACGATGGCCCCCTGCGGTTCGATCAGGACCTTGATCAGGTGGTGCTCGGCGATCCACTTCCGGGCCATGGACCGGTAGGCGCGGTCCGCGAGATATACTTTCGAGGGCGGGGCCGGCCCCCATGGTCCATCGATTCTCTCCCGCGCCCCGCTCGGCCGGGTCGGGCAACCCTTTTTAAGTGCCCCCGCGCCTGCCTATGGCGAATGCCTCGCACCCCGAGGGGAGCCACCCCTCCACCCGCCGCGTGAATCCAACCACGCCCGACCCCACCATGGATGTTCTCGAGGCGATTCGCACGCTGCGGCCGTGCGTCGATTTCGCGCCCCGGCCGATCGCGCCCGAGACCCTCAAGAAGGTCCTCGGCGCGGCCCGCCTGGCGCCCAGCCAGCAGAATCTCCAGCCGTGGCGGTTCGTGGTCGTCCGGGACGACGAGAAGAAGCGCCTGCTCGCCCAGGCGAGCCCGAAGGGCCGCCTCATCGCCGGCGCCCCGGCCGTGATCGTCGCCTTCGCCGTGGAGGAGGACATCCCGGTGACGATCGGGGGCTTCATCTCGGCGTATCCCCTGGACGTCGCCGTCGCGATCGGCCACCTCGAGCTGGTCGCCACCGCCGAGGGCCTCGCGACCAACTGGATCGTCGAGTTCAACGACGAGAAGATCCGCTCGGTGCTCCACGTCCCCGAGGGGATCCATCCCCTCGCCCTCCTCCCGATCGGCTACCCCGCGGAGCCGAACGGCAAGGCGAAGCCGGTGGGAGACGGGCGCAAGAGCCCGGACGAGATCATCGCCTACGACGAGTACCCGTGGTAAGCCGACCCCGCCCCCGCACGATCACGTTCGTGAGCCGCAACCCCGGGAAGGCCCGGGAGGTGGCGTCGGTCCTCGCCCCGTTCGGGCTCCGCGTACGATGGAAGCGACGGGAACTCCCCGAACCGCAGGCGCCGTCCCTCGCGACGGTGGTCGCGGCGAAGCTGGAGGCGGTCCGGGACGTTCCGGGGTACGTCCTCGTGGAGGATTCCGGCCTCTTCGTCCCGTCGCTTCGGGGGTTTCCGGGGGTCTACTCCGCCCACTTCCTGGAGGTGTGGGGGTTCGGGCCGATCTTCGAACTGCTCCGCACCCGCTCCCGACGCGCCTACTTCCAGACCGTCGCCGGGCTCCGGCACGGACGCCGGGTCCGCACCTTCACGGGGGAGGTCCACGGCTCGATCGCTCTCCGCGCCCGTGGACGCGAGGGCTTCGGCTACGATCCGATCTTTGTGCCGCGCGGGTGGCGCCATACGTTCGCCGAGGTCCCTCCCGAGGAGAAGGACGCCGTCTCGCACCGCGCCCGCGCGATCCGCCAGGTCGGCGAATTTCTCGCCACCGAACCTCGGTGGTGACGCGGGGCCCTCGGTTCGAGGCGGGCGGCCGTTCCGCCGCGCGACGTCGGCGCGACAGAGGTCGCCGCCGACGATCCCCGGGCGGAGGCGGAGCGCGCAGAGCCACGGCCCCCCGGTCGGCACCGGCGCCAGGTCGACTCGTGGGGGGGGCCGCCGACGATCCGGCGCGCGGCCCCGAGCGCGGGGGTCGGCGTCACCGGGTGCCGACTGCGGCCAGCCTCGCCCTCCGCGATCCCCCCGCACCGGTCCGGTTGATGCCGGGTCGGCTTCACTCGTTCCGGACGACCGCCCCGTCCTGCCTGAACTGCCTCCTCGGGCGGCCGTTGGCCGGGGGCTCCGAACCAAAAGACATCGTCCGTCTCGACCCGATCGGCAAGCCCAATTCGGACGGCCCGGCGAACGTATCGATCGCCTGCAACCCCCGCGAACACAGCGGCGCCCGCGATTGACTCGGCACCTAATGGGCCGAACCACCCCAACCACGGGGACCAAGGGGGAAGAACCGCCCCCCCGGGGTAGTCCCGGGGGGGCCGGAAAAGGTTGAACGCCGGGGGCGTCGGGGAATGTCGCCTAGTCGTCCCCGAAATCGCCGCCGCCCATCCCGCCCATGCCGCCCATGCCACCCATGCCGCCGGGTCCGCCGGGGCCGCCGCTGGGGGGCGGGGACGACTTGGAGGCGATGACGTCGTCGATCCGCAGGATCATCACCGCCGCGTCGGTCGCGCTCTCGATCGCCTGGCGCCCGACCCGGATCGGCTCGATGACGTGGATCTCGCCCATGTCGCCGACCTTGCCCGTCGAGATGTTGACCCCCGAGCGGCCGTGGCCGGCCTTGTGGGACTTGCGCAGCTCGATCAGCACGTCGATCGGGTCGAGCCCGGCGTTCTCGGCGAGGGTCCGGGGGACCGTCTCGAGGGCATCGGCGAACGACTCGAAGGCGATCTGCTCCCGGCCGCCGATCCGAGCCGCCTCGTCGCGCAGACGCATCGCGAGCGCCTCCGCCGTGGCGCCGCCGCCGTAGACGAAGCGGCCGTCCTCGACCGCGACCGCGACCACGTTGAGCGCGTCGTCCATCGACCGCTCGATCTCGTCGAGCACGTGCTCGGTGCCGCCGCGCATCAGGATCGAGACCGCCCGCGCCTTCTTGGCGCCGGTGACGAAGGTGAGCGCGTCGTCGCCGATCTTCCGCTCCTCGACCAGGCCCGCGGTGCCGACGTCCTGCGGGGTGAGCTCGCTGACCTTCGAGACGATGTTCGCCCCGGTCGCCTTGGCGAGCTTCTCCATGTCGGACTTCTTCACGCGCCGGACGGCGTAGATCCCCTCCTTGGCGAGGAAGTGCTGGGCGAGGTCGTCGATCCCCTTCTGGCAGAGGACGACGTTCGCGCCGGACTTCTTGACCTGCTCGACCATCCGCCGGAGCATGTTCTCCTCCTCCGCGAGGAAGGCGTTGAGCTGGTTCGGGTCGTTGATCTCGATCTTCGCGTCGATCTCGGTCTTCTTGATCTCGAGCGCGGCATCGAGCAGCGCGACCTTCGGGTTCTCGACGCGGTTCGGCATCCCGGAGTGGACCTTCTCCTTGTCGACGATGACCCCCTCGATGAGCTGGGTGTCCGTCATCGAGCCGCCCTGCTTCTTGATGAGCTGGATGTTGTCGAGGTCGACCGACATCCGGCCCTCGGAGTTCTTCTCGGCGACGGCCGTGACCGCCTTCACCGCGATGTCGGCGAGCTGGTCGCGGTTGTAGGAGACCGACTTCGACGCCATCGAGGTGACGGCGATGCGCCGGAGGTTCTCCTGGTCGGTCGGCGGGATCGGCTGCGAGATCTGCTGCAGGATCTCGAGCGCCTTCGTGGACGCCAGGCGGTATCCCTGGGAGATGATCGTGGGGTGGATGTTCTGCTCGATGAGGGCCTCGGCGCGCTTCAGAAGCTCGCCGGCCAGCACGACGGCGGTGGTCGTCCCGTCCCCGGCTTCCTGGTCCTGAGTCTTCGCGACCTCGACCAGCATCTTCGCGGCCGGGTGCTCGACATCCATCTCCTTGAGGATCGTGACCCCGTCGTTCGTCACGACGACGTCGCCCATCGAGTCGACCAGCATCTTGTCGAGCCCGCGCGGCCCGAGCGTCGAGCGGACCGCATCCGCGATCGCCTTCGCGGCCTGGATGTTGTTCGAGAGCGCCCCGCGGCCCTTCTCCCGTCGCGTCCCTTCCTTCAGCACCAGAATCGGCGTCTGTCCCGTCAGCATGGTTCCAACCTTCCGAGATTACTCTCGGCCGTCATCTTTGGTAAGATTGCGGTTCTATTTAAACGAACCGTAGCTCCTCGACTGATGTGGTGTACGGAAATCCGTCCCGCAGCAAGTTGGGCTGACTTCGCCCTCCGAGGAGTGGGACCGTGATTCCCAGCTGGAGAAGGCGGATCAGCCACCCCTGGAATGTCCGTCCCGGCGCCCCGCCGGGCGAGAGCCGGCGACGTCGATGGGACGGCGAGCCGCGGGAGCGCAGCCGGGGTCGTGCGGGCCCGAGTAGTGCAAGTTGAGTCGTAGCCTCAAAATACCGGGCCCCCGTCCGCAATTCATGCTACGGCGTCTTGCCCCTCGGTGGGAAACGGCGATCGTTGTCGGGATCGTCTTGGTCTTGGTCGTGATTCCGACGGCGGTGTCGCCGACCGTGGAATCTGGGCGATCGGGGGGGTCCCCCCTGAATGCGTCGGCAACAAAGGGTGGGACCCAGAGGGTCTCACCGACGCCGTTTTCGGAGGCAAGGGGCGCGACCGCCCTCGGACGAACCGGGATGTCGCCGGATTCGGGCGTCGAGGGCTGGTACAACATCACGGCCGGGAGCCTACCGAGCGGACGGTTCACCCCGGGGTTCGCCTACGATGGGGCGGACGGATACGGCGTCCTGTTCGGCGGAGAATTCCTGATGAACCGGTATACTTTCAGCGTCGGGTACTTCGACGACACATGGAGTTTTGCGAACGGGGTGTGGACGAACATTACGACCACCGCAGGGCCGGCTCCCTCCCCGCGCGCGAACTTCGGCATGACCTACGACCCCGCGGCAGGCGCCGTGTTGCTTTTCGGAGGCGCCGGCCCCCAAGGAGAGGCGCTCAACGACACGTGGGAGTTCTCGGGCGGACGCTGGGCCGAATTGTCTCCATCGACCCGGCCCCCGGGCCTCACCGGGCCCGCGATGACGTACGACCCGGCGATCGGTGCGGTTCTCCTGGTCGGTGGCCAAACGGGCACGGCGCTCAACAACCAGACGTGGGAGTTCCGTAACGGAGATTGGTCGCAGGTCTCCTCGGCCCGGACCCCTCCTCCGAGCCTGTACGAGGCGATCGCCTACGACGCCTCGACCGCCGCCGTCGTCCTGTACGGCGGCTTCAACATCACGGCGTATAGCAATACAACGTGGGAGTTTTCTCGGGGCAACTGGACCCAGCTGAACCTGTCCTCGGGGCCGCCGCCCCTGGCCTCCGCGGAGATGGTACCGTACGGGTCGGGGGTGGTCATGAACGGCGGTAGCAGCAACGGCCGCGAGATCGCCGAAACCTGGGAGTTTGCGGACGGCAGCTGGACCAACATCACCTCGGCGGGGGATCCACCTCCCCTGGAATCGGGGGTCATGATCTTCGACTCCTCCTACGGGGCGCCGGTCCTCTTTGGCGGAGCCAGCACGGGCGGGCATGGCTTCTCCAACACGTGGACTCTCGACCCAACACTTCGGGCACTCGCCCCCCTTCCGTCGAATGGGTCGCTCGATGCCGGGCAATCCATCGTCCTCCAAGCCGAAGTCCCCGGGGCGGTCCCTCCGGTTGGCTTCCAGTGGTACGCCGGCCCGCAGGCCAACTGCGGGGCGGACGCGCCGCTACCGGCGGCCAACGGAAGCTCCCTCCTCGTCCAGCCCTCCGAGGACACCTACTACTGCTACCGGGTTACGGACGCGCTCCCCGTCGCGCAGAGTCTTCTCTCTCCCGCAGCGTTTGTGACGGTCGATGCCTCCCTGGTCGCCGGCGCGGTCGGGCCAGCGGCTGTCCACCTCGACCGCGGCCAATCGATCAACGTCTCGGCCGGGGCCTCGGGGGGGGTCGGTCCCTACCAGTTCCAGTGGTACCTCGGCGACTCTCCGATGTGCGCCGACGACCCGATCCTTCCCGGAGCCACGGGGTCGACCCTCTCGCTACCGGCGGCCCTGAACCCGGGAGCGTACTTTGCCTGCTATCGCGTTACCGATAGCAGCACGGTGGGGCCCGTGAGCGTGCTCTCCGCCCCCGCGAGCGTCATCGTGGCGCCCGCGCTCGGCCCCGCCCGGGCGCCGACGACGAGCGCGGCCCGGATCCAGGGCGAGCCTCTGGCGATCTCGGGCACCCTGCCCACCACGGGAACTGCCCCGTACGCGTGGCAGTGGCTGCTCTCGCGGAACGGGAGCGACTTTTTGTCGGCCGACTCCGTCTGCGCCGGAGGCAGTGGATCGTCGGGCTACGGCGCCGAGATCGTCTCCTGCAGTATCCCGGCCGGCGCGTTGGTCCCCGGGAATTACACCTTCGCCCTGCGCGTGCGAGACTCGGCGTCGATCGCCGAGATCTCCACGTCGAACAATTCCACACCGGTGCAGATTTTGGCGGTGGCGCCCCCCGTCCCCCCGGCTCCGCCCTCCCCCTCCTCGCCCCTTGCGCCGTCGACCCCCGGCGGGGTCACGATGGCGCAGTACTGGGTTCTGGTCGGACTGGTCGCCCTCGTTGCGGCGCTCGAAGTCGTACTGATTTGGACCACGCGGGGAGCCACCCGCCAGTCCGGAAAGGTCGGTCCCCAATCGGGCGCGGGTTCCCCGGGCACCGGGGAGCACCGGAGTCCTGAGCCCCCACCCCCGGACCCGCGATGAATCCCCCGGTCCGGCCCGTTCGAGGGGGGACTCCGAGTGCCCCGACCGGCGCCGGAACCGGGTCGAAACCGGGAGACCCGTAGTCGCCTTTCGGTAGCGGGGTCTGGGGGGGGCGAGCCGGCGGACGACCGGCGAGGCGATGCATGCTCCGAGAGCCTCGCGGATGACGGAGTCCCGGGGGCGACGGGGCGGGCCGGCGCTCCGGGAATCTCGCGGATGCGGGCCCGAACGAGTCGCACGCACCCATCCCGCGTCCTACCGGAGATCGAGCCGGAAGACCGGGCGTAGCCGGGACCGGGAACGCACCGGTTCAGGCGTTAGGATATGAAGCAGGCCGCATTCGCCCAAGCGCCATGACCGTCGCTCCGCTGGACCTGGACCGTTCGGCCCTCGTCGTCTGGGACATGCAACCGGGCATCGCCGGCCGCGCCTTCAACCGCGCCGACATCGTGCCGCGGATCGCCGCCCTGCTCGCCGCCTACCGGGCCCGGCGTCTGCCGATCGTCTTCAGCCAGCACACCACGCCGCCGGAAGGATGGGAGAATCCGGCGATGGTGCGGGGGATGGCCCGACGAGGGATCCCGCCGGGCGCATTCCGGCTGACCCGCGGCCAGCCGGAGTGGGAGATCCTCGCCGAGGTCGCTCCCAAGCCCGAGGAGCTGGTGCTGCCGAAGACGACGCCCAGCTTCTTCGTCGGCACCCCGCTGGAATCGATGCTCCGCTTTCGTCGCATCGAGACGCTCGTCCTCACCGGGGTGAGCACCGAGGCCGGCATCGCCGGGACGGCCCGGCACGCGGCGAACCTCGGCTTCCACACGATCGTTGTCGAGGACGCCTGCGGATCGGGTGCCCCCGAGGCCCACGAGGCCGCGATCGCCCAGCTCCGCGCCGCCGGTGACGTCGAGACGACGGCCGGGATCCTGGGCCGGCTGCCGCCGGTAGCGTAGCCGTCCGACCGGACGGGCCCGGTCCCCCGACCGGTTTCCCTAAGGCGGTCGCGCCCCGAAAGTGGGGGTGCCGGCCCCCCCCTCGGTGGGGGGGTCCCGGGTCGTTACGCCGGACCCTTCGGAGGGTCGGCGGCGCCCGGGGCACCGGGCCGATCCCGGCGCGATCGTACGAACATCACCACGGAAAGCGCCAGGGCCGCGATCGCCACGATCACCGCGGCCGCTATCGCGGCGCCTTCGGCGGCGGTCAGACCCCCGCTCCCCGAGGTGGCGACCGCCGGCGCCGCGGCGACAAAGACCGTTCGGTTCGCCTGGCTCACCGACCCGGCGGCGTCCGTCACCCGCACCGTAACCGTCACGTTGCCCGCCGTCCGGAACGCGTAGCCGAGCAGCGGCCCGCTCCCGATCTGCGCGCCGCCCGCGTACCAGTAGATCGAGTACGGGGCGGTACCGCCCGCCACCACCGCAAACCAGTACGACGTCGCCCCGGCCGTCACGGTGCCGGACCCGAGCGTGGGGAGCGCGGTCAGGTTCCCGTTCACCGCCAGCGGCGTCGCAGGGCTCGTCACCGCGTACCCGTTCCGGTCCGTGACCGTCACGGCGACGGCGTAGAGCCCCGGGGCGGCCGGTCGGCAGGCGACGGTCGCGGTCTCCGAGGTCGGGCACCCCGCCGGCAGTCCGATCCAAGAATAGGAGTACGGCCCTCCGCCGCCCGGGTTCGTCACAGCGACGGAGAGGTTCACCGGCCGCCCGACATCGGTCGCCGTCGTGCCGCCCGGCGCGACCACCGCCGGCGCGCCGACCGCAAGATCCGGGGACACGGCGAACGACAAGGCCGCCGAGGTCACCGCAGAGCCGGTCGCATCGGTCACCGTCGCGGAGATCGAGTAGGTGCCGGGTCCGCTCGGAAGGCAGAGTTCGGCCGGACCCGAAGCGCTACCGCATCCGGGCGGCAATCCCGTCCACTCGACGCTCCACGGCCCGATCCCCCCGACGAACGGGGCGGTGAAGGTAACGCGCTCGCCCGCATCCGCACCGGGCGACGACGGGACAGGGGTCCCGACCGAAAGGCCGGCCACGACCGTGAAGTCGAACGTGTGGTTGACCGCGGGGTCCGCGACGTCGGAGACGCTCACCGTCGCCGAGTAGTTGCCCGCCGCGCGGCCCGAGCAGACCAGCACGGAGCCGTTCGGCCCACCGCTCCCGTTCCCGCTCTCGGCACAGGAACCGGAGCCGTAGGCCCACCGGTACTCGTAGTCCCCGATCCCTCCCGTCGCGGGCGCCAGCAGCTCGATCGATCCGCCCACCGCGAGGAGGGGGTCGGCGGGATCGCTGCGGGGGGCCAGCGCGATAGGTCCGTGGAGCACCCACAGGATAGGAACGGACAGAATCACGGGGGTCGGAGGGCCGGAGAGAACCCCTCCTCCGAACAGGAGGAGCGTCTGATCGGCGGGGTCGAGGACCAGGACGGTGTCCAATTCGGTGGGGTAGGGACCGCCGATGGCGGAGACGTTGGTCCAGGTTTGGTGCTGGAAGAGGTAGAGCACATAGCCCTGGCCGCCCGTCGGCGTCGCCACCACTCCCTCGCCGGTCGGGGAGGGTAGAAGGGTCATGGGACCTCCCGGCAAGGCGGATCCCGCGCCGGTCGCGACCTGCGACCAGCCGCTGGCGTTGAACTGCCAGGTCAGGTTGGTCGCCGTGACCGTCGGCGCGAGATACCCCCCCGCGAGCAGGAACTGCTGGGTGGACGGATCGTAGGCGAGGCCCGCCCGCGCGATCTCGGACGGGAACGCCGGTCCCTGGGCCCAGGTCGCCGAGCGGAACAGCCACGTTTGGTCAAAGGTCGCCCCGTCCAATGCGTCGTACCCGCCGACCAGGACGACCTCGGAGAGGGCCGGGTCGTAGGCCATCGCGAAACCGGCCATCGGAGGGGGCGCCACCGGCTCCGAGAGTTCACTCCAGCCGGTGCCCGAAAAGATCCACGTCGAGTTCAGGGAGGCCCCCGAAGAGTTCTCTCCGCCGAAGACCATGAGGTAGCCATCGGCGGCATCGTAGACGATCCCGCCCGAAAAGAACGGCGGGGGGAGCGTCGAGGTGGACACGGGCGAGAACGTTCCGTTCCGATAGGTCTCCGTCGACGCCCCGCTGGAAGAGTATCCCAAGACTACGACGGCCCCGAGGGCCGGGTCCCACGCCGCGTAGCAGGCCTGATAGACCGCCCCCGAGCAGGCCGCCGAGGAGGCGGAGGTCGTCATGTTCGTCCACGCATATCCCGCCAGCGCCCCCGAGTCGCGTCGGACGGACGGAACGGCGCGGCCGACGTTCCCGGTGCCCGCCCGCGAGCCGAAGGCGACGGGGGCCGGAGCGATCGCCGAGGGAGATCGGACCGGGGGGATCAACAGCCCGCCGAGGAAGGCGACCGCGACGACCGCCCCCGCGATCCCGACCACTCCCGCGGTCCGCCAGATCCCGGAGCGACGGCGCTCGACCCTTCGACGGCGCCCCGCGCGCGGGAGGCAGGGTTCCTCGATTCCCGGCCGCATGGGCACGCCGAGGGGCCGGACCCTAAAAAGACTTGGACTCCGACGCCGAAACACCGCTCGGCCCACCGCGAAATCGCAGAGCGCCCGGAGGCCGTCGCCCCCCATGGAACTGCCCCCCACGCTGGGACGCGGGGCGAAACGGCCCGCGCGAACGTACTGTCGGCGGCCGGAGCGGCTCCGACGTCGGCCGCTGCTCGGGCCGAGCCGGGGGAGCCGACCCGGCCCCGGGGCGAATCTCCGGCCGGCCCGTCCGCCGGCCGGGGGGCGGAGCGGCCCCGGTCGGGCCGGCCGGGGGTGGGCCGGCCTCGCCGGCCGTCAGGTGCCGTAGCGGCGGCGTCGCAACTGGTAGGCCCGGATCGCCCGGAGGAAGTCGGCCCGCGTCAGCCCCGGCCAGAGGACGTCGGAGAAGTAGAGCTCCGCGTAGGCGGACTGCCAGAGGAGGAAGTTCGAGATCCGCTCCTCGCCGCTCGTCCGGAAGATCAGGTCGGGGTCGGGGAGGTCGGCGGTGTAGAGCCGCCGGGAGACCGCCTCCGAATCGATCTGCTCCGGTTCCAGCTTCCCGTCCCGGACCTCCTGGGCGAGGGCGCGGATCGCGCGCAGGATCTCGTCGCGGCCGCCGTAGGCGAGGGCGACGTTGTAGCGGTAGGCCGAGTAGTGTGCGGTCGCCGCCTCGGCGAGGTCGATGGCGGCCCGCACCCGGGCCGGCAGGAGCTCCCGGTTCCCGATCACGCGCACCCGGATCTGGTTCCGATGGACCCGTTCGTCGGTCGCGATGTCGCGGAGCGCCTTTTCGAAGAGGTCCATGAGCCCCTCGATCTCCTCGGGCGGACGGGCGAAGTTCTCCGTCGACAGGGCGTAGACGGTCAGCACGCGGACGCCGATCTCGAGGCACCAGTCCAAGACCCGTTCCAGGGTGTCGCGCCCGGCGGCGTGCCCGTCCGGCACCTCCATCCCCCGCGCGCCGGCGAAGCGCCGGTTTCCGTCCATGATGATCGCGAGGTGGTTCGGCACCGGCTCGGCGCGGACCCGCTCCAACAGGCGCCGCTCGCCGGCGTCCCGGATCGCGTCCCCGACGATCTGCGCGAAGTACGGCGGCCGGGAACGGCCGCTGGCCGGCTTCGGGTCGTCGGGCACGGGGTGCCCAGCCGCTGCGGGCTTAAGTGGTCGACCCGGGGAGGGCGCCCTGGTCGGGAGTTCCGGGCGGCGGGGGAAGCCCGCCGCGCCTTCGAACCCGAGTCCCAGCCTCGACAGAGCTAGATCCTAGACCACTAGACTACCAGGGCAGCCGCGTCCCGCGTATCCGCACCATGCTATGAACCTTGCGCGCGCCCGCGGCGCCTCGGGCCCGGGGGACGGCTGCGGCCGTGCCACTGCACCCCGTCGCTTATCTACCGGATCGCGGCCCGGGAACGGTGCTGGAGGTCTACGATGTCGCTCACCACCGCCGAAGCGTGGGGATTGGCGGTCGTCGGGATCCTGGCGCTCGTCCTGGCGCTCAACCAGCTGGGGGTCGACGTCCCCTCGGCGATCGGCGCGGCGATCCGGGGCGGCGCAGGGATCCTGAACCATCCGCTGCTCCCTTAGCCGCCGCTCCTCGGTTACGGCGGGGCGTCGGCGCCCCGGCGCGCGCGGCGCGACGGGCGAGCCGGGCCGCAACGTCCGTCGGTCGCACGACGCCCCCCGGCGTGATGAACGCGGTCACGAAGCGGGCCGGTGTGACGTCAAACGCGGGGTTGCGCGACGGTGACCGCCGCGGCGTCACCCGCCGACCGGCGAACGTCGCCACTTCGTCCCCGGCCCGTTCCTCGACCGGAATCGCCCGGCCGGTCGCCGCCGCGGGATCGAACGTGGCCCACGGGGCGGCGACGTAGAACGGCACCCCGTTCTCCCGCGCCACGACCGCCTTCTCGTAGGTGCCGATCTTGTTGGCGAAGTCGCCGTTCCGGGCGATCCGGTCGGCGCCGACGATCACGGCGTCGACCTCCCCGGTGGCCAAGAAGTGGCCGGCGGCGTTGTCGGCGATCACCGCGTGGGGGATCCCCTCCCGGGCCAGCTCCCAGGCGGTGAGCCGCGCTCCCTGGAGCAGGGGGCGGGTCTCGTCGACCCAGACGAAGAGCCGGGCGCCGCGCGACCGGGCGACCCGGAGCGGGGCGAGCGCCGTCCCCCACTCGACCGTCGCGAGGGCGCCGGCGTTGCAGTGCGTGAGGACCCGTCGGCGCCGGGCGAAGAGACGGGCGCCGGCCTCCCCGATCGCCCGGCACTCGGCAACGACCTCGTCCCGGTAGGCGAGGGCCGCGGCGTCGACGTCCGCCCCCGCCTCCCAGGCGGCGCGGACCCGGGCGATGCCGACGAACAGGTCGTGGGCGGTCGGGCGGGTCGCGCCCAGGAACGCGGCGGCCCGGGCGGGCGCCCACCCGCGCCGGTGCGCGATCGCCATCCCGAACGCCCCGGCGGCCCCGATCGTCGGGGCGCCGCGGACCGCCAGGGTCCGGATCGCGTCGGCGACCGCCTCGACCGTGCGCAGCCGGCGGACGACCGTCCGCGCGGGGAGCGCGCGCTGGTCGACGATCGACAGGGTCCCGTCCGCGTACCACAGGGCGCGGACCCGGTCGGCGGGCGTCACGGCTCGAACGTGTGGAGGAGATCGAGCCAGTCGGGGGAGAGGAGCTTTGGCGCCCGGAGCGCCTCGGCGAAGGGGATCCCCGCGATCACCGGGCCGCGGAGGACGGCGACCTCGCCGAAACGGCCGGCGAGCGCGAGATCGACGGCGGCGGCTCCCAAGCGCGTCGCGAGGATGCGGTCGAACAGCTCGGGGGGGCCGCCCCGCTGGATGTGGCCGATCTGGGCGCTGCGGCTCTCGATCCCGCACCCCGCCTCGATGCGGGCGGCGAGCTCGGCGCCGACCTGACGCTGGCCGAGAAGTTCGTGGCCGAACTCGTCCTTCCCGCCGGTGGCCCCCCGCCGCGCGCCGAGATCGATCCCTTCGCTCGCGACGACCAGGGCGTAGCCGCGGAGCTGCGCCGCGGCGCGGACCCGCTCAAGGAAGCGGGCCTCGTCGTACGGCTCCTCCGGGACCAAGGTGGCGTCGGCGCCCGCGGCGAGCCCGGTCGCGAGGGCGACCCAGCCGGCGTGGCGGCCCATCACCTCGAGGACGAGCGCCCGGTGGTGGCTCTCCGCGGTGTCGCGGAGGCGCTCCGCTGCATCGACCGCGACGGCGACGGCGGAGTGGAAGCCGAACGTCCAGTCGGTCCCCGCGACGTCGTTGTCCATCGTCTTGGGGACGCCGACGACCTTCCCGCCGCGCCCGGCGAGGGCCCGGCCCGCCGAGAGGGTGTCGTCCCCGCCGATCGCGACGAGGGCGTCGATCCGGTCGGCGGCGAGCTGCCGGTCGACCTTCGCCGCCTCCTCCTCGCTCCGGAACGGGTTCGTCCGGGACGAGCCCAGGATCGTGCCGCCCCGGCCGATCAGGCCGAGGACGTCCGCCGGCGTAAGCGGGCGGGACCGCCCGTCGCGGAGCCCCTTCCACCCGTCCAGGTAGCCGATCGTCTCGTGCCCCGCCCGGGCCGCGCGGAGGACGACCGCGCGGATCGCGGGATTGAGGCCGGGGCAGTCCCCTCCCCCGGTGAGGACCCCGAACCTCACGCGTCGACCTCGAGGTAGCCGCGGGGCGCGGTCGTCAGGAACTCGTACCCCTGCTTCGTGATGACGACGTCGTCCTCGATGCGGACCCCGCCGCGCCCGGTCAGGTAGATCCCCGGTTCGACGGTGACGACCATCCCCTCCTCCAGGAGGTCGTCGACGTTCGGCGCGAGGCCGGTGCCGCCGTCGTGGACGGCAAGCCCCAGGGCGTGGCCGAGCCCGTGCGTGAACCGGCCCTTCCACGGCGACGCGTCGATGACGGCGGCCGCCGCCGCGTGGACCTCCTTGCCCGCGATCCCGGGGCGGAGCGTCTCCAGGGCCGCCTGCTGGGCCCGTTCGACGCATTCGTGGACCGCCTTGAGCTCGGGGTCCCGCGGCCCGAAATGGAACGACCGGGTGATGTCGCAGGCGTAGCGGCGGTACCAGGCGCCGAAGTCGCAGACGATCGAGTCGCCCGGCCGCAGCCGGGTGTCGTCGGGCGCGTAGTGCGGCTCCGCGCTGTGGGCGCCGAACCCGACGATCGTGGAAAACGACCGGCCGTTCGCGCCGAGCCGGTTCATGCGATACTCCATCTCGGCGGCGAGCTCGAGCTCGGTCATCCCGGCGCGGAGGAGGGACGGGATCTCGGTCCCGACCTGGGAGCCGATCGCGGCGGCGCGCCGGATCCGCTCGATCTCCGAGGCGTCCTTCACCGCGCGGGCCCGGGCGAGGCCGACCCCCGCGTCGACGAACGATCGGCCCGGGAGCATCTCCCCGAGCTGGAGGTACCCGCCGTGGGTCAGCTCCCGATAGTTGAGGCCGACGGTCGCGCCCGCCGGCACGAGCCGGGCCAAAAGCGGACCGATCTCCCCGCGGCCGACCCGATGCACGGTGGTGTGGGGATCGCGCTGGGCGGCGAGCTCGGCGGAGTCGGCCTCGAGCGCCCCGGTGAGGAGGTCGAGGTGCCCGTCCGGATGGGCGACCTCGATCGATCCCTCGAACAGCCCGCTCGGGACGTCGAACAGGTGGAAGAACGAGTTGTCGAGGTGCGGCTCGACCGAGTTCGCGAGGAGCACGACATCCGGCTTCTTCTCGAGGTGGGCGAACACGCTCTCGACGCGGGACTTCATCGGGCCCGCCACGGTCGGGAGCCGTTTCAACCTTTGGGGGCGTCCCGGAGGTCCTTCCAGGAAAGCCGGGGCTCCCGGGCCGCCCGGACCTCGTCGATCCGGGAGACCGCGAGGTGCTGCGGCGCGGCGTGGAGGTGTTCGGGGGAGTCGCCGAGGGCCCGCTCGAACGCCGCCGCATACGCGTCGAGCGTGCGGCGGCTCTCGGTCTCGGGGAGCTCGATCATCAGCGCCTCCTCGACCAGCGACGGGAAGTAGACGGTCGGCGCGTGGACCCCCTCGTCGAGCAGGCGCTTCGCGAGGTCGAGCGTCCGGACCCCCCGCTCCCGAAGCGGGGCGCCCGAGAGGAGGAACTCGTGCTTCACCAACGTCCGGAACGGCCGCGGCAGCAGGGTGCCGAGCTTGTGGGCGAGGTAGTTCGAGTTGAGGACGGCCCGTCGGGCGACGTGGCGCAGCCCGTCCTCGCCGTGCACGAGGGCGAAGGCGTAGGCGCGCAGGTCGAGCCCGAAATTGCCGTAGGCGCTCTTGATCTTGCCGATCGACTTCGGCCGATCGTAGTCGAGCCGGAACTTGCGGCCCTCCTTCACCACCCGCGGGATCGGGAGGTACGGCGCGAGCCGCTCGCCGGCGGCCAAGACGCCGGCGCCGGGGCCGCCGCCGCCGTGCGGCGTCGAGAACGTCTTGTGGAGGTTCAGGTGCGCGACGTCAAAGCCCATCCGCCCCGGGTGGGTGATGCCGAGGATCGCGTTCAGGTTCGCCCCGTCGTAGTAGAGCATCGATCCGGCGCCGTGGACGATCTCCGCGATCTCGAGGATCTCCGACTCGAACAGCCCGGCGGTGTTCGGGTTCGTCAGCATGAAGCAGGCGGTCCGCTCCGAGACGGCGGCCCGCAGCGCCGCCAGGTCGACGCAGCCGTCCTTCGAGGGGATCTCCCGGGCCGTGAACCCGGCCATCGCCGCGGAGGCCGGGTTCGTGCCGTGGGCCGTATCCGGCAGCAGGACCTCCGTCCGGCGGTCGAGCGTCCCCTGGTCGCGGAAGTAGGCCCGGACCATCGTCAGCGCGGCCCACTCGCCGTGCGCCCCGGCCGACGGCTGGAGGGAGACCTCGGGCATCCCCGTGACCTTCGTGAGCAGGCGTTCCAGGCGCCACTGCACCTCGAGCGCCCCCTGCACCGTCGACTCCGGCTGGGCCGGATGGAGGTCGGCGGCGTTCCGGCGGCGCGCCAAGAGTTCGCCGACCCGCGGGTTGTACTTCATCGTGCACGAGCCGAGGGCGTACGGCACCGTGTCCACGCCGAAGTTCATCTGGGAAAGGCGCGAATAGTGGCGGATCACGTCTAGCTCGGCGAGCTCGGGCCAGCGGACCGCCTCGCGGCGGCGCAGCCGCTCGGGCAGGCCGGGGATCGGGGGGACCTCGCCCGGGGTCGCCTCCGGGTCGAGGTCCCAGACGTCCGGCTCGTCCCAGCGGGCCTGACGGAACGTCATGCGCCCCCTCCGGCCGCCGCCATCGCGGCGCGGGCCGCCTTCGCATACTTCTGGATCTCCTTGTCGCCGACCGCATCGGTCGCCGCGACGAGCAGCCGCTGGGGGCCTGTGCCGCTCCCCGCCCGGGGGTCGGCGAGCGGAACGCCGCCCAACACCTTCCGCCGCTGGAGCCGCTGGAGGAACCCGTCCACGGTCCCGCGGCCGAGCTCGACCGTGAACTCCCCGAGGTACGGGGCGTCGAACCGGGGCGCCTGGATCCCGTCGACCCCGCTCAGCGCGCTCGCGAGCGTCCGCGCCTTCTCCGCCAGCGACGCCTCGAGCGCGGCGAGGCCGCGGGGCCCGACGGTCGTCGCGTAGACGACAAAGGCGACCGCCATGAGCGCCTGGTTCGTGCAGATGTTCGAGGTCGCCCGGGAACGGCGGATGTGCTGCTCCCGGGTCTGGATCGTGTGGGCGTAGGCGCGGCGCCCGTCGGCGTCGACGGTCGCCCCGACGATGCGGCCCGGGGCGGAGCGGAGATGTTCCCGTCGGCAGGCGAACAGGCCGAGGAGCGGCCCGCCGAACGACGGGGCGATCCCGAACCCCTGGCCCTCCCCGACCACGACGTCGGCGCCGTAGCGGCCCGGCGGCTCGAGCACCGTGAGGGCGAGCGGATCGGCGGAGACGACGAGGGGGACGTCCTTCAGGATCGACTTGAGCTCCCAGAGCCCCTCGTCGACGACCCCGAAGCCGTTCGGCACGTCGGCGAGCATCCCGAAGACGTCCGATCCCCCGGCGATCCGCGCCCGGACCCGCTCGAGATCGAGGCGGCCGCTCCGGGGATCGTACGGGATCTCTTCCAGCGTCAGACCGGCCCCGCCGGCGTAGTTGGCGAGGACGCTCTTCTCCTCCCACGGCAGGCTCTCGGGGATCAGGAACCGGTGGCCGTCGTGGATCCGCCGGCACAGCAGGAGCGCCTCCCCGGCCGCGGTCGCGCCGTCGTAGAGGGAGGCGTTGGCGACGTCCATCCCGGTGAGCTCGACCCAGAGGCTCTGGAACTCGAAGAGCGTCCGGAGCATCCCCTGGCTCGCCTCGGGCTGGTACGGGGTGTAGGAGGTCAGGAACTCGCCGCGCGCGACGATCGCGTCGACCGCGGCCGGGACGTAGCGCGTCGAGATGCGGCCGCCCAAAAAGCTCGCGAACTTCGACAGCGGCCGGTTCCGGTCCAAGATCTTGTCGATCTGGGCGACGACCTCCGCCTCGTCCATCCCCGCCGCAAGGCCCATGCGGCCGATCCGCGCCTTCTTCGGCACGTCGGCGAACAACGCCTCGATCGACGGGACGCCCAAGGCGTCCAGCATCGCCTGCTCCTCGCCGTGCTCTTCGGGAATCCAGCGGCTCACCGAGCTCCCCGGGGCGGGAGGAGCGGGCCCGGGCTTAAAGGCTAGGAGGGGCCCGGCGACCCCCAAACCTATTCGGCCCCGCGGGTTCGACCCGTCGGCATATGGGCGGGCGCAGCGACGCGGTGCGACGGCACCGGGGCCCTCCGCTCCGGGACGCCCCGTCGGTGGGGATCCTCGACATCGCCTTCCACCGGGCGTCGCTCGCCACGCCCCGAGGTTCGACCAAGCCCGAGCGGGACCGGCGCCGCGCCGAGCTCAAGGTCGTTCGCGCCGGCGCCACCGTCGTCCGGCACCTCCGGCTCGAGGCGGATCGGTTTCGGAAGGAACCGCTCTCGCCGTTCGAGACGACGCTGGTCGCCCGACGGTTCGGCGACGGCACCCTCGACCGCTCGCTCCTGCGCGTCCGGCGGGCGGAGGAACGGGTGCGCGGCCTCCAGCGGGAGACGGAACGCGCGGTCCGCCGCCTGCACGGCCCCGAGCTGCTCGGGGAGGCGGTCCGGGCCTACTACGGCCGGCTTTCGAGCTTCGTCCGGGAGATCGATCCGGACCTTGCCCGCCTGCGCGACATCCGCGACTTCCTCGCCCAGCGGCCGTCGGTCGATCCGACGCGGCCGACCCTCGTCGTCGCCGGGTTCCCGAACGTCGGGAAGTCGTCGCTCGTCGCCCGGCTCTCGTCGGCCCGCCCGAAGGTCGCCGACTACCCGTTCACCACCCTCGCGGTCGCCCTCGGGCATGCCGACGTCGGCTTCGATCGCCTCCAGGTCCTCGACACCCCCGGGGTCCTCGGCCGCGCCCGCCACGCGAACCCCGCCGAGGCGGAGGCGGAGGCGGCCGTCGAGCGGGCGGCGACGGTCGTCCTGTTCCTGTTGGACCCCTCCGAGAGCTGCGGCTATCCCCTTGCCGAGCAGGAGGCGCTGCTCGCCCGCTGGCACGCCGAGCGGCCGGAACTTCCCATCGTGGAGGTCGAGACGAAGGCGGACCTCGCCCGGGGGAACGGCGGGCGGCTCGGCGTCTCCGTCCGGACCGGCGAGGGGCTCGACGAGCTCGGCGAGCGGATCCGGGCGCTGATCGCCCCGGACGTGCGGCTTCCCCCCCTCGAGGAAGCGGTGGAGGAGGGCGCGGACGGCGGGGCGGACGGGGTGGTCGACCTCCCCGAGCTGCGGGCGCCCCCGGCGGCGCCGCCCCGGCGGCGCAGCGGACGCACCGCGCCGCCCCCCCGGGCGCGCGGCCGCCGCCCCCCTACACGGTGAACGCTTCGCCGTTCGCGGGGACCACGACGTCGGCGTGCGGCGCCAGGTCGTCCCGCAGCGCCTCGCGCTGGTCGCCGTGCATCAGGACGACCGTCCGGGCGCGGGTCGCGCGGGCGAACTGCACGAGGTCCGTGTGGCCGGCGTGCGCGGAGAAGTCGAACTTCTCGACCTCGCACGCCGGCCGGACGACGGTCTCGTCCACGGTGAGGGTCCCCGTATCCATGAGCTGCCGGCCGTTCGATCCCTCGACCTGGTAGCCGGTGAGGAAGATCGACGAGTTCGCGTCGGGGTAGAGCTCCCCGATGTAGTAGAGGACCGGTCCGCCGTCGAGCATCCCGCCGGTGGTGACGATCACGTCCGCCTCGCGGAGGGCGCGCTTGCGGTCGCCCGGATGCTCCACGACGTGGACCCCTTCGAGCGCGCGCCGGAACCGCTTGCCGTCGGCCAGGTACTCGGGAGCGCTCAGGTAGACCGAGTTCACCGCGCGCGCCATCCCGTCGAGGTACGTCTCGAAGCCGGAGGCGGCGAGCGTCATCAGCACCTCCTGGGCACGGCCGACGGCGAACGCGGGGACGATCACCTTGCCGCCCCGCTCGACGGTCGCCGCGACGCGGTCGCGGAACCGCCGCTCCGTCTCCCGCCGGTCCGGATGCTCCCGGCCCGCGTACGTCGACTCCATCACGAGGACGTCGCATTCGAGCGGTTCGGCGGCGCCGACCAGGTGGGTCGCGTGCGTCTGGAGGTCGCCCGTGAACAGCACGTCCCGCTCGCCGCGGTAGAGCATCATCGAGGCGCCGGGGATGTGGCCCGCCGGGGTGAACTCGATCTCGATGCCGTGGTGGCGGAAGGTGCCGTGCCGTTCGACCGCCACGGCCTGAGCGTGGAGGCCGGCGATGTCGTGGGGGGAGTAGGCGGGTTGGTAGCCGTTGAGCCGGGCGACCTTGAGCGCGTCCCGCGTGAGGAGATCGGCGACCGCGAGCGTCACCGGGGTCGCGGCCAGACGCGCCTTCGGCAGGCGCGAGAGGAGCGGCGTCATCCCGGAGTGGTCGAGATGGGCGTGGGAGAGGACGGCGAGGTCGACGTTCGTGGGGGCGGGGATCGGGTAGGCGGGCGGGTCGGTGGGGGTCATCCCGTAGTCGCAGAGGACCGTGCGGCCCTGGTCGCGGATGACGAGGCCCAGGGACCCGATCTCGGAGGCGCCCCCGAGAAACCGGAGTTCCATCGGCGGGGGCAGGGGTCCGCTTAGATAACGTACCGGACCGCCGTCCGCGGGGGGGCGCCGCGGAAGCGCTCATTACCGCGGCGACGGTCCCGAAGCCGTGGCCGACCCGACCCGGGCCGATGTCGACATCCTCTACCGGGCGAGCGTCGCGGTCCAGCGGGTGTTCCGGGAGGTCCGCAGTTCGCCCCATCGCGCCGACGTCGTCGGGATGGGGGCGACCGGCAGCCCCACGGAGGAGATCGACCGGATCGCGGAGGCCGAGATCCAACGGGTGCTCGACGCCGAGGGGGTCGACTGGGACCTCCTCTCCGAGGAGATCGGCGCCGTCCGGCGGGGAGGCGGGCGGACGCTGGTCGTCGACCCGATCGACGGCACCCACAACGCCCTGCGGGGGCTCCCGTTCGCCACCGTCTCCCTGGCGCTCGGCCGGCGCGACCTCGGGGGGGTCGAGCTCGGCCTCGTCCGCGACCTCTACCGCGGGACGACCTACTGGGCGGTCCGGGGCGAGGGGGCGTTCCGCGACGGCCGGCCGATCCGCACCCGCCCGTGGGATGCGCGCAAGGAGGTCGTCTTCGCGAACCTCGGCCACCGGGCGACGCCGCGCGTCAACGCGTTCGCCCGGCGGGCCCACCGGGTCCGATCGCTCGGCTGCGCCTCCCTCGAGATCCTCTCGGTCGCGGAGGGGGCCGGCGACGCCTACCTCTTCGAGAACGGTCCGGCGGGGGCGAACCTCCGCGCGACCGACATCGCCGCCGCCGCCTGCATCCTCGAGGAGGCGGGCGGGGTCGTCACCGACGCGGACGGGGAGTCGCTGCGCGCCTTCCCGCTCGCCCTCGACCGGCGGACGAGCGTCTTCGCCCGCGGGGATCCCGCGTTCGCCCGCGCCGGGGCGCCGGAGGAGGCGCCGTGAGGATCGGGATCACCGCGAACCCGCACAAGGCGGTCGCCGTCGACCTCGCCCGCCGGGTCGTCGACCGGCTCGCGCCGCGCGCCGAGCTGGTCGTGAGCGACGAGCTCGGGGGTGTCGGGGGCGCCGCGCCCCACGTCCCCCTCGACGCGATGCGGGCGGACCTCTTGGTGGCGATCGGCGGGGACGGGACGTTCCTCTACGCCCTCGCCCGGACCGAGATCCCGCTGCTCCCCGT
>JAKABH010000063.1 GCA_021801925.1 Thermoplasmata archaeon | reverse complement strand
CGATCCGCTGCCGGGCCCGGGCGGCGGCGCGGTCCTGGCGCGCCGCGAGCTCGCGCAGCTTGTTGATGTCGGCGTACTGCATCCCGGCCCATCGCGACCGCCGCGCCGCGAGGGGGGTCGTGGGCGACGAGCTTTCGGGCGGGGCGCCGCCTTCGGCCGGCATCGGCCGCCGCACGGGAGAGTGCGATATAGCGGTTGTGTCCACGAGGGCCCGGGCCGGGACCGCCGGCGCTAGCCGAGCGCCGGCCGCGGCGGGACGAACGACGGACGGAGCCGCGCGGCGAGGCCGTCCGAGGGGAGCCGCTCCTGGGTGCGGGAGTCCCGCGCCCGCAGGGTGACGGTCCCGCGGGCCGTTCCCTCCCCGACCGTATCGCCGTCCACCGTGACGCAGAACGGCGTGCCGGCCTCGTCCATCCGGGCATACCGCTTCCCGATGGAGCTCGCGTCGTCGTACTGCGCGACGACCCCCGCGGCGGCGAGGTCCCGGGCGAGCGTCGCCGCGACCGCGCCGTGCTCCGCTTCGATGAGGGGGAAGACCCCGACCCCGACCGGCGCGAGGTACGGGGGGAGCCGCCAGACGGTCCGCTCGCCGTCCTTCCCGAGGTGGATGTCGGCGAGCGCCCAGAGGTTGCGGTCGACGCCGAACGTGAGCTCCAGGACGTGCGGTCGCAGGGGCGGGCGGCCGGTCGGGTGGACGGAGAGGTCCTTCCCGGAGCCCTCGCTGTGCCGGGTCAGGTCGTAGTCGCCGCGATAGTGCACGGCGCCGAGCTCCTTGTAGCCGCCCAGGCTCTCGAGATGGACCTCCACGTCGAACTGGATCCGGTTGTAGAACGCCCGCTCGGTCGCCGATTTCTCGAAGAGGCGGATCCGCTCGGCCGGATAGCCCAGGACGTCGCGGTAGAAGCGGAGCGTCTGCACGAGGTGGTAGACGTAGAACGCCGGCAGATCGCCGCTCCGGACGAGCTCCTCGGCCGTCACGAGCTCGGGGGTCTCCTCCCCCTGCGTCCGGCGCGGGACCCTGAGGACCGGGAGCCGTTCCGTCCGGACGGCGTCGAACGGGACGGGAAACGCCGTCGGGTCGAAGAAGATCTGCAGCTCCGCCTGGGTGAACGCCCGCATCCGGAACAGCACCTGGCGGGGGGCGATCTCGTTCCGGTACGCCTTCCCGATGACGGCGATGCCGAGGGGGAGCCGGTGGCGGCCGACGTCCCACATCCGGGCGAAGGCGAGGTAGCTCGCCTGGGCCGTCTCGGGCTGGAGGTAGACCCGCTCCTTGCCGGTCGGCCCGAACTCCATGCCGAACATCAGGTTGAACGGGCGGGGGACGCCGAGCGCCGTCGAGCCGCAGGTCGGGCAGCGGAGCTGCTGCGCCCGAAGGATCTCCCCGATCTGGGCGGCGGAGAGGCCGTCGACCCCCTCCGGGCGGATCTTCTCGAGCAGGGAGTCGGCGCGGAACGCCGCGTGGCACGCCTCGCACGTCACCTCGGGGTCGGTGAAGTTCTCGAGGTGGCCCGACGCCCGGACGACCGCTTCCGGGAGCAGCTCCGCCGGCTCGATGCGGTGGTAGTCGGGGGAGAGCCCGAGGAACCACGCCGACCACGCCTCCTCGAGGCGGCGCTTGAGCGCCGCGCCCAGGGGACCGTAGTCGTAGAGCCCCTGGGCGCCGCCGTAGATCTCGGCCGACGGCCAGAGGACCCCCCGGCGGCGGAGGAGCGCGAACAGTTCGTCGTGCTTCACGGCGCCTCCGACGGCGATTTGGGGCGGGCCGGGCGCACGATAAGGTGTTCGGTCGCCCGCGTCACGACCTGGTACTCCGGGTCGTCCGGCGGCAGGAGGAGGACGAGGGGCCGGCACGGCGCCCCGACGGCGATCGAGGCCCCCGCGGGATTCCCGAGCCAGCGGTACGGCTCGACGAGCGCCGCCCGGGCCAGGTAGCCGGCGGAGACCGGCCGGCCGCGCAGGCGCGTCGCGATGTAGGCGAACTCGAGCTCCCGCCAGATCGACGGGGCGTGGAACATCGCGTTGTCGGTCCCGAGCAGGAGCGCGATGCCGACCCGTTCCATCGTCGCGAGATCCGGCTGCCGCTGGAACAGGGCGTTCGACCGGGGACAGACGGCGACCGGGACCCGCGCCTCGGCGACCGCCGCGAGGTCCGCGGCGGTGGCCCGCGCGAGGTGGACCAACAGGTCCGGCCGCGGGTCCAGGAACGACTCCGGCGGCTCCCGGACCGCCTCGCTCGCGTGGAGGGCGAACCGCTTGCCGGCGGCCCGGCACGCCCGGGCGACGGCGCGGCGGGCGACGGCGCTCTCGTCCCGGGCGCTCGACAGGCCGACCCCGTCCGCCACCGCGAGGAGCGCCCGGAGCTCGGCCGGGTCGATCGGCCGGCGCAGGGGCCGGCCGAGGATCACGACGCGGACGGGCGACCCCTGGGCGGCGTGGCGGAGCAGCCGGACCCCCGCCTCCCCTTCCTCCCGGAAGTCGACGGTCGCCTCGATCCCCTCGGCTTCCATCCGTCGGAGGGCGGCGCGGATCGCCTTCACCTTCGCCGCGGGGGTCGCCGCGGCGAGCAGGCGGAACTTGTAGCCGTGGGGCGCCGCGACGAGATCCTCCACCGGACCGGCCGGCGGCTCGCGGACGGAGACGGCGTCCCCCAGGTGCGTGTGGGCGTTCACCGGCGCCGGCACGACGATCCCGCGGACCCGACGCTCGTCCGGATGCGGACGGAGCGTCCCGCGCTGGCCGACCTCCACGACCCGGCCGGCGCGGATGCGAACGCCGGCGGGTCGGGGACCGTCCCGGTCCAGGATCGCCCCTTCGACCAGCATCGCCGGACCGGGGAGGGCGCGGGCCGTTTAAGCCCGAGCCGGGGGGCCCGAACCGCTAAGGGGGACGGGTGTTCCCGTCTCCCCGATGCCCGCCTCGGCCGACGAGCGGCCCCGCGACCTGCTGATCGCCGGCCACCTCAACGTCGACCGGTTCCTGTCGGTCGCGGCGTTCCCGGAGGCGGACCGGACCGTGCCGGTCGAGCGGACCCGCACGGAGCTGGGCGGCACCGCCGCGAACCTCGCCCTCGTCGCGAGCCGCTACGGCGTTGCCTGCGGCCTGATCGCCCGGATCGGAGGGGACTTTCCGGCCGGCCTCGACGCGCCGCTCCAGCGGGCGGGGATCGACCTGCGGGGGGTCGAGCGGATCCCCGGAGCGGCGACCCCGACGTGCACGATCGTCGAGGATCGCCGCCACCGCCAACGGACGTTCATCGACCAGGGGGCGATGGCCGACCGCCCGGCCGGCCGCGACGCGGCGCCGCCCGGCCTCGCCGACTACCGATGGCTCCATCTCACGACCGGGCCGCCGGCGGCCCACCTTCGCCTGCTCGCGCTCGCGCGGCGGGCCGGCCTCAAGGTCGCCGCCGACCCGGCCCAGGAGATCCACTACCGCTGGTCGCCCCCGGACCTCCGTGCGCTCCTCGCGGGGGCGGAGCTCTTCTTCGGGAACCGCGCCGAGGTCGCCCGGGCGCTCCAGCTCCTCGGGCTCCGCCGCCCCGAGGAGTTGCTCGAGATCGTGCCGCTCGTCGTGCGGACCGACGGCCCCCGCGGCGCGGTCGCCTTTGCCCGCGGCGAGACGCTCCGCGGGCCGGTGCATCGCCCGGCCCGGATCCGATCGATCGTCGGCGCCGGGGACGCCTTCCGCGGGGGCTTCTACGCCGGCTGGTTCGAGGGGCTGCCGCTCGCCGGCTGCCTCGACGCCGGGGGCCGGGCCGCCGCCCGCTGGATCGAGGGACGCCGCTAGGGGATCCCGGTCCGATGGAGATGCGTGCGTTCGGCCGGCTGATCCCGATGGAGTCGGCGCGGCGCCGGCTGCTCGCTCGCCTCCGGCCGATCGCCCGCACGGAGCCGGTCCCGGTCGAGGCGGCGTTCGACCGGATCGCCGCCCGGACGATCCGGGCGCCCCGGCCCGTCCCGACGTTCGCCCGGGCGACGTGGGACGGCTACGCCGTGCGGCCCGGCGACACGCGGGGGGCGACGGCCCGCCGCCCGGTCCGGCTCCGCCTGGTGGGGGAGGTCTTCGCCGAACAGCGGTTCGGGGGGACGGTCGGGCCGGGCGAAGCCGTCGCGATCGCGACCGGCGGGGCGATGCCGCGGGGCGCCGGCGGCGTCGTGATCTTCGAGGAGGTCGTGCGCGGCGCGGGGACGATCGACGTGCCGCATCCGGTGCGGCCGGGCGACCGGGTCGCCCCGCCCGGAGACGACTTCCCGAAGGGCGCCCGGCTCGTCGAGGCGGGACGCCGCCTCGACCCGGCCGCGGTCGGGGCGCTCGCGGCCGCGGGGATCCCGACGGTGCCGTGCTACGCCCGTCCGATCGTCGCCGTCGTGCCGAACGGCAACGAGCTCGTCCCGCCGGGGGGCGCCGTCCGGCCCGGGACGATCTACGAGAGCAACAACGCGACGCTCGCGGGGGTCATCACCGCCTTCGGCGGAGAACCCCGCCTCTATGCGCCGGTGCCGGACGATCCCGCGGCGATCGAGCGGACCCTCCGCGCCGCCCTCCGGGCGGCCGACCTGGTGCTCGCGACCGGCGGCAGCTCCGTCGGGGAGCACGATCTCCTCCCCCGGGTCCTCCCCCGCCTCGGCCGGTTGCTGTTCCACGGGATCGCCGTCCGGCCGGGGAAGCCGACCCTCGCGGCCGCCACCGACCGCGGCCTCCTCCTGGGGCTACCGGGCCACCCGTCCTCCTGCCTCGCGAACAGCTTCTGGCTCGTCGGCCCCCTCCTCCGACGGCTCGCCCGACGCCCTGGCCCGGACTGGACGGACGTCGCGGTGCCCCTCGGGGCGGGGCGGCTCGACCCGTCCCCCACGATGGCGACGGTCGTGCCGCTCGCGCTGCGGAACGGACGGGCCTACACGACGTACCACGGTTCGTCGTCGATATCGAGCATGGCCGGCGCGCAGGGGTTCGCGGTCCTGCCGCCGGGGGGCCGCCCGGTGCGGGCCGGCGCGCGGGTGATGGGGCACTGGCTCCCCCCGCCGCTCGGCCCGGCCGTGGCCGACCTCGGGGCGAACGGTTAAGGGAGCCCGGCCGCTCCCCGGCCGTGGCCCGTCGGCGACTACCGGTCGCGCTCCTCTCGATCGAGGGGACGAACTGCGACGAGGAGCTCCGGGTGGCGCTCGAGCACCTGGGTGCCGCCGCCGAGGTCGTCCATCTCAAGCAGTTCGAGGGCCGCGAGGTCGAGCCGGCGGAGCGGCGGCAGCTTTCCGACTACGCCGCCCTCTTCGTGCCGGGCGGCTTCTCCGCGGGCGACTACGTGCGCGCCGGGGCGATCTTCGCCGCGCGGATCCGGGCCGCGATCGGCCCCGACCTCGAGACGTTCGTCCGCGACGGCCACCTGGTCGGCGGGATCTGCAACGGCTTCCAGGTCCTCACCGAGCTCGGGCTCCTCCCGGGCGCCCCCGGCGGGCGCCTCCGGCCCCCGGAGGCGGTGCTGATGACGAACGACTCCGGCCGCTTCGAGTGCCGCCCCACGTACGTCGCGTGGGACGGCGGCCGCTTCCCTCCGCTGCGGGGGCTCCCGCGCGGCACGCGGTTCCTCTTCCCGTCGGCGCACGGCGAGGGGAAGTTCGTGCTCGGGGGCGACGCGCCGGCGCGGCTGCGGGCGCTGTCGGAGGCGGGGCAGATCCTCTTCCGCTGGGTCGCGCCGGACGGCGGCCCGGCGACGTACCCGTGGAACCCGAACGGGTCGGCCGGGGACGTCGCCGGGGTGACGAACCCCGAGGGGAACGTCTTCGGGCTGATGCCGCATCCGGAGCGCGCGTTCTTCCGGGCGCAGTCGGTCGACTGGAGCCGGGGCGACGGCGCCGAGGGCGCGGGCGACGGGGCGACGTTCCTGAAGGCCGTGCTCGACCGGGCCGCCGAGCGGGCCTAGGGCGCCGTGCCGGGCCCGGCCGGCGGGGCCTCCCAGCGCCAGATCTCGAGCCGCTCCCCCTCGAACGACCGGTCGGCGACCGGTTCGACCGACCCGCCCCGGGCCCGCCATCGGGCGGCGGCGCGGGCGAGCGGGGCCGGAGCCTCCCGGGAGGAGACGACGACGAACCCCGCGCCGCCCGGCCGCAGATGCTCCCCGAGGTCGGCGACCCAGCGGACGGTGGGGCCGGTCCCGTCCGGCCCGCCGTCCAGCGCGAGGTTGTGCCACGGGTCCGGGTCCCGCTCCGCGGCGGT
>JAKABH010000012.1 GCA_021801925.1 Thermoplasmata archaeon | reverse complement strand
GGCCGGGCGGGCGGCCGCCGGGCGCGCCGCCGGCTTCGGACGGGCGGCCGGAGCCGCCGTCGGGGCCGCCTTCGCCGCGGCGGCCTTCGGCGGCGGGGCGTGCTGGCGGGTCCAGCGGCGGGTGAGCGCCCGCTCGTAGAGGAGCTTCATGTACATCGCGTCGTGCTCGAGGAGCGGCGAGCTCGAGACGACCGTGACGTCGTAGTCCCGCTCGGCGAGCAGTTCCGCGAGCGGATCGAACCGGACCTGGCCCCGCTTGATCGGCGTCAGGCGGAACTCGCCCGGCCCGTAGAACTCGACGCCCGAGAAGTGGAGATAGAGCGGGCCGCCGCTCGCCCCCACGAACTGCCGGACGATCGGCTCGAGCGCCTCCGGCGTGTCGAGGGGGATCCGCTCGCGGGCCGCCAGATGGGGGACGTTCAGGACGGGGACGGTCCCCTTCACCCGGCGCACGAGCTCGAGGACCTCCTCCCGCGAGCCGAAGACGTCGGGGTGCCCGCTCGGCTCGATCGCGAGCCGCACCGCCCCGCGGGTGTACCGGTGCAGCCAGGCGGAAAGGTCGGTGACGATCTCGGTGAGCTGCTGGATCGAATCCGGCCGCGGGCCGCTGCCGTAGAAGCCGAGGTGCGTGACCGCGAGGCGGGCGCCGAGCCCGTGGGCGAGCACCCCGGCCCACTGGATCTGGCGGGTCGACTGCTCCCGGGCGTCGGCGGAGCCGAAGAAGTCGACGTAGTACGGCGCGTGGAGGGTGAGGTCGACGTCGAGCGCGCGGGCGAGGTCCCGGGTCTGGGCCAGGTCGGCGTGGTCCTTCGCGAGGCTCCAGGTGAGGAGCGTGAGCTGGTCGCGGCGCTTGATCGGCGCCGACAGCGCGCCGAGCAGCGGTCCCCCGCCGGGCCGCTCGCCGGGCCCGACGCTGACGGGGAGCTGCTGGACGAGATCGCGGGGCAGCTTGCCGATCTCCTCGTCGAGGGCGAGCCGGGCGAGCGGGTTGACCTTGATGAACTGGACCTCCATCGCGGTGAGGCCGAGATGGTGCACGTCGGCGATCCCGTCGCGCAGCGTGCGTCCTTTGCAGGAAAGAGGGATCCCCGCCGGTCCGAAACGGATCACGAGATACCAGGCCTCAAAAGCGGCGGTTCCGGGGCATATTCCGAACCTATTTAGCGGGGCTCGGGGGGGGCCGCGCTCTCGGGCGCGGGCGGCCGGGCGCGAAAGCCGGTCGCGATCAGGTACAGTTCCGACGAGCTCTCCCGCGAGGCCGGCGGCTTCGTCCGGCGGATGCGGGCGAACCGGCCCGACAGCTCCGCCTCGATGCCGGCGACCAGGTCGCCGTCGAAGATCTTCGCCACGAACGTCCCCCCCGGCACGAGGACGACCTCGGCGAGGTGCCACGCGTCCCGCACCAGCCCGACCGAGCGGGCGTGGTCGGTCGGATAGGCGCCGCTGATCCGCGGCGACATGTCGGAGAGGACCACGTCGAACGAGGCGGCGCCGAGCCGGGCCGCAAGCCGCGGATCGCCGACCCGGCCGCGGAGGAAGGCGACCCCGTCGATCGGCTCGACGGCGCGCGGATCGACGGCGACGACCGTCCCCGTCGGCCCGACCCGCTCCCGCGCGACGACCGACCAGCCGCCCGGGGCGGCCCCGAGGTCCAGGACCCGGCCGCCGGCCCGAAGAAAGCCGAACCGGTCGGCGAGATGGGCGAGCTTGAACGCCGCGCGCGAGCGGAGCCCCTCCCGCTGCGCCGCCCGGTAGTACGGGTCCCGACGGCGTTCCGTAACGAAGCGTCGCGGCACGGTCCGCCGAACGGCGCCCCCTACTTAGGCGCGCGCGGACGGCGTCCGGCCCCGGGCGCCCGGGCCCCCGCGGGTCGCCGGCGGTGGGGCCGTCCGAATTTGAATCGGAGTCTCTTGCACCCCAAGCAAGAAGGATGGTCCAAGCTACCCCACGGCCCCGCGCCGGCGGCGCGCCGACCCGGCCGGGTCAGATAATGGTTTGCCGGCCCGGCGCCGCGGTCAGAACCAGTGACGGACGTAGCCGAGCGTCAACAGCCCGGTGACCGCGATGATGAGGGTGCTCAGGAGGGCCATCCAGAAGTACCCCCAGAGGTCGGCGGTCCCCTCCGCCGGCGTCATCGACGGCGGGGGGAGCGCGCCGCCCGGGGTCGGCGTGTACGGAAACTGGTACGGCTTCCTCGGACCGGTCATCGGCCGCCGAGCGCGCTAGCGCTTCTTATCGGTTCGGTTCGACCGCGAACGCTACGCGGCGAACCACGGGAGCCGCGCGGCCGGGCCGGTCGGCTTGAGGACGAGCAGGTGGAGGTTCGCCCCGGGGTCCCCGGGCGCGTAGGCGTCCCGCAGGGCGAGCTGGTAGAGGAGGAAGAGGGCGTCCTCGTCCGAGGCGACGCCGAGCGATCGGTGGACGTCGATCCCGAACCGGCTGCGGAGCAGGCCGAGCATCTCCTCGAAGTCGACGGGCGAGCCGCCGTCCGTCCCCTGGGCGCGCCGGAACATCCCGACCACGACGCCGGTCCCGACCCGGAGCACCTCCTTCGGCGCCAGGATGCGGAGCGCGAAATGCGGGGCCGCCTCGGCGACCGGCGCCGGCGGCACGACCAGGATCGACACCTCGTGCTCGATCGTCGATCCCGGGACCCCCGCGAGCCGGTGCCACGCCGCCTCGGCGGCGGCGTCGTTCGGCACGACGAAGATCGCGCGCTGGCCGGCGGTCGCGGCCCGGACCCGCTCGAGCCACCGGTCGATCCCCGAGGCCACGTCCCCGCGCTGGCCGGAGAGGTAGACCGGGAACGTGCGGCGGGGGACCCCCGCCTCCTGGACCCAGAACGCCGCCTCGCCGGACGGCTCCCGCCGCACCGGGTCGACCCGGGAGTACCCGAGCCGCCGCAGCACGCGCTCCGCGTCCACCGTGCGATCGCCCGACGCTCCGACCCGGCCGGAGGAGTCCGACATCGGAGGTAGCAGGGGGCGCGCCGAGATAAGGTCGACGTCCGGACGCGGGCTCAGAAGCCGGTCGGCACCCCGGCCCGGATCAGCGCCGCGTTCGCCACGAGGACGGCGACGACCCCCAGCAGGTACGGTCCGGAGAAGAGGAACGCCCGCCGCGCGCGCGGCCGCTCCGTCCCGCGCCACAGCGGCGCCGCCACCAGGGTGAAGGCGCATCCGAGGGCGACCAGGGCGACGGCCGCCGGCCAGGCGACCGGCCCGAGGAGGCCGACGAGCGCGGCCGACGGGACGAGCAGCGCGGCCGAGACGACCACGACCCGGCCGGAGTAGCCGACGTCGTCCATGCGGGGGAGCATCGGGAGCCCCGCGCGGGCGTAGTCGTCCTTCAGGAGCAGCGCGAGGCTCCAGAAGTGGGGCGGGGTCCAGAGGAAGACCAGGAGGGCGAGGGCGAGGACGCCGGCCGACCAGTGGCCGGTCGCCGCGGCCCCCCCGGCGAGCGCCGGGGCGCTGCCGGCGAACCCGCCGATCACGATGTTCCAGCTCGACCGCGGCTTGAGCCAGACCGTGTAGACGACGACATACGTCAGCGCCCCCAGCAGGATCGAGACGGCGGTGAGCAGGTTCAGCACCGCGGCGGCGGCGCCGACGCCCAGCGCGACGAGCGCGAGGCCGACCGCGAGCGCGGCGGGGCCGGAGGCGATCCGTTCGGCGGCGAGCGGGCGTTCCCGCGTCCGGTGCATGCGGCGATCCCGCTCCCGCTCGAGATAGTGGTTCAGCATCGCCGAGCCGGCCGAGGCGAGGGCGCCGGTCCCGACGACCAGGCCGAGCGGCAGCCAGCGGATCTCGGCCGGGTCGGCGAGGAAGAATCCGCCGACCGCGACCAGGCAGATCAGCGCCGTGATCCCGGGCTTCGTGAGCTCGATCCAGTCGGCCCACCCGCCGGCGACCGACGGCGCGGAGGGGGCCGGGACGGGGGCGGACATGGCCTCCGTCCGACCGGCCGGGGGCGCTTAGGCTTCCCGGGGAGCGGTCCGGCTCGGCGCCGGGTCGGTCGGCCCCGGATTCGGACGCGCATTGGGACCGAGGCTCCGGGGGACGGGGGCGCGTTCCTCGGCCGCCTGGCGGGCCCAGCGGATCCAGCGCTGCGGCAGCTCCCGGAGGTTGGCGAGGAGCGCGACGACGAGCAGGATGCCGAAGAGGACGGTCGCGATCCCGAGATGGGTGATCACGAGCGTCGGGGCGAGCTGGTTCTCGACGACGAGCCCCCCGAGCAGCGCTTCGCCGACGACGAGGGCGAGCGCCGTCAGGGCGAGCCGGAGGAGGACCTGCCGCTTCCGCTCGTAGGCGAGGCCGAGGACGGCGAGGACCAGGATCGAGGTGGAGAGGAAGAACGCCGAGACCCGGTGGCTCCACTCGGCGATGACCCCGCCCTGGAACGCCGGCAGGAAGTTCCCGTTGCCGAAGCACGACGGCCAATCGGGGCAGGCGAGGCCGTTCCCGCTCGCCATCACGTTCCCCCCGAGCAGGATCGTCGAGTAGCAGAGGAGGACGGCGAAGATGGCGGCGATGCGGAAGAGATCGTGCCCCTTCATCGTCCGCCTCCTAGTGGCTCTCCAGCTGGCCGGCGGTCGGGATCGGGCGCGGGTTGGGGACGGTCACCGGCGCCGGGTGCGAGGGGCCGGTCATCGTCACCGCGAGCTCCTCGCCCCACGGGTCGGCCGCGGTGACGTGTTCGCCCGCGAAGTAGCTGTAGACCATGTTGAACAGGAAGAACAGCTGGCCGATGCCGAGGATGTAGGCGCCCATCGTGGAGAGGAAGTTGAGCGCCTGGAAGTTGCCGACATAGAGGTAGGTGTAGACCCGCCGGGGCATCCCCTCCGCGCCCAGGATGAACATCGGGAAGAGGAGGAGGTTCACCCCGACGTAGGTGAGGACGAAGTGGATCTGGGCGAGCTTCTGGTTGTACCAGCGCTTGGTCAGGATCGGGTAGTAGAAGTAGATCCCGGCGAAGATCGCCATCAGGGTCCCGCCGAGCAGGATGTAGTGGAAGTGGGCGACCACGAAGTAGGTGCCGTGGTAGAGGTAGTCGACGGGCACCGAGGCGAGCATCAGGCCCGAGAGGCCCCCGATCACGAACCCGGTGATGAAGGCGACGCAGAACCACATCGGGATCGCCATCCAGATGCGCCCGCCCCAGAGCGTCGCGATCCAGTTGAACGTCTTGACCGCCGACGGAACGGCGATCGCCATCGTCGAGAGCATGAAGACGAACTGGATGTTCACGCTGATGCCGGTGACGAACATGTGGTGCTCCCAGACGGCGAAGGAGAGCACCGCGAAGACGCCGAGCGAGATCGCCATGGCGCCGTAGCCGAAGATGTCCTTGCGGGCGAGCTTCGGCAGGATCGTCGAGATGATGCCGAACGCGGGCAGGACCATGATGTAGACCTCGGGGTGGGCGAAGAACCAGAAGATGTTCTGGTAGAGGAGCGCGCCGCCGAGCGGGGTCCCGTTGACCGCCGCCAGGATGTGGGTCCCGAAGTTCCGGTCGGAGAGGACGAACGTGAGGGCGATCGAGAGCGACGGGAGGGCGAAGATCAGGAGGACCGAGTTGATCAGGATCGACCAGACGAAGAGGGGCATGTTCCAGTAGTGGACCCCCGGGGCGCGGTGCTTGAGGATCGTGACCAGGAAGTTGACCGCGCCCAGCATCGAGGAGATCGTGAGGATGTGGAGGCCCAGGATCCAGAGATCGACGCCGTACGGGTTCCCCGGCAGCGTCGTGAGCGAGAGCGGGACGTAGCCGGTCCAGCCCGCGTAGGCGTTCGAGAGGATCAGGAGGACCCCCGCGGGCGGGAGCATCCAGAAGGCGATCGCGTTGATGCGGGGGAGGGCCATCTCCTTCGCGCCGATCATCGACGGCACCAGGAAGTTCCCGAACCCGGCGAGGGTCGGCATGATGAACATGAAGATCATCAGGACCCCGTGCATCGTGAACAGGGTCGAGTAGACGTCCGGGGTGATCCCGAGCGTCGTCTGGGGGTCGAGGCCGAGCCCCTGCACCAGGCCCAGGTCGGTGCGGATGAGGGTCGCGTAGATCCCGCCGATGAAGAAGAACAGGATCCCGATGCCGATGTACATGAGGCCGATGCGGCGGTGGTCGGTGGTGAAGATCCACCGCTTCAGCACCCGGACCAGCCACGGTCCCCGGTAGCTGAACGCCCAGAGCAGGAATCCGGCGAAGACGGCGATGAGCCCGGCGATGACCGCGGTGGTCCCGATGTCCATGTCAGCCCCCCTCCGCCGTCATCCCGCGATCAGCGCCCCCACTAGGTAGGCGATCGCGCCGACGGCGCAGACGAAGATCAGCACTTTCCAGAATCGGACCTCCGCGGCGGTCGTCACCGGTCCCGGCGGGGTCGGGTGGATGCGGCGGCCGAGCGGCCAGACCCGGTACATGCGGTCGACCAGATGTCCCGCGACGGCGGCCATGAGGAAGGCGAGGGCGAGCGCGAGGCCGAACGACTGCTGCGCCCCCGGGGTGTCGAGCGGGCCGACCAGCAGGATCGTGTAGAGCAGCAGGACGCCGAGCCCGACCAGCATGAGCAGGATCGTGGCGGCGTAGAGGTCCAGCACGCGCTGGCGAAGGCGACGGTACTCCGCCGGCGGGAGGGCGAGGTCACTCAAAGAGCTCGATCCTCCTGCTGGGGGTCCCCCGGTAGCGGTCCACGCGGTAGAGGATCCCGGCCATGAACAGGAACGACAGCGCCGCGACGAGCGCGCCCACCATCGAGGCGATCAGATCCCAGGCGTCCCCGGCCAAGAGGCCGGCGAGCCCGTAGACGATCGTCGCGAGGCCGACCGACCCGAAGACGAGGAAGATCCCGAGGATCGCCCAGAGCCAACCGGTCTTCCACCGGGGGGTCGCGGGATCACTCAGGGGAGCTCACCTCCGTCGCGGACGGGGTCGGGTGGGGGGCGGGGACGGCGGACGGATACGGGCCGGCGAACGACTGCGACTGCCGCGCGGCGAGGCGGCGGCGGTAGCTGAGCCGGTAGCGCCAGTGGAACAGGCCGACCGCGAGCGCGGTGACCGCGAACGGGGGCCCGAGCGTCTCGGCGATCTGGATCGGGATGATCTGCACGCCGGGGGTCTCGCCGCCCCAGACGGTCATCACCACGAAGAACTCGAGCAGGCAGGTCCCGATGAAGATGAAGAGCGGGCGGTCCCGCGGGTGGGTCCGCTTCGAGCGGTCGAGGAACGGCAGGAACAGGATGTAGAGGAGGATCGCGGTCGACGCGGCGATCGCGATGACGGGCGTGACCCCCTGGAAGTCGACGAGCTTGAACAGCCAGAGGAAGTACCAATCGGGCTCGGTGACGACCCCGACCGCGGCGGTGTTGCCGACGTACGTCGGCAGGCTCCACGGCCAGAGGGCGGCGATCCCGAAGAGGACGCCGAGGTAGAGCAGCCCCCACTTGAGGGTGTAGAAGAGGATGTGGGGGATGAACGGGACGTGGTCCTTCTCCTCCTTGTCCGTGAACCGCCGCCGCTGGAGGGGATCGGAGGTCGCGGGCGGGGCGATCCCGTGCGACTCGAACAGGGCGAGGTGGGCGTAGAACAGCCCGGCGAGGGCGAGCGGGAGGAGGATGACGTGGGCGTCGAACATCCTCGACAGCAGCCCCTGCCCGGTCCCGTCGGCGAGGATCAGGGGGCCGAGCAGCGGCCCGACGGTCGGGAGCCGGAGCGCGAGGACGACGCCGACGTTCGTGGCGTTGTAGGCGAGCTGGGTGTACGGCAGCAGGTAGCCGGTGAATCCCATCCCGAGCGTGACGACCATCAGGAGGGTCCCGACCATCCAGGAGAACTCCCGGGGGGACTTGTAGACCCCGACGTAGTAGCCCCGGAAGAAGTGGAGGAACAGGAGGAAGATCATCGCGTAGGCGCCGTAGAGGTGGCTCGAGAGCAGCAGCTCGCCCATCGGCACCGAGTGGATGATGTAGTAGGTGGAACACCACGCCGCGGGCGCCGTCGAGGCGCTCCCGACCGCCTGCCCGCATCCGGTGAGGGTCGAACTGGTGCTCGGCTGGTAGTAGAGGAGGAGCAGCGCGCCGGAGATGATCTGGTAGACCAGGGCGACGGCGACGAACGCGCCCGTCCAGTACGACGGCTTGAAGCTGAATTCGGGCTGGGGGCGGAGCGCCCACCGCTTCATCGCGGTGCGGTCTTCGACGAACCCCCAGATCTTGTTGAGGGAACGGTTGTACCAATCCGAGAACGACACTCTCGACCCCCCTTAGGCCGGGAAACTGCAGAGGATGATCGGCGTCTCCCGCGTCAGCTGGACCGTCGAGGCGACCCCGTAGTCTCCCTGGAGCGAGTTCAGGTGGCCGTTCACCGGAGGCCCGTTGAGCCCGACCGCGAAGATGTTCCCGGCCGAGTCCGTGTCGAAGACGACCTGCGGCAGCGGCAGGACCGCGGGGCCGGTCAGGTTCGCCGCCCGGTTGGTCACGTCGTAGGTCGAGCCGTGGCAGGAGCAGTGGATGTAGAACGGGAGCGCCCCGTTGTCGAACGTCTTCGGGCAGGTCCCCGGCGGATAGTAGGAGATCGCGGGGGCCGGGCAGCCCAGATGCTGGCAGATCGCGCTGTACCCCAGGATCGACCCGTGCGTGCCGATCCCCCCGGGGGCGTTCCACTTCCCCGGGTTCGTCGGGCTCGGCGCCTGGCCGTTCGCCGGGCTCAGGTTGAGGAAGAAGTTCGGCTCGTTGCGGAGCGGGTAGTTGAAGATGAACAGGTCGCTCGTGTCGACGCTGTACTCCTGCTCCACCGCGGCGATCGTCAGCGGGCGGCCGTCGGCATCGATCAGCTGCACCCGGGGGTAGCTCGTGAGCCCGACCACCGGCGGCTGGGCGTACTGGAGCGCCGCGGCGCCGAGGCCCCCTCCGGCGAGGACCAGGGCCCCGACCCCCGCGAGCTTGAGGATGTTGCGGCGGGTCTCGTCGACGTCCCCGTCGTCGCCGACCGGGGCGACCCGGCGGACCTGCCCGACGGGGAAGTCGAACGGGGCGATCGGCTGAGGGGCGGTCAGGGGGCATCCGGCGGCGCAGTCGAGATCCATCGGCATCAGAGGGTCCTCCCACGGGTGTCGGGCTTCGCGTCGTCGACCTCGTGCGGGTCGGGGATCGTCGCCTCCCCCGGCAGTTCGGCCCGCTCGCTGCCGTGGTAGACGGCCCAGATCACGCCGATACCCATGAGCGTCACCAGGATCTCCGTGAGCGTCACGATCTGGTCCGGTGCGAGGCTCATCGGCTCACCTCGATCTCGGACGGAACGACCGGGGCCGTCGCGGTCCACGTCGCGACCGGGTAGCCGCCGCTCCAGGGCGCGGCCGCGGGGCCGGCGGGGCCGACGGATCCGGTGAGGGACGGGGGACGGGCGACGGCGGCCGGTACGCCCCGGGCCGACGGCGCCTCGTCGATCCCGAGAAGGGCGCCGCGGATGCTGAGTCCGCCGCCGGCGGCCGGCAGGTCGGCGGCCCGCGCGAACTCGGAGAGCAGCTCCTGCTTCAGCCGCGCCGCCCGGCCGTACCAGCGGCCGAGGGTGCGCAGGAGCTCCGCGTTCTGCGGCCCGAAGAGCAGGAACGCCGCGGCGATCAGGAGGATCATCCAGTCGACGTCGGAGAGGAGCGCCATCGGTTACCTCACCCCGCCCCCACCGCCGCGGGGGGCCGCCGGCGCGTCTCGCCCGCCCGGCGCTCCCAGCGGGCCGCAAAGTAGGCGCCGCCGAAGTAGAGCGCCATCATCGGCGTCGCGATGAGCAGCATCGTGATCCCCGAGTTGTCGGGGGTGATGACCATCCCGAAGACGAGCGATCCGAGGATCGCGCCCCGCCAGTGCTTCATCCAGGTCCCCCCCCGGACGATCCCGAGGCGCGTCAGGGCGTAGACGAAGACCGGGAGCTCGAAGACGAGCCCGAAGGCGATCGAGTAGAGGAGGGCGAAGGTGACGAACTCCTGCACCCCGAGCACGGGGGCGAGCCCCATCGCCGCGACGTACTTGAACAGCAGGAGGAAGGTGAACGGGGTGATCAGGAACAGCCCGAGGGCGGTCCCGAGCGCGAAGAGCGCCGTCGCGGGGATCCCGATCTGGCGGAGCAGCGCCCGCTCGTTCCGCCGCAGGGCCGGGACCAGGAAGGCGCCGACCTCGTGGACGATCCACGGCATCCCCACGATGAGGGTGAGGAGCATCCCGATCTCCATCTGCACGAGGATCGAGTCGCCGACCCCGAGGTTGAGGAGCGTCACGCCGGGGGGGAGCATCCAGGCGACCATCGCGCGGAAGACCTGCGCGGTGACGTTGTAGAACGGGCTCGGCCACGGATAGCCGAACGGCACCGCGATCCCGAACAGGTCGAGCCGGATCGGCACGATCTCGAAGAACAGCAGGAAGCCGAACGTCGGGAGCAGCACCCAAGCGATCCGCACGAGGCGCGTCCGGACCTCCCCCAGGATCGCGAGGACCCGGCTCAGGTCGCTCATGAGCCACTCGACCACCCCCCCGGTCGGTCCCGGGCGACCGGCCCGTCCGGCCGGCGTCGACGCGCATTCGATCGGGTCCGCATGCCTCGGGGGGACCTTACGGGCTCCGGCCGGCGGCGGGCGCGGCGGGAGCGGCGGCGGCGCCCGCCGTCTGCTCCGCCTTCAGTTCCCGTTCGACCTCGAGCCGCCCGCGCTTGAACTCCCCGACCGACCGCCCGAGACTGTGGGCGAGCTGGGGAATCTTGGAGGACCCGTAGAACAGGATCCCCGCGACCACGGCGATGATGAGCCAGTCGTCGATGGAGTCGAACATCCGCCCCTCTGCCGTCGGACCCGGGCAAGGACGATATGGCGTTCGTACCGGGGGACCGTACCGGTTCGTTCGACCCGTACTCGGAGGATATAAGCCGCGTCAGGCGGCCTCGACCATCACCGTCTCGGTGCCGCTGGCGACGGCGCGGTCGATCGCGAGCTCCGCGAGCAGGCCCAAGCAGGCGGCGCCGCGACGCAATAGGGCGGTCGCCGGGCGGTAGGGAGCGCGCGGGAGCGGACCGCGGGCCGTCACCCCCTTCGGGAGGGGCGAGACGGTGTCGAGCGCCCCGCCCGCATGGTAGACCTCGCAGGCGTGGTCCAGGGACGGGTGCATCAGCGAGTCGACCACGTTCTTGAGCTGGCCCTTGAGCTCCGGCAGGAACGCCGCCAGCTCCGCGGCGGAGGGGTCGTTCTTCGGGGCGGCGGGCGCCTCGACGAGGCTGGCAAGCGCCTCCGCGAACAGGGCGGAGAGCTCCTCCAGCGCATGGACCGCGACCCGCCACTCGAGGAGCTGGCGGGGGTCCGGACTTCCGATGCGCCGGGCGAGCGCCCAGTCCCGACTGGCCAGGAACAACTGCCGGACCAGGAGCGCCAGGACCTTGTTCGCCTCCTCCTCGAGGTTCGTCGGCCGGCGGCCCTTCGCCCGGCGGCGGACGACCTCCTCCATCTCCTCGAGGAAGGCGACCAGGATCATTTTCATCCGCTGGACCAGCTGCGGCAGGCCGTACTTCGACGGGTCGATGAAGTTCTGCAGCACGACGCGGTTCGGCTCCTGCGCGACCACGGAGACGCCGAGGAGGCCGCGGGCGGCGTTCAGCAGTTCCTCGGTGCGTTCGGCGGAGAGCGGCTGGTCGGTCCGGATCTCGATCGCGTCGTGGCCGACCCGGTAGGCGCCGACGATCAGCCGGTGCAAAACGCCCGGGGTGTCGAACGAGCGGGCCTGGACCAGGAACGGCGCCCCCTCGGGTGTCGCGCCGGGGACCGGCGCCGGCTTCAGATAGAGCGTCCCGTCGTCGTTCTGGTCGAAGACGATCAAATCCCCGGGCCGAAGGTTCATCGCCTCGGCCCACGGCTTCGGCAGCGTGACCGCGATGGAGGAGTGACCGGCCCTCAGGACGCGCCGCTCTCGGCTCGGGGCATTCCACGCCATTCGGTTGCCTCTAACCTACTACATGGACCGTAGGTTATGAGGCTTCCCCTCGAGGGGCCTTCAGGCGAGCGGGGGGGCTCCGGGCGGCGGCGGGGGCTCGACCGTGCGCGGGGGCTCTCCGGGGGCGGCGGGTGGCTCGGGGTAGCCGAGGCGCTCCGGCGGCATCTCGTCGGAGTCGCCGCGGCGCCGCCCGATCACGAACCCCAGGACGACCGCGACGACCGTGAGGGCGACGATGGTGCCGATGATGATGAAGACCGCCGCCCCCGGGCCCTCGTTCGGGGCGGTGACCGTGAGGTTCGAGGGCAGCGCCTCGCCGAAGGCGATGAACCCGTACATCCCGGACTGGAAGTGGCCGGGGATCTGGCAGACGAATTCGTACCAGCCGACGCCGGGGGAGGTGAAGTTGCCGTTGTAGTTCCCCGCACCGCTGGCGTTGATGACCGTGAGCGCGCCGTACTGCGAGAACAGCGCGTTCAGCGCGCTCGAGGTGGTGCTGGTCGGGATCACGACGCCCTCCCGGTCCAGGATCGAGAAGGTGTGCACGAGCGACCCCGCGTCGGTGAACGTCACTTGGATGGTGGAGTGGGTGGCGAGGTCGTTGAACCCCGAGGGGATGAACTGGAACGACGACGTCCCGGTGACGGCGACCGAGGAGGAACCGGCCGCGTCGACGATGTCGGGGTGGCTCGGGGCTTGGCTGAGGTCGGCGACATAGACCCCGACCAGGAGCAGCGCGGCCACGCTTACGGCGATCCAGGCTCGAGAAACTCCCCGGCGGGCCATGCGTGTGACTCCCAATGCGGGCAACCGCGCGCAGCACCCCCCGTCGGATTAAAACCCCCTCCGTACGTACGACTCCGTCCCTTGACCGCGCGGACGGGCAACCCGGCCGCTCGGCCGCCCGGCGTCAGTTCGTACGCGCCGCATATGTAGGGGCAGCCCCACCCCCCGTACGGCGCGGCGGGGCCGCGACGGATCGGAGGAACGACGTTCGCCTTTTCGATGGCCTCGCTGCTCGGCTGGGTCGGGGCCGGACCGACGAACCTCCAGGAGACCAGCGGTCTGGTCTGGGTGATGGTCGGGATGGGCGTCGCCGGAGCGCTCATCACGTTCGCCTTCCTCGTCTACGCCCTCTGGAAGTGGCGGGACCCGGTCGCGAATCGGAGGCGGTATGGTTAACCGGCTCGAGGCGGCGTGGACGCTGGCGGTCGTGGTGCTCCTGGCGGGAGTGGCGGCGTATTCGACGGTCCTGCTCTACCACGTCGACGCCCTGCCCGCCCATCCGGACGAGTACGTCACCGTGATCGGCCGGCAGTGGCAGTGGGAGTTCTGTTACCCCGCGAACGGGACCTGCTACAACTCGACCTACGACGCCGCCAACAACTCGGTCTCCGGCGGGGCGTTATGGGCGCCGGCCGGAAGTCTGATCCAGATCAACGTCACGGGCGCCGACGTGATCCATTCGTTCAACATCCCCCAGCTCGGGATTCGCATTGACGCGATCCCCGGTCGCACGAACCACCTCGCGTTCAACGTGCCGAGCGTCTCCCCCGGCACCCAGTTCCTGATCCAGTGCACCGAGTTCTGCGGCACGTTCCACGGAACGATGCGCTCCTTCCTCGTGGTGACGTAAGCGCCGCCGGCCCGATTCGCCACCCCGGCGGGAACGGGGCTCGGCGCCCCCGGTAAGACCCCGGTCCCCGCGCGCCTCCCACCCCCGCGACACGCCGACCATGATCGGTGAGGGGAAATCCGAGGGCGCCCGGACCCCCGCTCCAACCGAGGGCCGTTCCGCCGCGCCGACCGGCCGCGGTCGGCCGGGACCGAAGGCGGGGCGGCCCGTTCTGCCCTGCGGGTGCCATCGGCCCGGATCGGCCGCCGCGGTGCGCCGCGCCTGGGGCTCCGGGTGGGCCATCGGCTCGCCGGGGCCGACCCGACCGGACGGGGGGCCGGGGGGAGAGCTATCGGCTTAGGGGGAGGGTTCGCTCGGCTCGGGGGGTCGCGGGAACCGGCCCATGTAGGCGGTCGTCGCCGCCAGGGTGATGCCGACCCCGAGGAGGACGCCCGAGCCGACGAGCACCCAGCCCTGGATGATCGCCGTGCTCGGCGCCGCCGGCGGCGGCGGGGGCGCGACGTCGACGTAGAGGAAGCCGTACATGCCGTTCGCGAAGTGGCCGGGGACCTGGCAGATGTACTGGTAGACGCCCGGCCCGGGGACGGTGAAATTCGCCCACACGGTCTGGCCGGCGCCGCTCGGGACGTTCACGCTGACGAGCGGCGGGTGGGCCTGGAAGAACGTCGTGAAGTTCGCCGGCGAGAGCGAGTAGTTCGTCCACGGGGAGACGGTGAACGTGTGCCCGAGGTTGCCGAGGTTCGTGACGAGGACGTCCAGGTTGAACGGGAAGTGGGTCGCGTTCGCCACGAGGGCGTTCGGCACGAACGAGTAGCTGTCGGTCGTGTTCTCGGAGGCGAGGAGCCCCGGGGCCGACGACGTGATGTCGACGAACCCGTACATCCCGGCCTGGAACTGGTAGGGGACCAGGGAGACGAACTCGAAGACGTCGAAGCCGGTCGACGCGTTGAACGTCACCGTCGCGGTCGCCCGGCTGCCGGGGGCGAGGGAGACGTTCGCGAGCGACCCGTTCGCCGCCACGTATCGATCGAGCTCCGCCGGCGACCAGCTCGTGTTCAGGACGACGTTCGGCCGGGCGAGGAGGGTGAACGTGTGGGAGTAATTGCCGAGGTTCACGAGGTCGAACGTCGCCGTCGTCCCCGCCGAGACGTTCAGCGTCGACGGCGCGAACCGGGGCTGGTCGGTGAGGTTGATCGCGAGCACGGTCGTGGCGTTCGTCGGGCGGGCGACCCCGATCGCCGGGATCGAGGCCGGATGGCCGAAGGCGCCCCCGACCGCGGGGACCCCGAGCCCGGCGAGCAGGACGGCGGCGACGATCCATGGGGCGGCCCGACGTAGGGGGGGGACCGGCCCGCGGGCGGACGGCTCCTTCACAGCGCTCCCGACGGGGTGCCGACCTGGATGCGCTTGATATCGGTGTAGTACGAATCGGCGCTCTGCCGGAAGACGTAGGCGAGTTCGCCGAGCATCGCGAGCGCGGTGGTGCCGCCGAACGCCAGCGCCGCCCCGTAGGAGCCGGGCATCGCGACGACCGCCACCTGGCCGCCGACCATGAGCGCGAACGCCACCGCGAGCCCGACCACCACCCCGAGATCGGCGGAACCGATCCGGGCCCGCCGGCCGAGATGGACGTAGAGGGCGACGACCACGGCGGTCATGAGGAGCCCCATCCCGGCGATCCCGACGAGCGGCGCCGCGACGACCCACGGGGCGAGGAACGCCGCGGCCGTGAGGGCCCCGAGCGAGCCGCGGACGAGGCCGCGGATCGGCAGCCAGAGGATCAGCGCCAGCATCACCGTCCCCATCGACCAGTAGAACCAGATCGAGCCGAGGCCGAGGGCGAGGACCGCGACCGGCGTCTGGGGCGCGTTGCCGCCGCCGACGGCGAACAGGATGCCCATCATCGTCTCCGAGCCGACGACCACGACGGCGAGGACCGCCGGCCAGAGCCAGCCGTGCCAGTCGACCCGTCGGTCCCGGTAGACGATGAGCGAGACGAACCAGAGACCGGCCGGGACCATCATCATGAAGTTGAAGGCGAGGAGCACCCACGTCCACGCGGTCGTCCCGTTCGGGTCGACGAAGACCCACATCAGCGCGAGGAGGAGGAGGCTGCCGCCGCCGAGCGCGGCGACGCCGAGGACCATCGTGGAGAGGGCGAGCGGGCTCCGCTCCCGGGGGAGGAGACGGGCCAGGACGAACACGGTGATCCCGATCATCGACAGCGCCACCGCGACGAACGGGAGGAACGCCGTCGTGACGTCGAGCGGGGGGAACGGGATCTCCATCCGGGGTTCGGACGGACAGCGGAGCCCCGCGCTTTATCGCCTCGGTCCGAACTTGGGGGGGGCGGCCGCAGGGCTACGGGTCGGCGGCCCCCGGCCCCGGCAGGTCGAACCGGCGGAGCAGCTGGGTCGTGACCTCGAGGAGCGGGTGGTGGGCGCTCCGGTCGATCTCGATGTCCTGGACGGAGCGCAGGTGGTGCTCCTCGGCGACCCGCTCGAACCCCGTCTGCTGGACGGCGAACTCCTCCGGGCGGTCGCAGGTGAGCACGAACGCCTGCAGCTGGGCGAGCCCCATCTCCCGCGCCGCCAGCGCCCGGTGGTGGCCGTCGACCAGGATCCAGCGCTCCCCCTTGCGCAGGACGAGGACCGGCTCGGCGAATCCCCGTTCGAGCTCGTAGCGGCGCCCCTCGAGCTCGTCCTCGAAGACCTTCCACTGGGTGGGGGTGAGCTCGTGGATCGGCACCAGGCCCCGGTGGACGGCGAACGGGAGCTGGTACCGTTCGGTCAGGAGCTGGCGGAGCATCTCCGCCTTCGTCGGCGACGCCCGCTCGAAGTGGGAGCGGACGACGTCGAGGTTCGAGAGGACCCCGCAGAGCCGCCCCCGGTCGTCGACGATCGGGAGGTCGCGGAGCCCGTAGCGGAACATGATCCGGGCGGCGTCGTCGAGCGCCGTCTCGGGGCTCGCGGTGTACGTCCCCGGCCGGATGATCCGGCCGAGGGGCGTCTCCCCCTCCCCGGCGTGGCGGAGGAGCTCCTTCGCGCTGACGAAGCCGACGAGCTTCCCGTCGTCGTCCGTGACCGGCATCCCGTGGTGGCGGCTGCGCGTCAGCCGGTCGATCGCCTCCCGGACCCGGGTCGTCGTGCGGAGGTGCTCGACCTCGAGCACCATGTAGTCGCGGATGCGGACCGTCATCGCGGGCGGGGCGGCCGCTCGTCCCGGAGGAACGCGGTGAGGTAGTGGAGGACGATGTGGTGGACGTCCTCGGTGTGCTGCATGCTGTTCGACGGGACGACGAGCGGGACGTCGACGAGCTCCTTCAGCCGGCCGCCCCCGATGCCCGTGAGCCCGATCGTGGTGAGGCCGAGCTCCTTCGCCGCCCGCACCGCCTCGAGGACGTTCGGCGAGTTCCCGCTCCCCGAGATCGCGACGACGAGGTCGCCCGGGACGGCGAGGCTGCGGAGCTGCTCGGCGAAGATGCGGGCGTACTCCGTGTCGTTCGCCCACGCCATCACGCTCGGGACGTTGTCGTTCAGGGCGAGACAGCGGAACCGCTCCGTCGGCGGCCCCGGCTTCAGGGACGGGCGGGTCCCCTTCGCGATGTCGACGACGAAGTGGGAGGCGGTCGCGGCGCTCCCCCCGTTGCCGAAGAAGAAGATCGTCCGGTCCTCGGCGCGGGCCGCGAGGAACAGCGGGACGATCCGCTCGAGCGCCTCCCGCAGGTAGGGGGCCTCGAGGCACGCCCGCGTCTCGGCGACGTACTCGGCGAGGTAGGCGGCGGGGGAACGCGGTTCGGTCATCGTCCCACGAACAGGATCCGCGACCCCTCCGGCGTGATCCGGATCGGCAGCCGCTGCATCGGCGAGAGGGCGGCGGCTATTTGATGGCTCTGCTCGGGCGGGTGGAGGAGGAGGAGGAACCCGCCGCCGCCGGCGCCGGTGATCTTGCCGCCGAGCGCGCCGGCCGCCTTCGCCCGGGCATACCAGCCGTCGATCTCGGGGTTCGAGATCCCCTCGGCGAGCCCGCGCTTGAGCTCCCACCCTTCGTCCATCACGGCGCCGAGCCCCGGCCAGTCGTGGCGCACGATCGCCTCCCGGGCCCGGACCGCGAGCGTCCGCATCCGCTCGAGCGTCGGGATGTTCTGCTCGGTCCGCCGGCTCTGGGTGCGGAGGATCCCGTCCGCCTTGCGGGTGATGCCGGTGTAGAAGAGGGAGAGGTGGTCGGAGAGCGCCTCCCGGCCGGCGCGGGAGAGCGGGATCGGCTCGGCGCGGACGGAGTCGTCCGGGCGGAACTCGAAATGCTGGACGCCCCCGAAGGCGGCGATGTAGTCGTCCTGCTTCCCCTGCGCGCCGCCGAGCCGCTCGATCTCGATGTCGCACGCCTCCTCGGCCAGGCGCGCCGGCTCGCAGAGCCGGCCCTGGTAGGCGTAGAGGGCGTTCAGGAGCCCGACCGTGAGGGTCGACGACGAGCCGAGCCCGGTCCCCTCGCCGGGGATGTCGGCGATCGAGTGGATCTCGAGCGCCCGGTGCACGCCGGCGAGCTTCATCGCCTCGCGGAAGATCGGGTGCTCGAGCTGCTCGAGGCGGTCGACGTTCTCCGTCCGCGAGTAGGCGACCCGGATCGTCCCCTCGAACTTCTCGTTCACGAGGACGTGGACGTAGCGGTCGATCGCGGCGCTGGTGACCGCCCCGCCGCCGTGGTCCCGGTAGAACGACGGCAGGTCGGTGCCGCCCCCCGCGAAGCTGATCCGAAGGGGCGTGCGGGTGATGATCACGGGCCTCCGCTCCCGCCCCCGGTTCATATCGGTTATGGAGGGGGGACGGTCGCGTCGGGGGCGGAGCCGTCCGACCCCCGCCGTCGGCTCGGGGACCAGCGCGCCCGCCGTCCGCCGTAGAAGGCGCGGGTCGTGGCGGCGAGGTCCCCGATCGGCTCGAGGCCCGGGAACCAGCGGGCGAACGCGGTCGCCCGCTTGTCGAGGACGATCGCGAGCCCGCGGTCGTGCTCGCTGCGGATCATCCGGCCGAACGCCTGGAGCATCGCCCGCGCCGCGGGCGCCTCCACCGTGTACTCCCACCCCTTGCCCGTGGTGGCATCCAGGAACCGCCGCAGCGCCTCGGCGCGGGCGGTCGGTTTCGGATACGGGATCCCGACGATGACGACCGCCTCGAGCTCCTCGTCCGGGTAGTCGATCCCCTCCGCCAGGCGGCCGCCGGTCACCCCGAGGAGGACCGTCCCCTGGGGATCCCGCTTCCACCCCTCGATCGACCGCCAGAGGTCGCCGCTCGGCATCTTCGCATACTCGATCACGACGTTCCCCGGGAGGCTCGACTGCAGGCCGGCGTCGAGGACCCTCTGGAGGAGGTCGAAGCTCGGAAAGAAGACCGCCGTCTTCACCGGCAGGCTCGCGATCACGGCGGCGATCCGGTCGGCGAGGCGCGCGATCGCCCGCGGATCCTGGCGGAGCTCCTCGAAGCGGGTCGTGACGGTCGGATCGTAGAGGAACCGGCGGTGCTCCGGGGGGAACGGCGACGGGATCTCCACCGAGCGCGCCCGGTTGCCGAGCCCGAGGGCGTCCCGGTACTCGTCGATCGGGGCGAGGGTCCCCGACAGATGGACGGAGAGGTGGCAGTCGAGGATCGGGCGCGCCGGTCCGGCCGCATCCAGGGCGTAGGCTTCCAGCGCCGGCCGCGGAAGTCGGGTCGCGAGCTTGACGTAGTTCGGCGGCTCGAGCTGCGGCCAGGAGAGGAGCGTCAGCGCGACGGTGTGGACCCAGGAGCGGGGGAGGTGGCGCTCCCGCCGCTTCTCCTCCTTGAGGTTCTCCCCCCACGTCGCCAGCGCGCCGAGCCAGGTGTCGAGCCGGTGGCTCGTCCCGCCGAGCGCCGTCAGGAGCGCGTCCTCGAAGACGGTCGACGGCAGGACGGCGTCGTCCTCGCGGACGAGCGCCTGGACGAGCTCCTCGACGGCGGCGCCGACGATGTCGAAGAAGCGGGTCGCGCTCGGGCCGTCCGGCAGCTGGAAGTCGCCCCGCTCGGCGACCTCGGCGCGGGCCCGCCGGACCGACTCCTGCGGGAGCGCGACGCTCGCGAGATCGCGGAGCTGCTGGGGGAGATTGTGCGCCTCGTCGATGACCAGGTCGACCGCCTCGGGGCCGACCCCCATCCAGCCCAGCAGCGAGCGGCGGATGTGGGGGTGGAAGAAGAACGCGTAGGGCGCCGTCACGAGCCGGGCCCGCGGGACCAGCTTCTTGGAAAGTTCGTAGGCGCAGAGGTTCTCCTCGCGGCTGATCCGGTCGAACTCGGCGGGGGTCGGCAGCTTCGCCCCGATCCGCTCGACGAGCTCCTCGAGGTCGGTCTGGAGGACCCGGGCGTAGTACGGGCAGCCGTCCAGGTCGGTGAGGTCGATCTCCCCCCCCTCGGGGAGCTCCGGCGGGGGGACGAGCGGCGCCTCGCCGGCCATCGCCCGCTCGGTCGCCCGCTTGCGGTCGGCGCAGAGCTTCCCGTGCTCCTCGGCGGTCGCCCCCTTCATCTCGGCGACGTTCTCGAGCAGGAAGCAGCGCCGCGCCCGTCCCTGCAGGCCGACCGCGACGATCGGCCGCTCCAGGCGATGGGCGATCGCCCGCGCCTCCTGGAGGACCTGGACCTCCTGGGAGTGGGTGCGGACGAGGTAGAGGATCCGGTGGTCGGCCGCCTCCGCGTGCTCGAGCAGGGGGGCGAGGGTGGCGACCGTCTTGCCGCTGCCGGTCGGGGCGTGCACGAGCAGCGGGCCGCCGAGACGCGCGGTCTCGCCGACGGCCGCGACCACGCGATCCTGGCCCGGCCGGGGCCGGTACGGGAACAGCACCGATGCTCCGGGGACGGGGGCGGTGGTCGGCGTACGGACTCCGCCCGAAGAGCCCGCGGCCGGGGTTTTAAGATGCGCGTTCAGTGGAAGCCGCCGGTCGCGCCGACGCCGGTCGGCGCCGCGGCGGCCCGGCGCCGTCGGGGCCGGGCCTACCCGTAGGCGTACTTCACGCCGTAGGGGCCGCGCGGGAGGGTCCAGGTGACGGAGCCCTGGTCGCAGGCGATGTCGCAGGCGCCGCACTCGACGCAGTCCTCGTAGCGGAAGACCAAGCGGCCGTCGATCCGTTCGTAGCATTTCGCCGGGCAGACGAGCGTGCAGAACGAGTGGGGGCACTGGGCGCAGATCGGCGGCCGGACGGTGATGTGGGCGTGCTCCTTCGAGTCGGTGACGGTGCGGAGGGTGCCGAGCCGACGCTTGATCTCGATCGGGGCCGGTCCGGCCACCGGGCCGGTCGCCTCCGCCATCGGCCGCCGCCTACGCGCCCGGCGCGCCGCCGAGGCGGTTCAGGATGTCGAGGTCGGCCCGGACCGCCGCCACGCTGGCGCCGAACGCCTGGCGCTCCGCCGGCGTGAGGTCGACTTCGACGATCCGCTCCACGCCCGCGCGGCCCAAGACGACCGGCACGCCGATGTAGACGTCCCGCTCGCCGAAGGCGCCGTCGAGGCCCGCGCTCGCGGAGAGGAGCCGGTGCTCGTCGAGGGCGATCGCCCGGACGAGCTCCGCCTGGGAGGCGCTCGGGGCGTAGTAGGCGCTCCCCGACTTGAGCAGGTTCACGATCTCGCCGCCCCCCTTCTGGGTCCGCTCGACGATGGCGGCGAGCCGCTCGGGCGGCAGGAGCCGGGTGAGCGGCACCCCGCCGACCGACGTGAGCGAGAGGATCGGCACCATCGTGTCGCCGTGGGAGCCGAGCACGAAGCCCGTGACGTCCCGCGGCGCCACCCCGAGCAGGTCGGCGACGAACCAGCGGAACCGGGCGGTGTCGAGCGTCCCGGACTCGCCGAAGACGCGCGCCGTCGGAAAGCCGGTGATCTTCCGGAACCAGTACGTCATCACGTCGACGGGGTTCGTGACGACGAGCACGGTCGCCTTCGGGGCGAAGGCGCGGACCGCTTCCGCGTGGGTCTGCACGATCCCCGCGTTCTTCGCGAGCAGGTCGGAGCGGCTCATCCCCGGCTTGCGGGCGAGGCCGGCCGTCTCGACCACGACGTCCGCGTCGGCGAGGACATCGAGCTCGTTCGACCCGGAGACCCGCGTCGAGAAGCCGAGGATCGGCGCCGACTCCTGGATGTCGAGCGCCTTCCCCTGCGGCAGCCCCTCCACGATGTCGACGAGCACGAGCTCCCGGGCGAGGTCCATCTCGGCCAAGCGCTGCGCCAGCGACCCGCCGATGTTCCCCGCGCCCAGCACGACCACCTTCGACAGTCCCGTCATCGCTTGCCCCCGCTCCGGTCGACCGTTGCGGCCAATTAAGGGCAACGGCCGCGGGTCGGCTGGAGCGAAAGGTTGATTCTCGCCGAGTTCCGTCCGCCCCGCGATGGTCGATCCGGACTCGGTCCTGCAGAACCTCCAGGAGCGGGACAAGTGGCGCCGCCGGATGGCGGTGCTCGAGCGGTCGCTCGACGAGGTCCGGTCGCGCCGCCTCCGGGAGGAGAGCCGGCTCCGCCGGCTCCATCAGGAACGGAAGCAGGTCGAGACCGCCCTGGAAGCGGTACTCGATGCGGCGAAGGTGCAGAGCCCTCCGGGGAAGGTCGATGCCGCGCAGCGGGTCCCGCTCCATCTCCGGTAGGCTCGAGAGCCTCCGGGCGGCCGAGCAGGCGGTCCGGGCGGAGGTCGAGCGGCTCCGCCGCGAGGAGCGGTACATCCTCCTCAAGGTCCAGCAGGCCCGCGACCAGGTCCGCTACTACGAGCAGGTCCTCCGCCTCCTGCGGCGCGACTGGGGCCGCCGTTCGGGACTCGAGGACGTCGTCCGGAAGATGGGGTAGCCGGTGCGCGTCGTCGTCTTCGGCGCCGGGGCCGTCGGCGGGGCGCTCGGCGCCTACCTCGCCCGCGCCGGCCACGACGTGCAGCTCGTCGGCCGCCCGGACGTCGTGGCGGCGATCGGGGCGGGCGGGCTCCGGGTCCACGGCCGGCTCGAAGGGACGTTCCGGGTCGCCGCGGTCGCCTCGCTCGCCCCCGGGACGCCGGCCGACCTCGTCCTCGTGACGGTGAAGGCGTGGGACGTCCCGGCGGCGGTCGGGGCGATCGTACGGGCGGTCTCGGCCGGCCCGCCGATCTTCCTCCTCCAGAACGGCCTCGGGATCCTCGAGGCGGCCCGCGCCGCCTTCGCGGAGGCCGGCGGGCACGATCCGGACCGGACGCTCGTCCGGGCGATCAACTCGATCCCGGCGACGACCGTCGGACCGGGGGAGGTGCGGATCCCCGGCGACGGGGAGATCGTCCTCCCTCCGGCGGAGGGGCCGGCCGCCGCCGCGATCGCACGGGGGGAGACGCTCCTCCGGGGAGCGGGGCTGTCGGTCCGCCGGGCCGCCGACTTCCCCCGGGAGGTCTGGCGGAAGGTCCTCGTCAACGCGGCGATCAACCCGGTGACGGCCCTCCACGGCGTCCCGAACGGCCGCCTGCTGGAGGAGCCGTATCGCGCGGAGGCGCGGGCGCTGCTTTTCGAGGCGGCCGACGTCGCCCGCGCCGTCGGGGTCCCGATCTCGGAGAAGGAGGCGGAGGCGGAGTTCGAGCGGGTCGCCCGGGCGACCGCCGAGAACCGCTCGAGCATGCTCCAGGACCTCGACCGCCACCGCCCGACGGAGGTCGACGCGATCCTCGGCGCGATCGAGGCGCTCGGCCGGTCCCGCCACCGGCCGGTACCGGTGACAGAGCGGACGATCGCCGCGCTCCGCACGCGGGCGGCGGAGCGTTGGGAACCGGGGCCGGAACCGTCATAGGGGCCCGCTCCTCGGAGAGGCGATGTCCGGGAAGAAGGGGATCCAGAACGCCCCGCTCCGCGGCCGCCGCGTGCTCGTGCGGGTCGACTTCAACGTTCCCCTGGACGCCCAGGGCCAGATCGCCGACGACCGGCGGATCGTCGAGGCGCTCCCGACCCTCGACCACCTCCGGACCGCGGGCGCCCGGACGATCCTGATGAGCCACCTCGGCCGCCCGGACGGCCATCGGGACCCGCGGCTGAGCCTCAAGCCGGTCGCGCGCCGGCTCGCCACGCTCCTCGGGCAGCCGGTCCCCCTCGCCGGCGACACGGTCGGGATCGAGGCGATCGAGATGACCGCCCGCCTAGAGAACGGGCAGTTCCTGCTGCTCGAGAACCTCCGCTTCCACCCGGGCGAAGAGGCGAACGACCCGGCGTTCGCCGCCCAGCTCGCCCGGCTGGGCGAACTGTTCGTGGAGGACGCCTTCGGCACCGTCCACCGGGCCCACGCCTCGACCGTCGGGGTGCCGAAGCGCCTGCCCTCCTTCGCCGGCCTCCTCGTCGAACGGGAGGTCCGCGAGCTCTCCCGCCTCGTCGACCGCCCCGAGCGCCCGTACGCCGTGGTCGTCGGCGGGGCGAAGGTCGCCGACAAGCTCCCGCTGCTGGCGAGCTTCCTCGGCCGCGCCGACGACCTCCTGATCGGCGGCGCCCTCGCGAACCCGTTCCTCGCCGCGCGGGGCGTTCGGCTCGGCGCCTCCCCCGTGGAGGAAGGGCTCGGCGAGGCGGTCGCGTCGTTCGTCCGGGCCGCCGCCGACGCCGGGACGGAGGTCCGGCTCCCGACGGACGTCGTCGTCGCCCGCCCCGATCGCCCCGACGCCGAGACGTTCCCGCTCGATCGGATCCCCGACGACGCGGTCGTTCAGGATATCGGGCCGGCGACGCGGGAGGCGTTCGTCGCCGCCCTCGCCCGCTCGCGGACCGTCTTCTGGAACGGCCCCCTCGGCCGCGCCGAGGATCCCCGGTTCGCCGAGGGGACCCGCCGCGTCCTCGGCTCGCTCGGGGCCGTCGAGGGGTACCACGTCGCGGCCGGCGGCGACTCCGCGCGGCTCGCCCGGGACCTCGGGGTCGAGGGCGGCTTTCGGTTCATCTCGACCGGCGGCGGTGCGGCGCTCGAGTTCGTGCAGGGGCTCGAGCTTCCCGGTCTGGCGGTGCTCCCCGACGCGTAGAGCCCCCGCCGAGCGGCGGGGGCGGCGCCTCGGCGTCGATCGTCCGGGCGAGGTAGCGCAGGTAGCCGTCGTCGACCCGCGGCAGGTCGACCTCCAGGATCTCGGGGACCTCGTACGGGTGGTGGGCCCGCAGATAGGCGAAGAGGGCGCCGGCGCGCTTCGGGACCGTCTTGAACAGGACGACCGCCTCGTTCGCCTCCACGATCTTCCCCTCCCACCAGTACTGGGACGCCCCGGCGAGGACGGTCCCGCAGGCGGCGAGGCGCGCCTCCACGGCGCCCCGGACGGCCGCCTGGGCCGCCGCGGCGGTCGGGTACGTCGAGATCACGAGGCGCGCCGGCCCCACGGCGCGGACCGGATCGAGCGGGTACGGGCTCATCCGCCGGCCTCCGCGACGGTCGGCTCGCCGGCCGAGAAGTCGAGCGTCTCCACGGAAAGCTGGGCGAGGTCGACGAGGGCGGCCCGCGCGGGGACCGGCACGATGTTCCGCATCCGCTGGTACTCCGTCTCGCCCTGCCAGGTCGAGACGTTGAGCAGGAGGACCCCGCGGTACCGTTCGACCCCGTAGGTGTGCGAGTGGCCGGTGACGAGGACGTCCGGCGCCGTCTCGAGGACGAGGCCGTCGTGCGCCGACGGCGCGAGCGGGGTCCGGTCGCCGTAGATCGGGGCCAGGTGGCGCATCTGGAGCATCCGGCGCATCACCTCCGTCGGCCGGGAGTACGAGGCGCCGGGGAGCGCCGGGATGAGGTCGTCGAAGCTCCGGCCGTGGTAGGCGGAGACGACGACGCCGTCCAGGGCGAACGTCGACGGGTTGCCGAGCGGGCGGACGTGGTCGGGGAGGGCGCGGGCGAGGCCGGTCGGCAAGGACGGCTGCGGTTCCGCCGGGCAGACGGCGTCGTGGTTCCCCGGCACGACGATCACGGTGAGCCGGGACGGCAGTTCCGCGAGGCGGCGACCGAGCTCGGCATACTGCTCGACGATGTCGGCGATCGCGAGATCCTTCTCCTGGCGGGGGTAGATCCCGATCCCGTCGACCAGGTCGCCCGCGACGACGACGTACCGCAGATCCGCCGCCCGGTCGCCGAGGGGCCCCCGGCCGTTCGCGAAGTCGACCAGGTGGCCCCACTCGTCGGCGAGGAACGACTTGCTGCCGAGGTGCAGATCGGAGAGGAACAGCGCCCGGGCCGGCCGGCGCGCCCGGCCCAGGAGACGCTGGCGGGGGACCTCGGGCCGCTCCACCGCCTCGACCCGGGGGAGGCGGCGCGGATCCTTGCCGAAGCGGAGCCGTACGCCGACGACCTCGTCCGGCAGGAACGTCGCCCGGGTCCCCGGCGAATCCTTCGGCACGAGCAGTTCGATCGCCCCGGTCTCGTCCTCGACCGTGAGGATCAGGTGGTGGCGCTGGGAGGTCTCGTGGACCTCCCGTACCATCCCCACGACCGACGCCGTCGGCTCGCCCGGCCGGATCTCCCGGATCGGACGGAGGTTCTCGAGCTCGGGGCGGCCGCGGAGCAGCCGGGCCAGGGCGCGGTACCGCGACTGGAACAGGGCGGAGTAGGCGACGAGCGGCGACCCCGCGCCGACCGGGCCCCCGTACCCCTCGTGGATCGGCTGGAACCCTTCGGCGTCCGGCGCCGGCAGCGCGACCCGGCCGGCGGTCGGCCGGAGGCCGGCCGTCGCGGCGGGGACGGCCGCCGCCTCGGCGAAGACCGACTCGACCATCTCGCGGGTGACGAACGGGCGCTCGGCGCCGGCCCGTTCGATCACCTGGTGGGAAACGACCAGCGGCTGCCGGTGGTGGAGGAGCAGATCGACCGCGCCGGCCTCGACGACCTTGTGGTGCTCCTCAAAGTAGGCGACGATGTGCTCGCGAAGGTTCGTCGCCACGTGCGCTGCCCGGGGGCGGGACCGTGCCCCGTCGCCCGACGCGCTCGGAGGGGGAGGGCCCTATTTCAAGCCGGTGCCCGGCCCCCGCCTTAGCGGTACGATTCCTTGGCGTAGGAGGAGCCCTTCGGGTACTTCTCCTTGAGGTGCGCGACGAGCTTCTCGGGCGTCTTCTCGAGGTGCGCGGCGTACCACTGCACGACGACGTCGCGGAGCACCTGGTGGAGGTCGCGGACGTTGACGTCCTCGTCCAGGGCGTCGTAGAGGACCGCCTGGCTCATCATCCGCATCCACCCCGAGTAGCGGTGGTAGCTCTCCCCGTCGCACCACTCGAAGATCGCCCGCAGGCGCGAGCGGCCCTCCGGGGACCGGTAGTACCAGGCGCGGAAGCCGAAGCCGACCCAGCCGGTCGCCCGGTCGCCGAGCTCGATCGTCTTCACGGCGCCGAAGTCGAAGTTCTCCCGGAACGTCCACCGGGTGGGGTACTCGACGAACGTGGCGAAGAGGGTCTGGGACGGGTCGATGGCCAGGTGGATCCCCGCCTCCTCGAACTGGTTGTGGACCTCCCAGAGGTCCTGGAGGAGGCGCTTGTTCAGTTCGGCCCGGTGCGTGAGGTCCTCGCCGCTCTTCGCCCCGCTCGCCGCCTGGGTCCGGGCGAGCTCCTGCTTGAGCGAGCCGACGAAGTCGTCGTCCGGGAGCGGGGTCGAGACGGTCTCCGGCTCGCCGGGGGTCGGCACGGGGAGGGTTGCCTTCTTCGGTCGGCCACGGGGCATGAGAACGGTCTCCGAGGGCGCGTAGCGGGCCCCGCTATAAAGACTGTCGGCCGCTCGCGCCGCCCCCGGGGCGGCGCCGGACGTGCCCGGAGGCGGCGCCCGGCGGGGGCCCGCTCGCTTAAATACCGTTCCGGGCATTCGCCCGGGGAACAGGAACCCCCGGAGGCGCGCGGAGCCCGGCTCCCGCTGCCGTCGGAGATCCGGAACGCGACTCATGATTCCCGTCTCATCCTGCAGCACGCTCCGCGCATCGCCCGACGGCCGCGAGTCGGCCTAGCGCTCCCCGGGAAAGGGGCCCCCCTCGGGCGGGCCGCCGTTTCCTCTTCGGGAAGCAAACCATGAGCAACGACCCCAGCGCCGCGAAATACCAGATCCGAGCCCGCATCGCCGCCGAAGGCGTCATCGACAAGCCCGACGTCGTCGGCGCCGTCTTCGGCCAGACCGAAGGCCTGCTCGGCGACGAGCTCGACCTGCGGGACCTCCAGAAGTCCGGCCGCATCGGCCGCATCGAGGTCGAGATCGACAGCCGGAAGGGGAAGAGCGAGGGGGAGATCGTGATCCCGTCGTCCCTCGACCAGGTCGAGACGGCGATCCTCGCCTCCGGCCTCGAGACGGTCGACCGGATCGGCCCGTGCCGCGCGAAGATCGAGGTCGTCAGCGTCGAGGATATCCGGATCTCGAAGCGCCAGAAGGTCGTCGACCGGGCGAAGGAGATCCTGGGCCGGCTCCAGGAGGAGTCGAAGGGGGTCGGGATGGACCTCACCGAGGCGGTCCGCAAGGCCGTCCAGGTCGAGGAGATCACGACCTACGGGCCGGAGCACCTGCCGGCGGGGCCGAACGTGGACCAGGCGGACGCCCTGATCGTCGTCGAGGGCCGCAGCGACGTGCTGAACCTGCTCCGCTGCGGGATCAAGAACGTGATCGCGGTCGAGGGGACGAGCGTCCCGCAGACCGTGAAGGACCTCTCCCGCGGCAAGACGGTCACCGCCTTCACCGACGGGGACCGCGCCGGCGAGCTGATCCTCCGGGAGATGCTGCAGACGATGGATCTCGACTTCGTCGCCCGCGCCCCGCGCGGCAGCGAGGTCGAGGAACTCACCCAGAAGCAGCTGCTCAAGTGCCTGCGGAACAAGATCCCGATCAACCAGTACCTCGAGATGAGCGGGTTCGAGTCGACCGGCGCGACGCGGGAACCCCGCGACGACCGGGACGGCGGCGGCCGCGACGGGCGGCGCGACGACGGCGGACGGAGCGGGGACCGGAATCCCCGCCGCGACGACCGCGAGCGCGGCCCGCCGGCGCCCCGTCCCGTCACCCCGGCGGCCCCGCCGCCGCCCCCGGCGGCGCCGCCCGCAGCGCTGCCGCCCGAGCTCGCCCGCCTCTTCGACCTCCTGGGCGGGGTCGAGAACTCCTCCCGCTGCCTCATCGTCGGCGAGAACGACGCGGTCGTGGGGGAGGCCCCCGTGAAGGAGATGATCGAGGCGGTCGTCGCCCTGACGGCCCCCGCGAAGGCGCTCGTCTTTGACGGGATCGTGAGCCAGCGCGTGCTCGACGTCGCCCAGGAGAAGGGGATCGGCGTCGTCGTCGGCAGCCGGCTCGGCCCGATCGGAAAGGTCCCGGACCAGGTCCGGGTCTACACCCGGGCCGATCTCGGCCCGGCCCCCGGCGGCCGCTAGGCCGGCCGCCGGCGCCGCAGGCGGGCGGGCCAACCCTATACCCGAGCGGAGGCGTACGGAGCGAGGGGCGATGGCGACCGCACCGGAGCCGCACCGTCTGCCCGCGGCGCTCGACGAGATCGCGAGCACCGCCGACATCCCGATCCCGACCGATCCGCTCGACCGGGTGATCGGCCAGGCGCGCGCCGTCGAGACGGCGCGCATCGCCGCCTACCAGCACCGGCACCTGCTGCTGGTCGGACCGCCCGGCATCGGCAAGTCGATGACGGCCCAGGCGCTCGCGCTCCATCTCGAGCGGCCCCGGACCGAGCTGCGGGTCGTCCACAACCCGGAGAACCCCGAGCGGCCGAGCATCGAGCTCGTCGGGCGGGAGGAGGTCTACCGGGAGCGCGAGGCGGCCCGCTCCGTCGAGGGGGAACTGATCCAGCCGTCGGAGGCGCCGTCGGGCGTCGCCGAGCGGCTCGGCTACCGCTGCCCCCGCTGCAGCTTCTACTCCACCCCCTCCGAGCGGTACTGCCCGAGCTGCGGGAACGTGAAGCAGGCGCTCCCCGGGCTCGCCGGGAGCGGCAACCCGTTCCGGGACCTGGTCGGCGGGATCCTGGAGCTCACCGTCCCGCCGGGCGGCAACCCGCAGGAGTCGGTCCGCACGACCCGCCTGCGCAACGGCGTCGAGGAGGTCGTCTCCTACGAGCGGGCCGGCGAGCAGATCAAGGTGCTCGACCAGCGGGCGCTCGAGCGCCGCCGCACGCTCCAGCGGGAAAGCCCGCGCAAGGTCCTCGTGAAGCTCGACCGCAACCCGTTCGTGATGGCGACCGGGGCGAGCGAGACCGAGCTGCTCGGGGACGTCCGCCACGACCCGTACGGGGGGCATCCGACCCTGGGCACCCTCCCGTACGACCGCGTGATCCCGGGAGAGATCCACGAGGCCCACGAGGGGGTCCTCTTCATCGACGAGCTCCCCTCCCTCGGACCGATCCAGCGCCACATCCTCACGGCGATGCAGGAGAAGCGGTTCCCGATCACCGGCCGCAATCCCCAGTCCGGGGGCGCCTCGGTGCGGGTCGACAGCGTCCCGTGCGACTTCATCCTGGTCGCCGCCGCCAACATCCAGGACATCCACCGGATCCTCTCGCCGCTCCGGTCGCGGATCGCCGGCTCCGGCTACGAGGTCCTCCTCGAGACGACGATGCCGGACACGCCCGCGAACCGGCTGCGGCTCGCGCAGTTCTGCGCCCAGGAGATCGCCGTCGACGGGCGGATCCGACCGGCGACGCGCGAGGCGATCCTCGAACTGATCCTCGAGGCCCGCCGCCGGGCCGAGGTGCTCGACGGGCGGCGGAACGCCCTCACCCTGCGCCTCCGCGAGCTCGGCGGCCTGCTGCGGACGGCCGGGGACCTCGCCGCCGTCTCCGGCGGCGCCTTCATCGAGGCGAAGCACGTCACCGAGGCGCTGCGTCGGGCCCGGTCGATCGAGGAGCAGATCCGGGACACCTACGGCTCGTTCCAGGGCGGGCTCCGCCAGGAGGTCACGGAGTCGCAACGCCAGTCGATGGGCTACCACTACTGGAACGACCACCCGGACCCGAACCAGTTCCCCGGCGGCTACGGGTAGGCGGGACTCGGGCGAAGGGGTTTTGAGCCGGACCTCGGTGGCCGCGCCGGCGGGCGCGTAGTCTAGCGGTTATGACGTCACCCTGACACGGTGAAGGTCGCCAGTTCGAATCTGGCCGCGCCCATGCTCCCGGGGCGCCCTCTTACGGAGCCACGTACCCCCCAGCGCCGCAGAAACTAACTCAGCGGGTAGATCGCCCGACCTCGTCCGAACCCCCCGGGCGGCCTGCTCCCCTACGAGTCGCAGCCAAGGACGACCTCCGTCGCGCCGAGCTCGCGCGCCAGCGCCGCGTGGGTCGGGGTCCCGGAGTAGACCACGGTCTCGAACCCGAGGTGCGACGCGAGCGGGAGCGCCAGATGGGCCGATCCGCCGAACCCGAAGAAGCCGATCCGGCCGCCGGGGTGCGGCATCGCCGCCCGCAGCGCCCGGTAGCCGATGATCCCCGCGCAGAGCAGGGGGGCGAGGCGGGCCGGATCCTCCTCTTCCGCGGGGAGGGGGAAGACATACCCCT
>JAKABH010000062.1 GCA_021801925.1 Thermoplasmata archaeon | reverse complement strand
ACCGGCGCCCCGTCACGCGGACGGCCTTCGGAGCGTGGATCCGTCGGTCCGGCGCCAGATGGTTTCGACGGCGGGGTCGGTGATCCTCTGAAATTCCGACGGGTTGCTCACGGTTCGAATGGCGGCGAACGCCTGCACCGGGATGGCCGGAAACGACGTCCGGAGCCGATGGGCCGCTCCCAGCAGCGTGGCCCCTCGAGTAACCACGTCATCGATCAACAGGAAAGAATCTCCCGCTCCGAGTTCGGCCTGTACGGCCAACGTCTCGAAATGACGCGAAGCGGTGGGTCGTTCCGAAGGGGGCGGATCGCCGACTTCGGAATCGCCTCGGACCGGGTGAGGATGGCGGCCACCCGGCTTCCAAGACCGGCGGCCACCAGCTCCTGGGCTAGCTGGAGCGGCACCCAGAGATCCCCCGCCCGGGTCAGGGAGCTCTTGGGGTGGGGACGAGGACCGGCCGCGACGCGAATGCGGCGTACAGCGGCGGGAGGTCGAGGTGGCTACGGATGAAGCCGGCGATCTGCCGGCACATCGAGGTGGGCGGATCGCCGCCAACCTTCCCGGTCTTGAGCGCGGTCTGGATGTCCCGCGAACGCTCCGCCTCCGCGGTACCGTCTCGAGGGCAGTACGTCAGGAGGGAAACGCACGTCAGCTCAGCCCATTCCATCGACCCTCAGTTCCGACCGCACCGACGGAACGAAGTCGAGAATCTCGGCGGCCTCCTGAAACCCCACGGCGCCATACCGCTGCATTTCCTTCGGCCATCGGAGGTTCGGGTCGGCCAGGACGGCGTGCCGGAGGAAGAGGGGCCGGCCCAGACGGATCGCCTCCCAACCCTGGTGCAGCGACCCTCCGCGCTCGCCGCTTTCCACGATCACGGTCGCATCGGAGATCAGCGCCATGACCCGGTTTCGCATCACGAAGTTTCCGGGGCGGACGGGGTAGCCGTCCGGAAACTGGCTCACCGCGAGATGGCGTTCCATGATGCGGTGTTGAAGGTCACGGTTCGTCGCCGGGTAGACCCGGGACAGAGGAGTACCGAGAACCGCAAGGGTGCTTCCTCCCGCGGACAGGGCCCCGGTGTGGGCCAACGTATCCACCCCTTCGGCAAGGCCACTGACGACGATGACGCCCCGAGACGCCAGCTCGGAAGCAATCTGGCGGGCGGCGGCCCGGCCTCCCTCGGAGGGGGAACGGGTACCCACGACCGCCACGCGGGGGTGGGGGAGGGGGAGACGCAGGACGCCCGACGCGTAGAGTAGGTCCGGGGCGAACCGCCGCTCGAGATCGCTCAGCGGGCCGAGCAGCTCCGCCGGAGTGACGGGGAGTCGGTCGACCTGCGTTGGTTCTCCAGGATCGGGAATGCGCCCCCACTCTTCGGGAGATCGGGAACCTCCCGGAGAGTAGGGGCCGAGCCCACCTTGCGGCGGTGCGGTCCCCATGCAGGATTCGCCCCCCTCCCGGCTCGGCGGACCGGAGAGTACCGAACGGCCTCGTCCCCCCGCTACTTCAAGCAGTCCCCCGTGGGTGAAAGGTGGCGACCACTCCCTTCCTCCTGCGGACATGCGAGAACGGAATCCGGGTCGGCTTTCAAAAGGTACGGCGAGAGGGAGGATGGAACGGCCGGAACCCGACCGGCCCCCTCGATCGCGACCCGGCCGGCGCGGCCCGGTGCTAGGCCAGCAGGATTGCCGCCCGAACGGATCCCACGGAGACCCCACTCGCCCCTCGGCCCCGTGGACCCGCCAGCGTCGACGAGTCACGGTAAGGCTGCTCCCGTCAGGACCTGACCCGGTGCCCGTGATGGATACCCGCTAGGGCGCTCCTCCGAGTGCCCGTCGCGGGGCTCGCGGCCCGGCGGAACAGGACGTCTACGGGGCGAAATGGGACGTGGAACCCGCTCGAGCGTCGCTCCTGCCTGTCACCCCCGCTGAGGACGGTTTCGGTGTGTAAGGGGACGCCCAACCCCCCGGTCCAGCCTAGCGGCCGTGCGAGCGCGGCCGGGGTACTTAGCCCTTGGTACGGCCGCCCTCGGGCCTCAGCGGATGTGGTCGAGGCTGAACGAACCCAGGTTGAGCGACCGCTTCGTGAACGTGTAGCCGATCCACGCCCGCGACTGGGCCTCGCCGATCCCCCGGACGGAGAGGAACGTCTTCATCTGGTCGACCTTCAGGTTGATCGACCCGTCGACCATGTGCTCGAGCGTCTCGAGGTCCGCCTCCGCGTGCATCCCCGTGTCGAGCATGTAGTAGGCGGCGGCGCCGTCGATCTTCCGCCGACCGACGAACGGCTGGAGGAAGCGGAACGTCGCGGTCGTGTCGAGGTAGGCGGTGACCGTCGAGACCGACTCGAAGACGAGCCGGTACGTCGGGTGGCGGGCCTTGAGCTCCTCGGAGAAGCCGTTGACGGTCGTCGCGAGCTGCTCCAGGATCCCCTTGTCGGTCGAGGAGAGGAGGCGCACGCCCGGGCCGGATTGGGTCGAGCCGACGCTGCGGGAGTAGAGGTCGACGTACCGGATCATCCCGGCCTTCTCCGCCTCGGCGTAGCCGGGGAAGAGGGCGGCGAGGTCCTCCTTCACCTGGCCCCACGTCCGGTCGGTGACGACCCAGATCGACGGGATCCCGAGCTTGAGCCCCTCGGCGGAGAAGATCCGGGCGAGGGTGTCCTTGCCGGTGTGGGCCGGCCCGTTCACCAGGATCTGGGCCCCGGTCGGGAACCCGCCGAAGACGAGGTCGTCCAGGCGGCGGACGCCGCTCTTCACCTTGACCTCCTGGACGTCGGCGACGGCGTCGCCGTGCATCTGGTCGGCCTCCGCCTGGGCCGCCTTGCCGGCGAGCTTCTCGAGCTCGACCATCCGCTCCCGCAGCGCCGACTCGCGGGCGCGCAGCTCCTGCTCCTTCTGGGTCATCTGGTGGCGGAGATCCTCGAGGCGGCGCGCCTCGTCGGAGGAGCCGGTGCCGCCGGCGGCGGCGATCTCCTGCCGCAGCGTCTCGAGGCGGCGGGCCTCGAGCTCGAGGGCGGTCTTGCGCGTCGCGAGCTGCTGCTCGTAGACGCCGAGCTCCCGCTCCTTGAACTCGAGCGGGGAGCGCCGCCGCTCGATCTCGTCCGTCTGGATCCGGATCTCCTCGAACCGGGCGCGGAGCGCGTTCTCCCGGGCGAGCAGGTCCTTCTCGCGGGAGTCGAGCTCCCCCAGCCGGTGGGCGAGCTCGTCGGAGACGGTCGGAGTCGCCCCGCCGGCCAGGAGCTCGGCCCGCTCCTTCGCCCGCTCCGTCTCCCCGCGGAGGCTCCGCACCTCTCCCTCGAGCTGGACGATCCGTCGGCGGAGATCGGTCTCCCGCTCGACGTACTCCTGCTCCCGGGTCGCGAACTCCTCCCGGAGCCGGGCGTCGACCTCGCGGGCCACCTTCTCGGCGGCGTCCGCCGCGGCGCGGGGCGGGGGCGCGGGCGTCTCCCCGTCGGGGACGGTCGCCGGCGCGGCCGCCGGCCGGCTCCCGGCGCCCTCGAGGGCGAGCAGGCGGAGCTTGAGCTCGGCGATCTCGTCCTCCTTCGTCCGAAGGACGTTCTCCCGCTCCTTCGCCTCGCGGGAGCGGACGTACTTGATCACGGCGATCGAGCCGCGCTTCACGTGCTCGACCTCGTCCTCGAGCTGCTTCCGCCGGCTCCGCTCGTCGAACAACTGGCGGTGGAGCTCCTGGGTCTCCTGGATGAAGGCGGCCGGGTCGAACTGGTCGGATTTCACCCGGTCGAGGAGGCCGGTCAGCCACCGCACGACCGTCTCCTCCCGTTCGAGGACGGGGGCGACCGCCGCGTCGGCGGAGGCCGGGGTCGGCGGCGCCGGGGGGGCCGCGGGGACGCTCGGTTCGCTCGGGGCGGGCGGCGCCGCCGGCGCGGCGGGCCGGCGCTCCTCCGCCTCGTGGATCCAGTTCTCCATCGCCCGGTCGTCCCCGCCGACCCACCGGCGGAGGACGTCCGTCGACTCCTTCGGCGGCGGGGCGACCCGCCGCCGTCGCTCCCGATCGGGGCGGCGGAGGGTGCCGACCCACTTCTCCACGATCCGCTGCGAGTCGGCCGACGGCCCGCGCGCCGCGGCGCGGAGCCGTTCGAGGTCCGCGGCCGGCACGCCGGCGTCGATCAGCTGCGCGTCGGAGAGGGCGGCGACCGCCGCGGGGGTCGTGTGGCCGGCCCGGACGAGGCTCTCGGCGACCGCGCCCGGCACGCCGAGCGCGGCGGCGAGCGCCGACGCTCCGTCCGCCGCGGCGCCCGGGGGCGACGACACCTGGGGCTCCGCGGTCCCGTCCATGGCCTCTCGGGGACGTAATCAAGCGCGCTCGGGGGTCTTAATGTGTCTGCCTCGAACGGCGGGCGCCCGCACGGGCGACGCCGGCTTTGGGCGCCCCCCCGGTCGGGTCGGATCGGCCCCGCCCGCGGCGCCGCTCCCGCGGGCCCGGCGCTCGGCCCGCCCGGCGGCGACCACCCGCTAAATACGCTTCGGCCTCCCGGAGACATGGACCTGGAGGCACGAGTCGAGCGGGTCGTCCGCCACACCCGCGAGGTCCTCACGCCGGAGGAGGTCCGCGACCTCCTCGCGACCCGCGAGCGACCGCGGGCCTACATCGGCTTCGAGCCGTCCGGTTCGCTGACGGTCGCCCACCTCATCACCGCCCGCAAGATCCTCGACCTCGTGGAGGCCGGCCTCGACGTCACGGTCTTTTTGGCCGACTGGCACGCCTGGATCAACGACAAGCTGGGCGGGGAGCTCTCCCGCATCCAGGCGAGCGGGCGGTACATGGCGGCGACGTTCGCCGCCCTCGGGGCCGACCCCGAGCGGGTCCGCTACCGGTGGGCCCACGAGCTCGTCGACCGGAGCGACTACTGGGCCCGGGTCGTCCGGGTCGCGAAGGCGACCAGCGTCGCCCGGACGAAGCGGGCGATGTCGATCCTCGGACGGTCGGAGGAGGAGTCGGCGCTCGACACGGCGAAGCTGTTCTACCCGGCGATGCAGGCGGCCGACATCTTCGAGCTGCCGGTCGACCTCGCCTACGGGGGGATGGACCAGCGCCGCGCCCACGTCCTCGCCCGGGAGGTGGCGCACCAGTACGGCTGGCCGGTCCCCGTGGCGATCCACACCCCGCTCCTCTCGTCGCTCAAGGGCGGCGGCCGGATGGACCCGTCCGAGGGGGGGATCGAGCGGAAGATGTCGAAGTCGGATCCGACGAGCGGCATCGCGATGCCGTCGGAGCCCGCCCTGATCCGGGAGCGGATCGCCGGTGCCTTCTGCCCGGCCCGGGTCGCGGACGGGAACCCGGTCGTCGAAGCGGTCGAGTACATCGTCTTCCCGTGGGACGGGCGGCTCGAGGTCGACCGGCCCGCGAAGTTCGGCGGCCCCCTGACGTTCGCCTCGGCGGCGGAGTTCCGGACCGCCTGGGAGGCCGGCGGGCTGCACCCGCAGGACCTCAAGGCCGCCGTCGCCGCCGCCCTCGTCCGGCGCGTCGAGCCGGTCCGCGCCTTCTTCGCCGCGCACCCCGAGCTGGGCCCGGCGTCGTTCCAGCCCCCGGCCCCCGCCGGGTAGGGGTCGCGGCGGCGGGAGGGACCCCGCGGGCCCGGAGCGCGGCGAAACCCGGGGACGGAGCCGACCTCGAGCCGGGCGGGGCTCGACGCCCCCCCGCCCGGGCCGAAGCGGCCGGCCCGGCTCCCCGAGGGGGAGGGCGCGCCGGCCGGGCGTTCCCCCCCGTTCCGCCGCTCGGCACCGTTAAGTACCGGGGGCCCTACCCAGTGCCCCACCCGTGAGCCGAGGACCCCCCGTTCCGGGGGCGCTCCGCTGACGCGAGGAACCATGGCGCGACCGATCTACGTCCGTTTCGAAACCCCGAGCGACGTCGCCGACAAGGCCCTGCAGCTCGTCCAGGTGGCGAGCGAGACCGGCAAGGTCCGGGTCGGCACGAACGAAGTGACCAAGTCGAGCGAGCGCGCCGAGGCGAAGCTCGTCGTGATGGCGGAGGACGTCGACCCCGTCGAGATCCTCGTCCACATCCCGATGCTCTGCGAGGAGAAGCGGATCCCGTACCTCTACGTCCCGAAGAAGCAGCGGCTCGGCCAGTCGGCCGGGTTGTCGAAGTCCGCGGCGAGCGTCGCGATCGTCGAGCCCGGCGAGGCGAAGGGCCTCCTCGACGAGCTGAGCGCCCAGTTCCCGAACCTGAAGAAGTAGGGAGCCGATAGCGGAGGAGCGCCGATGGCGGAGGACAAGGGGTCCCCGGCGGAAGTCGTCGAGCTCGTCGGGCGGACGGGCATGGCCGGCGAAGCGACGCAGGTCAAGGTCCGCGTCCTCGCGGGCCGCGACCGCGGCAAGATCATCACGCGGAACGTCGCCGGGCCGATCCGGCTCGGGGACGTCCTCATCCTGCGGGAGACCGCGCGCGAGGCGCGGAAACTCTCGGTCCGGTAGGGAGGACGTATGGTCGTCAAGCGTCAGTGCTCGTTCTGCGCGGCGGAGATCGAACCCGGCACCGGGTCGATGTACGTCAAGCGGGACGGCACGGTCTTCCATTTCGACACGTCGTCGTGCCGCAAGCAGCAGCTCAACCTCGGCCGCGTCGGCCACCGGCTCAAGTGGACCCGCGCGCACGCGCTGAAGCGGGCCGCCGACCGCTCCCACGCCGCGACCCGCGCGGCCGCCGCCCGGGCGCCCGCGGAGGCGGCGTCGCCGTCCGCCGCCCGCCGGGCCCGGGCCGCCA
>JAKABH010000061.1 GCA_021801925.1 Thermoplasmata archaeon | reverse complement strand
CGGGAACCCCGGCTCCTTCCGCGGCCCCCGGACCCGGCCGGGAACGCCGTCCCCCTCTACGAGGACTCGTTCGTGACCCTCCTCTCGGCCGTCCGACGCCGTCTCGCTCCTCGTCGTCCTCCTACGGTCGGGGGGTCGGGCCGGGAGAGGTAGGAACCATGGTCGGAATCGTCGCCTGGGTGTCGGTCGCCGCCGTCGTCCTCGTGCTCATCGCGATCGTGATCTGGGCGATCCTCGTGCTGCGGGGCCGAGCGCTCGGGACCCCGGGGGTGGTACAGCGGTCGCGCCTTACCTGCCCCAAGTGCGGAGGGACGTTCGACTACGACTGGGTCCCGGGGGCGTCCCTCACCGCGGTCCGGCTCGGCACCGGGCGGTACATGGCCTGCCCGCTCTGCCACAAGTGGTCGTACTTCGACATCTACTCGACGATGGTCGAGCGTCCGCGGCCGCCGGCGTGAGCCGGGGCGTCCAGCGCCCGGGCGTCGAGCGCGGCCCGTAGTCGGCCGACGTCGAAGCCGCTCCCGACCCCCGTGTTGTAGAGGAGCACCCGCTCGCCGGCCCGTATTCGACCGCTGCGGACGAGCTCGGGCAGGGCGGCCAGCGGCGCGGCCCCCTCGGGGGACGCCGATATCCCCGCCGCGGTCGCGAGCCACGCCATCGCCTCGACGATCGCCCGGTCGGAGACCGCCACGCCGCCGCCCCGGCTCTCCCGTACCGCCTCGAGGATCCGTTCGGAGGCGAACGGCGCGGGAACGAGGAGGCCCGGGGCGACCGTCACCGGGTCGGTCCACGGCTCGATCCGCGGCGCGTCGTGGTCGAGCGCGCGGACGACCGGGGCACACCCCTCGGGCTGGACCGCGTAGAACCGGGGGCGGGCGTCGGTGAGCCCGAGGTCGCGGAGCTCGCGGAACGCCTTGAACATCCCGATGAGGCCGGTCCCGCCGCCGGTCGGATAGACGATCGCCTCCGGCACCGCGGGGCCCAGCTGCTCGAGGATCTCGTAGCCCATCGTCTTCTTGCCCTCGAGGCGGTACGGCTCGCGGAGGGTCGACATCTCGAACGCTCCGCTCCCGGCCTCGGCGGCGCGGCCCGCCGCGCCGGCGTCGCGGATCGTCCCCGGCACCGGCACGGCCGTCGCGCCGTAGGCACGGCACGCCGCCTGGACGGCCTCCGTCCCGACCGCGGGCAGGTAGACCCGGGCGCCCAGGCCGGCCCGGGCCGCGTAGGCCGACAGCGCGATCCCGGCGTTGCCGGCCGTCGGGGCGAAGAGGGCCCGGGCCCCGAGCTCTCGGGCCCGGGAGACGGCGACCGCCATCCCCCGGGCCTTGAACGAACCGGTCGGCATCGTCCCGTCGTCCTTGAGGAGCACGGCGACCCCCTCGGCACCGGGGACGGCGGGGAGCGGCAGGATGGCGGTGCATCCCTCGCCGAGGGTCGTCACCGCGGCCTCCTCCCGGACGGGCAGCATCTCCCGGTACCGCCAGAGCGTCCACGGCCGGTTCCCGAGCGACGCCCACCACGACCGGGCGTCGAAGCGATCGGTCCGGTATTCGGCGAACAGCGCCTGCCCGCACTCCGGGCAGGTGCCGATCAGCCGGTCGGGCTCCGAGTCGCGGCCGCAGCCCCGGCAGGCGAGCCGATCGAGCCGGGAACCGGTCCCGCCCATCGTCCGAGCGCCCTCGTCAGATCGGGGGCGGAGCCTGGCCGGCCGGGACGAAGAGGAGGGAGACCGAGTTCACGCAGTGGCGCGAGTTCCGGGGCGTGAGCCGTTCCCCGGTAAAGACGTGGCCCAGGTGGCCGTCGCACCGGGCGCACCGGATCTCGACCCGTTCGCCGTCCGGGTCCGGAAGGCGCCGCACCGCCCCCTCGATCTCCCGGTCGAAGCTCGGCCAGCCGCAGCCGGCGTCGAACTTGTCGTCGGAGCGGTAGAGCGGGGCGTTGCAGCGACGGCAGACGTACTCACCGGCGGCGGTGGTGTGCTCGTACTCGCCGGAGAACGGGCGTTCGGTTCCCCGACGCTCGATGACGGCGGCCTCGGCGCGGGAGAGGGGACGGTAGCGCGGGGGCGTCGGCGCGGACATCGGCCCGCCAGACCGCCCAACCTACTTAGTCCGTCCGGGGGATCGGCCTCGGGGCGGACGGCCCCGCGCAGGCCCTCCGGGGGGGTTCACCGCGCCGCATCGGGGTCGGGGGTCGGCGCACCGACGGCGCCGCCGGTGAGCACGCGGGCCCCTTCCCCCTTCGCCACGTAGACGTGCAGGGCGTCGCACGTGCGGCGGAAGTACCCCGCCCCCTGGGGGCCGAAGCGGGTGCGGAGCAGCTCCGCGAGCTCCGCTTCGCCGAGGGCCGGGTCGACCTCGGGGGTGAACATGCAGCCGAAGACCAGGAACCGGCGGCCCTCGAGGTCGAACCGGTCGCTCTCGGCGGCGCCGCAGAACGGGCAGGCGAGCACCCGGCGCGCACGCCGGCGGCGAGGATAGCGTTTCCGACGCCCCGCGGCGCCGACCGGTCAGTGCCCGCGTGCCCCCGACCCGCCGACGGCCAGCGCGATCGCGACCAAGCCCCCGAGCGCCATCGCGATCGGGGTCGCCGCCGACAGCGTCCCTTGGACCAGGAACTCCGCCGAGATCCCCGCCGCCACGACCCCGGCGAGCACGCCGGCCACGAGCCCCTGCGCCGGGCTGCGGGTCGTCGTCGCGGCGGCGGCCGCGACCCCGCCGAGCAGCAGCAGGAACCCCACCAGGCCCCAGAGGAGATGGGTGGGGTCGAGGAGGACCGGCGTCCCGGCGCCGCCGGTCGGGACCAGCCGCGGGGCGGCGGCGACGATCGCCGCGGCGCCGGCCAGGTCGGCGGCGACCGCCCCCCCGATCGGCGGCAGGAGCCGGCCGGCGGTCGCCGCGCGCGGGGACTGGGGAAGGGCGAACTCGAGACGGTCGGCATGGACGGCGAGATCCTCGCCGGCGGCGAGCGCCCCCAGGTCGAGGGCGACCAGGGCGGCGAGCCCGGCGGTGACGAACAGTCCGAGAACCTCGGCCGTGCCGGGGTTCGGCACCGCGAGCAGCCGCCATGCGAGCGCGGTGCCGATCGGGCCGGCGACCGGCGGGATCAGGAACAGCGCGAGGCGGCGGGAGCGGCGCAGCCGCAACAGCTCCCACCGGACCCCCTCGACGAACGCCCGGGCGGCCGACGTCACGTCGCCTCCTCCCGGCCGACCCGCTCGAGGTACCGGCGGGCGAGGTCCCCCTCGGCCGGGCCGATCGATTCCAGCGGCAGGCCGGCCCGCACGGCGCGGGCGACAAGCGCTGCCTGGGCGGCGCTGCCGCCGTCGAACTCGACGCGGACCGACCGCGGGGAGAGACGGCGGCAGTCGGCGTCGGGAGCCGCGAGGAGGGCGAGAGCGGGATCGGGGAGCTCCTCCGCGAAGGTGAGGTCGACCCGCCGGCGACGGCCGACCGGATCCCGGCGGGAACCGACCGCCTCGTCGCCCACGAGCCGGCCCTCCTTCAGGAACAGCACCCGATCGCAGACGGCCTCGACGTCCTCGAGGAGATGCGTCGACAGGAAGAGCGTCGTGCCGCTGTCGGCGACCGCGCGCAGCAGCCGGCGGAGATCCCCGCGCGCCGCCGGATCGAGCCCGAGCGTCGGCTCGTCCAGGAGCAGCAGCGGCGGTTCGCCGACGGCGGCGGCCGCGAGAAGGGCCCGGCGCTGGAGCCCGGTCGAGAGGGTCCCGTACGGCCGATCGAGCGACGGCGCGATCCCGAGCCGCGCGCCGGCCCGCGCGGCGGCGGCCGCGGCCGAGGGGCCCGAGAACCCCCGCAGGCGCGCGACGTGGCCGAGCAGGTCCCGCGGGGTGAGGTAGGGGGGAAGCGCCGGGGTCTCGACGAGCGCCCCGACCCCCGCGAGGGCCCGGGTCCGGTCGGCGATCGGGTCGAAGCCGCCGAGGCGGACCTCGCCCCGGTCGGGAGCGAGGAGCCCCGAGAGAAGCCGCAGCGTCGTCGACTTGCCGGCGCCGTTCGGCCCGAGGTAGCCGACCGCCTCCCCCGGCGCGATGGCGAAGGAGAGGTTCTCGAGGACCGTGCGCCCCCCGAACCGCTTCTGGACCCCGCGCAGCTCGACGACCGGCGCTCCCACGATCCCGCCGACCACGCCCGGGGGTTATCAACCCCGGCGGTCGAGCCGCGGGGTCCGGTCCGTCAGTCGATGTAGCCGAGGGAGCGGAGCCGGTCCCGGAGCAGCCGCTCGTCCTCCGCGCTGAACGGTCCCTCGCCCGGCTGTTCCAGGAGCCGCTCGAGCACGAACGTGACGAAGGCGTCGACCGATTCGAACGACGTACCCTGCATCCGCCGCTCGAGCGCCCGGACGACCTCGCTCGGGAGCGAGATCGTGCGCCGCTCGGCGCCGCCCGGCGGGGCGGAGTCCGCCCGGGGGCCGGCATCGGTCGGGGCGGGCGTCACGGGATCACTCCCACTCGATCGTCGCCGGCGGCTTGTCGGAGATGTCGTAGAGGACCCGGACGACCTCCCCGTGGAGGGCCCGGGTGATCCGCTCGGCGATGCGGGCGAGGACGATCCGCGGGATCTCGGCGGCGGTGGCGGTCATCGCGTCGAGCGATTCGACGACCCGGACGCTGACCGCCTCGCCGTGGACCCGGTTGTCGCCGAGGACGCCGACCGTGCGGACGGGAAGGAGGACGGCGAAATACTGCCACGGGCGGTCGAGGAGCTGTTCGCCGACGGCCCGCTCGATCTCCTCCTCGACGATCGCGTTGGCGATCCGCGCGCGCCGGACGCGGTCGGCCTGCACCGGCCCCACGACGCGTACGGCGAGGCCCGGACCCGGGAACGGCTGGCGCTCCGGCGAGGGGACCCCCAGGAACGTGGCGACCGCCCGCACCTCGTCCTTGTAGAGGTCGCGCAGCGGCTCGACGAGCCGGAGCTTCGAGTCGGGGGGGATCCCGCCGACGTTGTGGTGGGTCTTGATCGTGTCGCGGATCGAACCGCCGCTCTCGATCCAATCCGGGGCGATCGTCCCCTGGATGAGCCGGTCGGTCGCGTGCCGGGCCGCCTCCGCCTCGAAGAGCCGGATGAAGGCGGAGCCGATCCGGCGCCGCTTCTCCTCGGGATCGACGACCCCTTCGAGGCTCCCGAGGAAGCGGTCCGCCGCCGGCACGACCTCGAACTCGAGGTGCGCCTCGCGGAACAGGGCGGAGACGGTCTCGACCTCCCCCTGCCGCAGGAGGCCGGTGTCGACGAAGATCGCCCGCGCCCGCGGGCCGAGGGCGCGCTGGGCGAGGACCGCGGCGACGGTGCTGTCGATCCCCCCCGAGGCCGCGACGATCGCGTTCCCCGGGACCTCCGCCCGGAGGCGGGCGATCGCCGACTCGACGAACTGGGACGGGTCGTTCATATCGCCGCCGCCGGCACGGTGGGAAGCTCCTCCCGCTCCTTCGCCGGGTAGGCCGCGAACGTCTCGGCGAGCGCCGGAAAGTGGCGCGCGAGGAGCCCCGTCGTCATCGGCGCCGCCTTCTCCGCGGCGTCGAGCCCGACCCATGCGACGGGGATCCCGCGCGGAATCGGAACGGCCGAGAGGAGGAGGTCGAGGCGGAGCCCCCGGTGGAGGCGGACGCCGACGACCGGACGGAGCGTGCGCGAGGGGACGACCCCGGGGTGTGCCGCGGGGAGCCCGGCCATCGCCCGGAACTCCCCCGTCCCGGGATCGGCGACGGGCCGGTCTACCTTGGCCCCGGTGCGGTGCGCCGACGCCCCGCGGGCGTCGCACGGGACGGCGAAACGGCCCTGGCGGCTCCGTGGCGTATCGGCGATCTCGAGGTCCGCTTGGCTCTCGACCGGGACCGTGACCTTCACGGCGACGGGGGTAGCGAGCGGAGAGAAAACCCTTCCCGTGGACCGCTCCGGACCCGGGGCGGACCGGCGCAGGGACCTGCCTATCGAGGCGAGGTCCGCCGCCGCCACCGGCGGGCGCCCGCGACGAGCGCCGGCCCGAAGACGGCGGCGGCCCACGCCGGGTAGAGCCAGTAGTTCCGCTTGAAGACGAAGAAGGCGACCGGGTGCCCCCCGCACCCGCCGCCCGGGTCGCCGACGATCACGTGGCAGACGACGGCGCCCGGATCAATCCAGAGGAACGGGGCCAGGATCGCGACGGTGACGGCGATCGCGAGGACGGCCCGGCCGTACTCCCGGCGGAGCAGGTGGTAGAAGAAGACGACGATGTTCGCCGGCTGCTTCAGCGCCAGCGACACGACCTCGGCCCACCGCTGCCCCCGGTACGCCGGGAGCGCGAGCGCGACCGTGAGGGCGAGCAGCGGGACGAAATCGTTCTGGCCGTTCGCCGCGAGGAGCGGGATCCAGGCGGCGGCGTAGCCGCCGGCCGCGAACGGGTCGCGGCGGAGCAGGTAGAGCGCCGCGCCCCAGGCGCCGAGCGAGACCCACCGGTAGTCGAGCCCGGGGACCTGGAGGTAGGTGAGCAGGGGCAGGTAGACGTAGTAGCTCGTCTCGGTGTGGGTCACCCCGTACTGCACGTAGACGAGGTGGATCGGCTGCGTGTAGAGCGCCCAGCCGAGATGCGCGTAGGCCGGCGTCGTGTACGGCTCGTCCGAAAAGCCGTTCAGGCGCCCGGTGGCGATCGAGACGACGGCGAGCGCCGCCCCCGCCGCGCCGAGGAGGAGCGGGAGGCGGGGGTACGCCGTCGCGCCGCGGCGCCCGGCTTCGGCGACGACGACGGTGAGCAGGAAGATCCCGACGATGACGCCCTCGAAGCCGGCGAACGTTGTGACGACGAGCAGGGGAACGGTGGCGCCGCTGGCGATCACCGCGACCGCCGCGGCGAGGCGGGGATCCATCGC
>JAKABH010000011.1 GCA_021801925.1 Thermoplasmata archaeon | reverse complement strand
CGACCACCCGGTCGCGATGCTGAAGGCGCTCCGGGCGATCGTCCACGAACGGGCGACGGTCGGCGAGGCGATGGACGTCCTCGCCTCGGAGCGCGCCCCGGCCGCGGCCCCGGCGTGAGCCGAGGACAGGCCCGCCCCAACCATCTTATCCCGGGGACCGCTCGGCCCCGCGGCGCGGGGATTGCCAAGCTTGGCCAAAGGCGCCAGATTCAGGGTCTGGTCCCGTAGGGGTTCGTGGGTTCAAATCCCTCTCCCCGCACCACGCCGGGCGGTTCGAACCCCCCGCCGGTTCCCGATCGATCCCTTTCGACATCCGGTTCGCGCCCGCTCTATGGCGCCCGGGAATGACGGCCGCCCGCGGGAGGCGTCGAGGCGATGCATCGCCAACCCCGTCTCCTCCGTCGCGGCCGAACCTCGACCGTGGGAAAGGGGTCCGTCGGCGGCCCGATCGTCCCCTCGGTCGATGCGCCGGAGAAGCAGTGCGGCCGTTCGCAACTAATTTGGGGGGTTAGCCCCGTCCGCCGGGCACATGACCGGCCGCAGCCCGGAGGTCGACGCCCTCATCGAGGCGACGCCCGATGGGCGGGGGGCGCTCCTGGCCGAACTCCGGGAGCTGGTCCAGGCGGCGGATCCGGGAATCGAGGAGGTCGTCAAGTGGAGGAAGCCGAGCAATCCCCACGGCGTGGCCGTCTTCGAGCACGACGGCATCGTCTGCCTGTTGATCCCGCTCAAGGGACGCGTCCGCCTCGTCTTCGCCGAGGGAGCGGAGCTACCGGACCCGAAGCGGCTCTTCAATGCGCAGCGCAACGGCTACTCCCGGGGGATCGATGTTCCGGTCGGCTCGAAGATCGACGCGGCGGGGGTGAAGGCGCTCGTCCGCGCCGCCGTGCGGCGGCGCACGTCGGACCGGTCCCGGGCGTCTTCGACCCCGTCGCTCCGGACGGGGGCGGCCCAGAACGCTCGACGCCACCGGAAGTCGTAGCGCGAGCCGAGCCGCTGGCCCGGCTCGGAGCCGCGTATCGGTCGGGCGGTCGTCCTCGGGACGGTTCGTTTCTCGGAGGGTTCAAGACCCGGGGCCCGATGCAATGCCTCTCCCGGCGCGATGCGCGTGCCCATCCCGAAAGAGTTCGTGAAGCATCGGACCGAGGTGACGATCGGCCGGGCGTCGCCGAAGGTGCTCAGCCGCCAGAAGTGCGGGACCCACCTGACCACGCGCTGAGGCTCGGTCGGGCCGGGGCGACCCGCCCCGGTCGACAGGCGGCCGGGGACGGCGTGGCGGCCGGACCGGTCCCCCAAGTTCGGGAACCTGGCGGCTACCCGCCCCGTCGCCGACGGCGACGGACGACGACCGCCACGGCGACGACGACGACCGCGATCGCGGCCCCGGCGACGACGAGCCCTCCGTCCGGGCCGAGGCCGCCGAACGCCGGGGCGGCGGGTGGGGCGGTCACCGTCACGCTCCGGTTCGCCTGCCCGACCGCCCCGGAGGGGTCGGTCACCGTGACCGTCACCCGATACGTCCCGACTTCCGACGGCGTGCACCCCAGCCGGGAGGTGTTCGACGGGGCGCAGCCGGGCGGTAGTCCGGTGTAGCCGAACGTCGCCGCGCCGCTCCCGCCGTTCACGAAGACCTCGAGAACGGTCGGCTCCCCGACCTCGACCGGGTTCGGGGTCGCCGCGAGCTGGACGAGCAGCGCCGGGGGCGGGACGATCGTGAGGTTCGTTGTCGCGCTCGTCGAGTGGCCGGCGGAGTCGTTCGCATACAGGCGCACCTCGAAGACGCCCGGGACCCGCGCGGGAGTGCAGGTAAAGGCGAGCGGGTCGCTCGGGGGCGCGCACCCCGGCGGAAGGCCGGTTACCGCGTACGTCCGGGGGGGGACCCCGCCCGAGGCGTTCGCCTGGAACTGGACGCTCCCCCCCTCCGTCACGACGTTCGGAGCGGCGGCGAAGCCGGTGAGGCGGAGATCGGGATCGACCGGGAACGAGACGGTGGCGCGGCCGCTCGCCCCGTCCGAGGCGTTCGCCCAGACCGTCACGGAATACAGGCCGGGCGTGGCGGCGGTGCAGGCGAGCCGCGTCGCGTTCGCGCTCCGGCACGGCGGGGGGAGTCCGGCGTAGGCGATCGCGACCGGGGTCGGCCCCGGGCCGAACGTGACGGAAAAGTTCGCCGCCTCGCCGACCACGACGGCCGCCGGGGCGACGGTGAACGAGGCGATCGTCGGGCGTGCGCCGCCCGTCACCGTCACGTTCGAGCGCGCGGCGCCGACGCTGCAGTTGTACGCGGCGACGACCGAGATCGAGCCGGTGCCGTTCTGGGCACCCGCGGAGAACGTCACGGAGTCCCCGGTCGTGCGGTTGAGACGGCCGAGCGACGCCGGGACGACCTGCCAGGAGAACGAGGCGGGGAGAAGCGTCCCCCCGAGGTCGGTCGCGGTCGCGACGAACCGCTCGACGCCCCCCGCCGACACGGACGCCACCGAGGGGGACAGCGCGACCGTCGCGATCGCCCGGACGACGTACGTCCCCCATACCGAGGCGTTCGCGCCCGGGTAGCCGAACGAGGCATTGGAGGCGACGGTGACGCTGTCGAGCGGCAGCGAGGCGTTCTGGTCGGTCCCTTCGAGGTCGAGGGTGCCGAGGGAGGCGTTGAACTGAGGGAGGGCGTTCGCGCTCAACGGCCGGTACGAAGAGGAGGCGTTGGCCCCGGGGGCGATCCCGAGGGCGCTCGGGATCCGGGTCCGCGGCAGGTCCGGCGGGGCGACCCCGTTGCCGTAGAGCGCGACAAGGAGGGCCGGCGCGGTCCGGACCCCCTCGGAGCAGGTGACGCCCGCGGCGGAGGACGTGCCGAGGTCATACGTGCCGTTCTCCCACGCGGCGCCTCCCGTGATCGCATGGCTCCCGTAGGAGAGGGTCCACCAGTCCCCGACCGCATGCCGGATCTCGAAGTCGTAGGTGGAGCCCCGCGTGAGGTACGGGCCGGAGGTCGAGTAGATCTCGCTGCCGTTCGGCAGATAGGCGACCGGGACCGCGATCGGGCCGACGATCGGCAGGCCGGTCTCCGCGACGCCGACCGCCACCGCCTCGGTGGCGTTCAGGAAGTCGGCGATGGCGACCACGACGAACTGGTCCGATCCCGGTGCCGCGTCGGGGGCCGGCAGCGTCGCGTTGATCCCGGAGTTGTTGGATAGGTCGCTCAGGTTGCCGGTCGCATAGATCCCCGAACCGACCGCGTCGGCGCCGAAGAGCCCCCCCGCCCCGGCGGCAGGGGACGATCCGGGCCGGCAGGCCGAAAGGGAGCCCCGGAGCAACGGGGGCGGGAGCATCGGCCCGGCGGGAGGAGGAGGGCCGGCCCGGATTCCCGGCATCGGTCCGCTTGGCCGTACGGGCCCGGCCCCGCCGAAGCCGGCGATCAGGAGGCCCAGGACGAGGGCGACGGCGAGGAGGCGACCGGGCCGCGGGACCACGACGCCGCCCAGACATCGGCCCCGCAAGAAAGATGCGGCGACCCTCCCCCCTTCGCCCGCCGCTCTCGGGGCGGGAGCGAAGGCCCCCTGCGGGACCGCGGACCCGGCGCGATCCGTTGACCGGCGACTCGACCCCGGCGGGCAGACGACCGCGACCGGGAACGCTGTGGCCCGGCCGGGGAAGCGGACCGGCTGAACACGAGGCCCGCTACCCCGGCGCCGTACGCCTCCCGGCACCCCGACCGGCTCTCCGGGTCCATCTGGTGGACGCTACGGAAGCCGGAAGACCGGTCGACGGTGCGGAGGGACGGCTCAGATGCGTCCGGCCCGACGCAAGACCCGGAGGGCGACCAGGGTCGCCCACCGGCTCGGCTCCCCCGGATATTCGAGCATCACGGGATAGACGGGCGGGGGATGATGGTAGGGGTCCGAGGCCTCCAGATCCGGCTGGACGGCGTCGAGACGCCACCGACCGTCCTGGCCGCGTTTCCGCTCGAGCAGCTGGAGGGCCGCCCGCAGGCGCCGGTCCGAGCCGTAGCCCAGGGCGGTCAGGAAGTCGAGCCCGACCAGGAAGTCGTAGTAGTAGTGGTTCGGGTAGTGGATGCGCCACCACGGCGGGTAGGTCGATCCATCGGCCTCGTACAGGAGCTTCCGCTCGAGAAAGAACGCCGCTCCGCGCTCGATCGCCCGACGGACCGGGGCCGAACGGGATTCCGGGGGGATCGCCGCGAAGGCGGCCATCGCCTCCCACGCGGCGAGCGTGCCGGTCCGGGATTTCCAGCAGTGCCACCCCCCGTCGGACTTCTGGGCGGCGACCAGCCAGTCGATCGCCCGCTGGATGCGGGGGTCGTCCAGGAATCCCAGGCGGACCATCATCCGGACCCCGTTGCCCGTGATGCAGGTCTCCGCGCCGGCCCCCTCCCAGACCTGCTCCGTCGGATCCGACCACCGGTCGAGCAGCAGCTTCGCCGCCCGAGCGACGCGGGGGTCGTTCCGGGTCATCCCGAGTTCCGACAGGACGAGGAGCAGGAAGTTCGTCGAGGTGTACTTGGGGAGGTACAGATTCGCCGGCTCATCTCGATACGTCGGCCATTGGCCCGAGGACGCCTGGAGTCGGAGGATCTCCCTCGCCCACCCCTGCCGTCCGATCTCCGCCTGTGCGGCCCGGACCTTGGGGTCGCTTTCCGGCCGGTCGCACAGCTCCTTCAGGGTGAGGTAGCGGACCGAGGGGTCGGTCTTGTGCAGCAGGAACCGGCGGGTCGGGGCGTCCAGCACAGCTTCCCGACAAGCCCTTCCTACTTAGAGTCGCCCGCGGGGGCCGGCGTCCCACGGGCGGGGGTCCCCCCGGGACGGACGGCCCGCCCGCGCCTGGGGGCGGTTGGGTCGAGGTTCCGCGCCGGGGATCCGATCCGGACGGTCGTCCTTCGACCCACGGGGGAGGGCGAGCGAGCCGGGAACGGGTGGGAACGCCAACCCTGCCACATGGACCACGGCCGGGGCCATCGACCCCTCGCCGCGAGAACGTCGGGCATGTGCGGCCGCGTCCCACCGGCGCGGAACGAACTTATCCCCGGAGGGGAGGATTCCCAAGGTATGCCGTGGGGGTGGGGCAAGAAGGGGGCGCCGCCGCCGGAGCCGGCGGGCGGGTCGGGAGCATCTCGGGTCGACGCGGAGCCCCCCCTACCGTCCTCCGTTCTCGAACCGACCGGTCCGCCGCCCTCGGGTCCGGTCCGGTTTCGGATCGACAAGGTCTACACGATCGTGGGCCTGGGGTGCGTCGTTGCGGGGGAAGTGGTCGAAGGGGTTCTGCGTCCGCCGTTGACGATGAAGGTGGTGACTGTCAGTCCCCGCCCGGATACACCCGCATCGGTCCAGGTGGTGATGGCAACGGTTCACCGTCAGACCGTTCCCGAGGTTGCGCCGGGCACTGGGGCCGGGTTGACGTTGAGGGGCCTGTGGGGACCCGCTGAATGAATCGGGCCTTAGGATGCTTCGTTCTGTCGTGGATAGAGGCTAAGGAATCCGCCCCCGCTCGAAGCGCAACACGGGAGAATACGGGGTCGCACTACTTTCTCGGTGAGTCCGGACCGAGCTCACGAGGACTCGAAACCACCCGCACGCGTCGCAACTGTCGCTCAATCTTGGGCAGTCGATCCCGGACGAAGGCCCAAACGGCTTCCGGGTCCGGCCGCATGTACTGATGAATCAGTCGGGTCCGCAGCTCGCGGAGGTCTTGCCACGGGACGAGAGAGTTCGCTCTCTTGATTCGTTGGGATGCCTGGTCCGCCGACTCGGACAGGTGCTCCAGGTGATGAATTACGAGTTCCCGGGTGTCGTAATCGGAGAAGAACACCCCGCGCCCCCGGGAAACGTAGCCCTTGGTTCTCTCGATGGCCTCGAGCATCTCGTCCAACCGGACTTCATCTGGTGAGGTCACAGCGGAATCGCCTCGAAGAGCACCTGGGGCCGCACGAGAGGATGCAGGCCACTTTCCGTGACCACGTCGACAGCCCTCCCGAGAAGAACACTCAACTCTCGCTCCATATGGAGTTGGTCAAAGAGGTCGGCCCCCTTCCGGAAAGTGATCAGAAGGTCCAAATCGCTCTGCCGGCTCGCCTGGCCGCGGCGGACCGAGCCAAAGACACGCACAGAGCGCGCACCGTGGCGGCGGGCGATTCTCAGAAGCTCGTTCCGGTGGCGACCCACGACCTGCTCGACCCCTAGGCCGGTCCGTGGGCCCAGTTCCGTACGGAGTTTGGGCCGATCCCATAGGGTAGACTTACAGCGGGGACACATGCGGACCACGGGTTGCGAGGGACGCCAGGCGTAGGCGCAACGGTGGCACCGAAGGACCGGGATCTCCACGACCTGCATGGACCCGTCGGGCTCTCGGTAGAGAGTCGTTCAGCATAAGCTTACCCCAAGGTAAATTATTCAGGCTCATCCGGGAATCGGGTGGGTCACGGGATGTAACTGAAGGCCTCCACATCGAAACAAGACCGCCGTCCGGAAGTGGTCCTTGTTGCGGAATCCGTAGACCAGCTTCTGGAGGGTCGCGATCTTCGAGTTGAGCCCCTCTGCCACTGCGTTCGCGATCCGGTGCGCGAAGTAGTTCAGCCCTCCATCGAGGTGGGCCTTCATCATCTGGGCCACACGGATCACGGGCGCCAGGCGGCTGTGCGTCGCCCAGAAGCGCCACCACCGCCAGTACGCCGCTCCCGTCTTCGAGGAGTCCTGGACCCGGAGGTCGCGGAGCGCCTCCTTGATCGCGTAGGCTCGCCCAGTCTTCAAGTGCGCCGCGTGGAGGGCGGCGAACCCCTCCCGGTGCCTCTCCGGGAGGTTCTCTCGACCGTAGAGCCACCAGAACCGAGTGCCACCGAGAGGACTCCTCCCCTCCTCCGATAGCTGCCGGTGCTCCCGCTTCCGGACGTCGTTGCCCGCCTCATTCATGTGGCCGACGATATGGAACGGGTCGTAGACCAGCTTCCCCTCCGCCCCGGGAACATGCTCCCGAATCGAGGCGATGAACGGACCCCACATGTCGAGGCCCCCGGCCTCAATCCCGGCGCGCTGCTCGGTGGTGAGGCCCTGGAAGAAGCCGTCGAGGGTCTCCTTCTTCCGGCCCTCCCCGACCCACTCCCCCGTCCCCTCTTCGAGGTTGTAGACGATCGTGGCGTACTGGTGGCCGTGGCCGACGGCCTTCTCGTCGACCCCCATGAAGCGGAGCGCCACCGGTGGTTTGGCCCGAAGCCCGCGGGCGACGGCCCGCTCCTGGACGCCCCAGACCTCGTCCCAGCTGAGCTTGAGGATCTTCCCCGCGCCCTTGGGGTCGGTCTCCTGAGCGACATCGATGGCAAAGCGCTCGAAGAACTTCGTGAAGCGGCTGTTCGACTCGGCCCAGGGCACTCCCGCCGGACGGACGCCGTGGTCGGGGCACTCCACTCGAGGCGGCCGGGCGCGGACCCCGGTCTGGAACGCCATGGTGTCGAGGTGCCGCCAGACCCGCTCGTCCTTGTGGTCGTAGGCCGGGAGCTTGTTCCCGCACTCCGGGCACGGCCAGAGCACTCCGTCAGCGTGCACCTGATACACATCGACCTTTTCATCACGGACATGGAGCTCGATCCGCTCCACCGACCAAGGAGGTTCCAGTCCCAGCAATCGGCTCCAGAGATCCGCATCCTGCACGCCGTCCACCGGCGGACCCGAGCCGCTCCTACGCCATCAGGCTACCCACCCAGAATCCGGAAGAACCCCGAAGGTTGACTTCGGCGGACAGGGAGGAGCGGAGAGCGTGCGCGTCGTACCAACTCTGCACGCCGGGCTCCTTGAGGAGAGGCCGGTGATCGAGGCACCTCGGGCCTCTCGGAAACGGTCGGTGGAACGAGGCACAAGGGACACATGGGGCCCCACGTGTATGAACCCATAAGTGGACGGGCCCGAGGGGGCCTGCCCTGGGCCTCGGCTCCCTCCGACGAAAGTGGCCCGTGGAAGCGGGGGACGTGCTGGTCTCTGAATGAACGGGGCGAACCCCCCGTGAAGCGCGCCTCCCGGTAGCGAACCGAGCCGCGGTATCGGGATCAGCGGGGATCTTGGACTTCGCAGCAGATGGCCGGGGCCGGTGCCGGGCCCGCCACGGCTCGGGAGGCGATACGGAGGGAGCCCCAGGCCGAGAGGGCGGCCACGGCGTAGAGCAGGGGCGCGTCGACCCCGAGAAAATGCTGGATTGGGCCGGAGACGGACAGGAGGGTGGCTCCGGAGAGGAAGATCGCCAGCACCGCGGGCACGAAGGGGGTACAGCACAGGAGATTCGGCGCGAGGCCGACGATCAAGGCGGGAAGGAGACCCGATCCCGCCCGTCGGCCGGAGGCCCCATCGCAGCGCGGGTGCCCCCGAAGGTAGAGATTCACCAGGATGGCGGCGGGGAGCAGGAACGCCATTGCCAGGGAAAACAAAAGTTCCGGCACCGTGACGTACCGCAGGATCCACGGCTGGACCGTCCCGAGCAGGGCGGCCTGCAGCAGCCAGGCATACAGCAACCCGGTCGCGGGGGCCAGGGCGACCAGGGCCAGGAGGTACGATCGCTCGGCCGCGACGGTCCGAAGCGCCCGGACCTCGGGAAAGATCGGACGCGGGCCGGGTGGGCTCATTGGGACCCTTGGGCGGCCGAGAGCGCCGCACCGAACGACCCGGTCAACGGGGTCCCTTGGGTCACGACGGTCCCTTGCGGGCTGAGGACGTAGTAGTACTCGAGGTCCGAGTTCGGATTGTAGAGGCTGGTCGCGTGGGCGGAGCCCTCTCCGATGATCCACCCGGCCTGACCCGTGTACCCGTTCTGGCTCGCCATGGCTTCGATGCTCGGCCCCGTCTGCCCGAGATCGTTGTACGATTCGATCTCGAGGACGGTCACGCCCGCCGAGCGATACGAGGCGTAGTACTGTTGGGCGAAGATCTGGGTCCCCTCGATGCAGCTGCTGCACCACGTGGCGACCCACCACAGCACGATCGGTTTCCCGAGGAACGAACTCAGCGAAAGCGAAGATCCCTGGGCGTCGGTGAAGGTGAAGTCCGGCGCCGCCGCCCCGTTCCGCACGCTGGTCGGCGGGGCTCTCACCAGGGCGTAGGCGACCAGGACGACGATCGCCACCGCGATCGTGATCCCGATCACCCGTCCTCGGGTCCACCAGGGAGTGCCCTTCAGTCGGTGCGGAACGGCCCCGGCCGTCGACGCAGGCGCGTTCTGCAGGGCTTGCAGTACGGACCGGTTCCCCTGCTCGCGCGGATGTACCGCACGGACGTGCGACGCCAACCGATCGGCGCGTACGCTCGTCTCGCAGACGGGACACCGTAGCGTCTGGGGCCCCGCCTTCCGCCGAGCGCTCACGGGCCTCCCTGCCTCGCGGAGATGGCTCCGGGACGACTCCGGTCTCGCTCCTCGCGGCGCTCCGGTGCCGTGCGGAGAGCGAGGGCGACGACCGCCACCGGCGTCGGGGGGCCGAGGCGGCGGCCGGCGGCCCGCCTCCCCGAGACGCACCGCCACGGAACGGCCCCGCCGCCGGTAGGGGGGGTCGCCCCGATCCGGCGGGACGCTCGGCCCGACGCGCGGGCCCGGCCTCCCCAGCGGCGCGGGACCCGCCCGCCCCCCGCCGACGCCCCTTCCGGACTCGCCCGGGGAACCCCAGTGCTCACTCGATGCAACATGACATCTGGCTCATGTCGTGGTGGAACGACTCGGCGGCGACCTTGATCGCCTCGGAGAACGTCGGAAAGACGTGGACGGTGTCGATGATCTCCTCGACCGTGAGCCGTCCCCGGAGCGCATACGCCGCCGCGTGGATCATGTCGGCGGCGAGGGGGGAGACGATGTGGACCCCGACCACGCGGCGGGACTTCGCGTCGGCGATCATCTTGAGCACGCCGCGGGTGTCGCCGACCGTGAGCGCCTTCGGAAGGCGGTCCATGCCGATCACCCGGCACTCGCAGGCCCCGCCGCGACGGAGGTACTCCGCCTCCGTGAGCCCGACGCTCGCCACCTGGGGGTTCGTGAAGACCGCGTGGGGAACGAGGTCGTAGTCGATCGACCGCTGCTCCCCGTTCAGCGCGTTGGAGGCCGCCAGCGCCCCTTCCTTGGCGGCGACCGTCTCCAGCTGGAGCCGCCCCGTCACGTCGCCGGCCGCCCAGACTCCGGGCACGCTCGTCCGGAAGTGCCGGTCGGTCTGCACGAAGCCGCGGTCGGTGAGGGCCACGCCCGCCTCGGCCAAGCCGAGGCCGGTCGTGTTCGGCGCGACACCGGTGGCGACCAGGAGGTCGTCGACCTGGCACGGGATAGGGCCCTGCCCGTTCGTCACCTCGCAGACGAGGCGCCCGGCGCGGCGCCGGACCGCGCGGACCCTCGCTCCGACGTGGATCCGGATCCCCTCGCGTTGCAGGCACGCGGTGAGCTCGGCGGAGACCTCGGGCTCCTCGAGGGGGAGGAGACGGTCGGCCGACTCGATCACCGTGACCGCGCTCCCGAAGTGGGCATACATCTGGGCGAACTCCAGCCCGAGCGGGCCGCCCCCGAGGACGAGCAGCTCGTCCGGACGGTCCGTGCGTTGCATCAGGGTCCGATTCGTGAGGTACCCGACGGACGCGAGGCCGTCGATCGGCGGGATCTTCGGCGCGGAGCCCGTGGCGATGAGGACGTTACGGCCCTCGAAGAGCCGCCCCCCGGCGCGGACCCGGCGGCCCGATTCGAGCCGCCCGGAGGCGGCGACGTACTCGATCTTGCGACCGTCCAGCACCTCCCGGTAGTTGACCTTCCGCAGCCGTCGGACCATCCGGTCCTTGTGGGCGATCGCCTCGGGAAAGTCGCAGCGGACGGCGCCGGGGAGGTTGCACGCGAACTGGGGGCTCTGCCGGTAGAAGTACTCGTTCCCGGCCTCCAAAAGGAACTTCGATGGAATGCAGCCGACGTTGACGCAGGTGCCTCCCATCGGCAGGCCGTGATTGATCATCACCGACCGGAAGCCGAGTTCGTCGGCCCGGATGGCGGCGGCGAACGCGGCCGCGCCCCCGCCCAGGATCACGAGGTCGTACGGCGCGCTTCGGGTCCGCGACATACCGAGCGGAATCGCCGGGAGGGGTATACCCCGGCGCGTTCCCTGGGGAGGGCAAGCGGCGGCGCGCGCCCTACGCGTCGCCCGGGAAACCTAAGGCGGGGGTACGGGCGCCGCGCCGCGGTGCGCCGGCCCCGAGGTGCGGGAGGCGCCCTCGGGTCCGGGCCGATCCGGGGCGACAGGGAGCGGTCAGGACGGGTAGTGCTTTCCTTCGGAGAGCAGCGGGCGCCGCGAAACGTAGCGACGGGACGGACGCACCGGCACCAGGAAGCCCGTCGCCTCTCGCTTCCGCGCGGGACGGCGCGCCCGATCCGCGCCCGCGGACAGGGGTCCTGCGTAGATTCCCGGGGCGCGAGGCTACCTCTACGGGGAAAGGGCGGGGCCCTTCCGCGGAAGGGGCTCATCGGGAGCCGCTCCGCCCGCCCATCCCACCGGCCTTCGGCGGCCGGGCGCGGCCCCGGAGGAACGGCGCCCGCCGCGGGGGTCGTCCCCGCGAGGGGAGCGGCCCCTCACGAGTGCCGGGCGGTGAAATCGAGGATCCGCTTCCAGGAGTCGTCGCAGGCGGCGCGGTGCTCGGCGAACGAGCGGTCGAAGTAGCTGTGCGGCGCGCCGGGGTAGGTGTGGCTCTCGACCTCGAGGCCCCGGGCGCGGACCTGCGCCGCGAACTGCTCGAACTCCTCCGGCGGGGTGCCCTGGTCCGCGCCGGCGAGCAGCATCAGCAGCGGCGCCGTCATCTTCGGGATGGCGGCGGCGGCCCGCTCCATCGGCCGTCCCCCGTAGAACCCGATGCACCCGGCGAGGCCGTGCCCCTCCCCCGACTGGCGCCACGAGTTCGACCCCCCGAAACAGAACCCGACGGAGAAGATCGGGCGGGCGGCTCCGTCCGGCTCGGCGCGCAAAAACGCGACGGCCGCGGCGACGTCCCGGGCGATCCCCTCGGGGGTCGTCCGCGCGACGTGCGACTTCCAGTCGAAGGCGTCGTCCCGGGGGGCGGTCCCGGCGGTCCGGCCAAAGTAGTCGATCGCCACGGTCGAGAAGCCGGCCTCGGCGAACCGGACGGCGAGATCCTCGTAGTAGGGGTGCAGGCCGCGCACGTCCGGCAGGATCACGACGCCGCCGCGGGGCCGGCCCTCCGGCCGCGCGGAGTGGGCCCGCAGGCGCGTCCCGTCCGAGGCGACGAGTTCGATCGGCCCGTGGGTTCCGACCGCACCCTTCTGCGGCGGCGCCGGCGCCCGGGAGTCGTCCGTGTGGCACATGCCTCCCCCACGTCGCGGACGGGTCTATCGTTGACGGGTCGGGAACGGGGCGGCGGAGGGGGCGTCGATCCGGGACGCCCCGGGATCACCCGAGCAGCCCGCGGAGCGTCGGCACGTCGCCGACGCTCGCCGGGGAGAGCCCGCCGAGCCACGGCAGCCGGACGGGCCCGTCCAGGGTCGCCGGGAAGTAGACGAGCTCCCCGACGCGGGGGGAGCTCGCCCGGAGGCGGGCGGCGGCCCCGGGCTGGGATCCCCGGATCCCCTCGACGTAGGCCCCGACGATCCGCATCGCCTCCGCGCCGGTGGCGAGGGGAGGGAGCGCCGCCTGGCCCGCGATCGGCTGCTCGGCGGCCGAGGCGAGGAGCGTCCCCAGGGTCCCGCTGTCGGTGATCTTCTGCTCCCGACCGGAGAGGCGGCCCAGCAGCGCCCCGCCGGGGGCGGCCGCGCCGCCGCTTCGGAAGACGTCCGTGACCGCCCGCCCGGCTCCCCCGGGGAGGAGGGTCGCCGGATCGGTCGGGAACGTCGCCGGGACGAGCAGCCGCTCGGGGACCTCCTTGCCGCGCTTGCCCCACAGCACGCCGGTCTCGAACGTGTACGGCAGCTCGACGACCCAGCACGGCACCAGCAGCGGCGCGCCGGTCGGTGCCACCGCCCGGACCGTGCCGGAGCCGGCCTGGGCCGAGCGGAGGGCCGCCGCGCGGGCGAACAGCTCTTCCCGCCGGGGCAGGGAGGCCCAGGCGCCCCCCCAGGCGGGCGGAGCGCGCCGAGCGAGCGCGTCGAGCACCGCCTCGAGCCGCTGCAGAAAGGCGAGCGGATGCGGCTGCACGGAGGCCGACCGCTCCACGATCGTCGTCATCGACCCCAGGATCCGGCCCGCCGCCACCTCCTGATCGACGGCGGCGATCATGTACCCCAGTTCCGGCATCGCCGCGAGCGCCGCGCGCGCCTCCAATAGGCGCGCCGTCGCGGGGTCGAGGCGCGCCCGGATCTCCTCCGCCCGGCGGCCGTCGAGCAGGGCGTCGGCGGCGCGCGCCTGCTCGGCGAGCCCCCGGAGCCGGATCCCGAGGGGGCCCCAGCGCCCGGTCCCGTCGATCGCCTCGGCGGCGACCGTCAGATCCTGCGCCAGCAGGGCGAGCCGCTCGGGACGCGGCGTCGCGAGGAGGGCGGCCGCGACGAGCAGCGACTGGTAGGCCGTCGCGATCCCCGACGATCGGCGCAGGAGGTCGCGCGACGCGTCGTCGACGGCGAGGCCCGAGACCGCATGGACCTTCTCGGCGAAGATCGAGACGCTCGCCGGGTTCGGGCCCGTCGGCGGCGCGAGCCACGACGAGAACGGGAGGATCACCATCGGGGAGGCGAGCAGGTGGAAGAGGCCGAACCGGTACTGCTCGCTTTCGGCGGAGAGCGGCGTCCGCACGGTCGCGTTGAAGGCGGCGAGGCGGGCGACCGGATCGACGGTCGCGGCGCCGGCGAGGTCGAGGCCGGCCGGGATCGCGGAGCGGAGGAACGCCGTCACCTGCGCCCGGAAGTGGTCGAGGAACTGCCGGGCATCGACCATCCGTTGCGTGGCGCCGCAGTAGGCGCAGGTGAGGAGCTCGCCGCTCGAACCGGCGGGGTACGGCGCGCCGCACGATCCGCACCGGAGCGGGACGGCGGCGACCCCGCCGGCCGGGCCGCTCACGCCCCGCTCCCGGGGCGGAGGCGCCGCTCCATCGCCCGCATCTCGGCCCGGAGCTGCTCCGCGACCGCCGCGGCGCGCCGGTCGGCGATCCGCTCGGCGAGTCCCCGCACCGCGGAGTGGCACCCGATGCAGACGTAGAGGTGGTGCCCCGTGGGATCCACGGACGGTAGGGGGGAGTCGCTCGAATCCTTAAGGCCGCTGAGGGCGACCTCGACCGGCATCGAGACGAACTGCACGCCGTGGCCGGCGCCCGCCCGGCCGCAGATCCAGCAGCGGGCGCGGAGCGAGAGGGTCTCGATGAGGTGGCCGGCCGCCTCCGCCCGTCGTCCTTCGCCGGCCTGGACCCAGTACTGCTGGGCCGTCTGGAACCGTTCCGCCGCCGCGATCGGGTCGGCCTTCTGGGCCGCGAGGCCGAGCGTCTCGAAGGCGGTCGCCATCAGCACGGGGACCCGGCTCTCGGCGGCGATCGTCCGCTGCTGGATCAGCTCCGGCAGGAACAGCACCTGACCGGTGATGCCCGCGTAGCCCCCGGCGAGCGCCTGCAGCGCCTGGGCGTAGGCGGCCGGGTCCGTCGCCACGGGATCCGTCTGCGCCGTGAGCTCCCGGTCGCGCGCGTCCAGGTCGAGCTGCGTCGCGAGCGCCCCGCCCGAGATCGGCCGCAGCCCCGGTCGCAGTTCCATCGATCCGAGCCGCGTCCGCAGGAACTCGGCGAGCGCGCGCTCGGCGGCCGGGTCGGGGGCGCGGACGGCGAATCCCATCAGGTCGGCGTAGGCGCGGGCGAGGTCGGCCTCGACCGTCCCGCTCTCCTTGGCGAGGCGGGCGGCGGCGTCGACGAACTTCTCCCGGGCCCGGGCGAAGTCCCGGCGGCGGGCGAGATCGAGCCCCTGTTCCAAGAGATCGCGTCCGGATTTGAACAGCGGCGCCATCCCGTCCCCGCGAGGGGGCGCCCGGCGGCATAATCGTTCGCCCGATCCCCGCGGCGCGCGGACGGTGCGAAGACGACCGACCGGGCCGGGGGCGCGCCGTAAGGTGGCTCCTTATCTAATCGGGGCGGTCGCTCCCGGCCGATGCCGCCACGTCCCCGGAGCGCGGAGCGTCGTCGACCGCCCCGCCGGCCGCCGTCCCGCGCGCGGCCCCGAAGAGCGGCGAGGAGCTCGGCTCCCCGCGCGGCGCCGGCCCCGACGGCGCCGCCGCTCGGGCTCGCGGAGCCGCCGCACTCCCACATCGTCTGCCGGCACTGCGGGCGGATCGCCCGGCTCGAGCTCCAGGACGCGGAACGCCAGCTGCTGGTCGCCCTCGCGGCGCAGCACCCCGCCGGCTGGACGGTCGACGGGATCGCCTTCTCGCTCACGGGACGGTGCCCCCGGTGCCGCGACGGCGCTCCCGCCTGATCCGCCCGGGAGGGTCGGGATGAGCGGCTTCTTCGTCGCCCCCCGGTTCGCCTGGGGGCCCGGGGCGATCGAGGTCCTGAGCGGGCTCGGGTTCCGGCGGGCGACGCTGCTCGTCGACCCCGAGGTGGCGCGGCGGGACGGGGCCCGGTGGATCGCGGAGGAACTCGAGAAGGGATCCGCGGCCGTGACGGTCGAGATCGCCGACGGCCGGCCGCCGTCGATCGACGCCGCCCGGGCGCTCGGCGCCCGGCTCGCAGCGGCCCCACCGGAGGCGCTCGTCGCCGTCGGCGGCGGCCGGACGATCGACACCGCGAAGGCGGCGTGGCTCGCCGCGAAGGTCCCGGGCGTCCCGCTCGCGGAGCTCCCGCCGCTCCTCGAGGTGCCGGCGGGCGGTCCGCGGCTCATCGCCGTGCCGACGACGAGCGGCAGCGGGTCGGAGGCGAGCGGGACGGCGGACCTCGTCCGGGAGGACGGCACCCCCGTGGAGCTCGCGCACCGCGCCCTCGTCCCCGACTGGGCGCTCGTCGACCCGGCGTTCGCCGAGACGCTCGCCCCCGCCGTGGTCGTCGACGGGGCGTTCGAGACCCTCGCGCTCGCCGTCGAGGCCTACCTCTCCGCCTGGAGCGGCCCCCTCTCGGACGCGCTCGCGCTCGACGCCGCGACGACGGTGCTCCGGCGGCTCCCCCACGCCGTCCGCTGGAGCGACGACCCCGAGGCGCGCGCGGCGCTCCACTACGCCGCGTCGGCGGCCGGCCTCGCCGCCTCGAACGCCCAGCGCGGGATCGCCCACGCCCTCGCCCGCGCCTTGGAGGGCCCGACCGGGCTCCCCTACGCCCGGCTCCTCGGGATCGGGCTGCCCGCGGTCCTCGAGTTCGACCTGCCGTCGGCCCGCGACCGGCTCGAGACCCTCGCCGAACGGGCCCGCCGGCCGGACGACCGGGACGACCGCCCGCTCTCGGCCCGGCTCGGCCGCCTCCGCGAGACGGTCGGCGCCCCGGCGTCGGTGCGCGCCGCCCGCGGGCGGATCGACTGGACGGAGGCGGAGCGGGCGGCGATCGTCGAGCGGACGGTGCGCGCCCCCGGGGCGCTCGGGAACCCCCGGGTGCCGACGCGGGCGGACGTCGCCGCGATGGTGGAGCGGATCCGCGGCTAGGCCCCGGACGGCGGCGTCGCGGCCGTCTCCGCCGGGCGGCCCGCGATCTCGACCGCCCGGTCGATCGCGATCTCGGCGAGGTCGCTCGCGTAGAAGGCGATCCGCTCGAGGCTCTCGAGGACGTAGGCCAGGCCGACCGCGAGCCGCGCCTGCTTGGACGCGATCTCGCGGAGGAGCTGCTCCCGGTAGTGGGTGAGCTCCTGGGCGCGGTCGATCACGGCGTTCGCCGTGCGGATGTCCCGCTTCTCGAGGCTGTCCAGGGCGTCGGCGACGGCGGCGGCGGCGGTCGCGCTCATCCGGTCGAGCTCGTCGGCGAGCCGGTCGGGGGTCCGCTCCCGCCCGAGGATCGCGACCGTCTCCGCGATGCGGACGGTGTGGTCGGCGATCCGCTCGAGGACCCGGGAGGCGAGCAGGTAGGTGGTGCACTCGGGGAGGGTGAGGTCGAGGCTCGCCAGGACGCGCGCGTCGCGCAGCGCGGTCGTCACCTGCTTCTCGAGGAACCAGTGGAGACGATCGACCTCCCAGTCCCGGTCGATCACGTCCCGGGCGATCGACCGGTCCCGGGCGCGGAACGCCGCCATCGCGTCCCCCTGCATCGACTTCACCATCTGGTGCATCCGGCGGATCACCGACGGGATCGGCAGCGGGTTCGGTCCGACGACGTCCTGCAGGACGACCGCCTCCGCCGTCTCCTCGAGGATCTCGGGGCCGATCATCCGCTGGGCGAAGCTCCGGACCACGTCCCGGGTCCGCGGGCCCATCCGTCCCGGCGTCCGGATCTCGAGCAGGGGGTACCCCGCGATGTACTCCGCGACGAGCCGGCGGAAGAGGTGCCCCTCGTTGTCGTCGTTCGACACCTCGACGAGCCGCCGCGTCCCCTCGCCGCCGCTCGCCGCCTCGGGGAAGACGGTCATCGACCCGTCGGCCCGGGGCGTGAAGTAGAGGACGTCCCCGGCGCCGAGCCCCCGGGCGACGACCCAGCTCTTCGGGAGCGAGACGATGAACGTCGAGCCGCCGGTCTTCTGGATCCGGCGGCCGTGGTACCCGCCGCTCGCCCGCATCCGGCCGGACGACCCCGGCCCATCTATATAGCGCTCCGGACGACCGGCCGGACTACGGAGTTCGCTCCGGGTTACCCTCCCGGTCGGCGCCCTCCGGCCCCCACGAGGTAAGTACTTAGGCTCGGCCGGCCGAGCGGGGGCGGATGGTCGAGCCGGCCGGACCGTCGTTCACCTTCGAGGGGCGGCGGTACCCGATCCCGCCCGGCGGCACCGTCCTGGAGGCGCTCGCGGCGGACGGGCTCCCGTCGTTCCAGCGCTCCCCCCGGTACCACCGGCCCCGGGCGCCGCTCTGCGGGCTCGGCCACTGCACCGGCTGCCTCGTGCGGGTCGGCGGCCGGCCGAACGTCCGCGCCTGCCGCTACTCGCCGGCCGACGGGGACGTCGTCTCGACCCGGAACGCGTGGCCGTCCCGGCGGTTCGACCTCCTTGCGGCGTTCGACCTCCTCTTCCCGTCGGGGATCGACACGCTCCGCGGCTTCCGCCGCCCCGCGTGGGCGCGGGGGCTCTACCAGGCGGTCGTCCGCCGCCTCGCCGGGTTCGACGGCCCGCCGTCGCCCGACGCCGCGAGCGGGCCGGTCGATCCGCCGACCGTCCGCCGCGCCGACGTCGTCGTCGTCGGCGCCGGCCGCGCCGGCCGCGCGGTCGCGGAGCGGCTCGTCGCCGGCGGCCGCGCGCCGCTCCTCCTCGACCGGGGCCGATCCGCCCCGGCGATCCCGGGGGCCGAACTCCTCCCCGACACGACGGTGACGTTCCTCCCGCCGCCCGGCCCGGCCGACCCTCCGTTCTCCCTTCTCGGCTTCACGGAACCGGCCCGCGGCCTCTGGATCCGCGCCCGGGAGGTCGTCGTCGCCGTCGGCAGCTACGACGCGGCGCTCCTCTTCGGCTCGAACGACCGTCCCGGCGTGCTGACCGCCGACGCGGCGTTCGCCCTCGACCGGCCCGGCGCCGCGCCGGCGTTCCGCGCCGGGGTCGTCTTCGGCGCCGGTCCCCGCGCTCGCGCGGTCGTCGAGCGGATGGGCGACCGCATCGAGGCGCTGATCGCCCCCGGCGCGGTGCCGCCGGAGCTCGTCCGGGCCTGCTCCGACGCCGGCATCGACCTGCATCCGCGGTCGCTGCTGCTCGCGGCGCACGGCCGGCGGCGGGTCCGCGCCGTCGACATCTGCGCCCGGGCCCGGGGACCGGTCGCCCGCCTCCCGTGCGACGCCGTCGTCCTCGCGCACCGGCGCCTTCCCCACGTCCCGATCCTCTTCCAGGCCGGCGCCCGGATGCAGTGGCGTCCCGAGCCCGGCGCCTACTTCCCGGTCGCCGACAGCTCGGGGCGGACGACCGTCCCCGGCCTCTGGGTCGCGGGGTCGGTCGCCGGCCCCTCCACCGATCCGGCGGCGGACGGCGATCGCGTCGCCCGCCACCTCCTCGCCGGCGGGCCGGCCCCGGGGGCGCCCCCCGCATCGCTACCTTCGAGTCCGGCCGAGGCCCCCCCCGCCCCGCCGTTCCCCGGCGAGATGGACGGGTATTACCGGGAGCTCCTCCGGCTCCCCCGGCGCGGCCGGTGGGTCGCCTGCCCGTGCGAGGACGTCCTCCTCGAGGAGCTCGAGGCCGTGCCGCAACGGGGGTACCGCGGGGTCGAGGTCGCGAAGCGGTACTCCGGCCTCGGCACCGGCCTCTGCCAGGGACGCTACTGCCTTCCGGACGCCCTGCTCGTCCTGTCGATCCTCGAAGGTCGGCCGCCGGCCGACGTCGGCTACATCACCCAGCGCCCGCCGGTCGTCCCGACGCCCCTGTCGGCGCTCGCGGCGCTCGATCCGATCGCCGCGACGGACGGAGGGCCGTGACCGTCCTCGCCCGGGACCGCTACGCCGTCGCGATCGTCGGCGCGGGGATCGTCGGGCTGTTCACCGCCTACCGGCTGGCGCGCGCCGGCGCCGGCCCCGTCCTCGTCGTCGACCGGGGGTTCCTCTCCGGCGGCGCGAGCGGGCGCAACGGCGGCGGGGTCCGCCAGCAGTGGGAGACCCGGGCGACGGTCCGGCTCGCCCGCGAGTCGGTCGCCGACTACCGGGCGTTCGGCCGCGAGTTCGGCTACAACATCTGGTTCCGGCAGGGCGGCTATCTGTTCCTCGCCGACACCCCCTCCGAGCTCGAGAAGCTGCGCGGCGTCACGGAGATCGTGCGGGCGGAGGGGCTGCCGGCCCGCCTGCTGGACGCCGACGGGGTCGACTCGCTCGTCGAGGGGCTCGCCCGCGGCGCCGTGGTCGGCGGCGCCTACCTCGGCAGCGACGGGACCCTCTACCCGTTCCCCGCGGTCTGGGGCGTCTACGAGGCGGCCCGCTCGCTCGGCGTCGAGGTCGCCTTGGGCGTCGAGGCGACCGGGGTGACGCAGCGGGACGGCCGCGTCACGGGGCTCGTCACGAGCCGCGGGAGCGTCGCCGCCGACCGGGTCGTGAACGCCGCCGGCGGCTGGTCCGGCGACTTCGCCCGGCGCGCGGGCCTCCCCGTGCCGAACGTCGCGACGCGGCACGAGATCCTCGCGACGGAGCCGATGAAGCCGTTCCTGGACCCGATGGTCGTCCGCGCGTCGGACGGCCTCTACCTCAGCCAGACGATGCGCGGCGAGCTCGTCGGCGGCCTCTCGCTCCCCCACCCGCCCGGGACGGGGGGCGGGATGTCGACCTCCCCCCAGTTCCTCCCGCGGATGGCGCGGACCGTCACCGCCCTCTTTCCCGCCCTCGGCGCGCTGAACGTCCTCCGCGCCTGGTCCGGCTTCTACGACGACACCCCGGACGGGCTCCCGGTCCTCGGCGAGGACCCGCGCCTAGCCGGCTTCGTGCACGCGAACGGGTTCGGCGGCCACGGCTTCATGCTCGCCCCCGCGACGAGCCGCCGCGTCGCCGCCGCGGTGCTCGGCACCGCCTCCGACCTCGACCCGGCGCTCTTCGGCCCCGGCCGGTTCCTCGACCCCCGCCGCGCCGCGCCGGTCGAGCGCCTGCAGCTCGGCTGACGGCCGCCCCGGCCGCCATTCTCTTTTGCGGCGTCGGCTCGCCGGGGCGTGAGCAGCCGGTTCCCGTGGGAGCCGTTCCCGACGGAGGAGGCCTCCCCCCGGGGGCCGGATCCCGTGCCGCGGCGCGCCGTCCAGGCGGCGGTGACCGCCGCCGACGCCTACCGCTCGCTCCGCGCCGCGCTCGGCCGCGAGGACGGCGTGCTGCGCGTCGGCAACCGGTTCGTCCCCGACCGGCGGTACCGCCAGGTCGCCTTCGTCGCCGTCGGCTCGGCGGCGAACTCGATGGCGCTCGCCGCGCTCCACGCGATCGGCGACCGGCTCACGCAGGGATACGTCGCCGGGCCGGAGCCGGTCGCCGACGAGATCCCGTTCCGGGGGGAGATCGTCCCGCCGGGGCTCCCCGGCTTCCCCCGGGCGGAGGGGATCGTCCGCGCCGCCGAGGAGATCGCCGAGGGGCTCGGGTCGGACGACCTCCTCCTCTACCTCGTCTCGCCGGGGGCGCTCCGCGCCCTCGCGGTGCCGCCGCCCGGGGCGACCCCGGCGGAGTTCGAGGCGGGGTTCCGGGCGGCGGTCGACGCGGGCGCCACCGGCCGCGACGTCGCCCTCCTCGCCCGCACCGTCGGGACCGGCGGGGTCGGCGGCCGGCTCGGCGCCGCCGCCACCCGGGGCGACTGCGCGACGTTCGTCCTCGACCGGGGGGACGGCCCGGGCCTCGTCGGCGGCGGGCCGGTCGATCCGGTCCGGCCCGCCGAGCGGACGGAGGCGCGGGAGATCGTCGCCCGGCTCGGGGCGGCGCGGCTCGGGCCGCTCGCCGCCGCGGCCGACCTCCCCGGGGCGACGCCGTCGCCCGCGCGGCCGGCGTCCGTCGCGCGGCCGGTCGTGATCGCCGCGCCGTCCGACGCGCTGCGCGCCGCCGCGGAGTCGATCTTCGACCGCGGCTGGACGAGCCGGATCGGGTTCCTCCAGCTGCGCGCCCCGCCCGACGAGGCGGCCGAACGGCTCGTCGCCCGGGCGGAGGAGCTCGTCGATGCGGAGGGACCGCCCGGGCCGGAGAGCCGGGGGGTCGCCGTCGTCGCGATGACGACGCTCGGGCTCCCCGAGGGGGTCGACGAGGGGCCGGCGCTCGCGGCGTTCCTCACCCGCGCCCGCGCGGTCGTGCGCCGCCGCGAGATGAGCGTCACGATCGCCCGGACGGCCGGGGGGATCGGCGACGCGGCGTATCCGCCGGTCGCGGTCGTCGGTCCGCCGTCCGAGCCGAGATCGACGGTCCCGCCCGATCCGCCGCGGGGCTACCCGTTGCCGGCGGGGATCACGGACGTCGGCCTCCTGGCGATCGTCCTCTCCGCCCCGTCGCCCGCTCCCGCCGGGGCGGCCGCGAGCTCCCGGGGCCGATCCGTCACGCCGGGGCCGACGGCGGGGCGCCTTCGAAATGCCGCTTGAGCGCCATGTACTCCGCGAAGGAGATCTGCCGTCGCGCGCGGACGGCGCCCGCCTGCTTCAGCGACTCGATCTGGTACTGCCGGAGGAGGTCGGCGACCGGCCGGACCCCCTCGGTCGGCCGCTCGGCGACGATCGGCGCCGCCGCGATCGGCCGGTCGTCGAGCGCAGGGCGCGCCGGGCCGGTCGAGGCGGTCGGCGTCGTCGGGGGCGCCGGCGCGACCGGCGCGGCGGCGGCGAGGTACTCCACGAGTCGCGCGTGCTCGGCCGCGGAGATCTCCCCCTCGTCGCGGAGCAGGTCGACGAGCTCGCGCTGCCGCGGCCGGTAGGCGCTCACGAGCTCCGACAGCTCGCGGGCCGGCCGGGCCACGCCGGCGGCGGCGATCGGCACGCCGACCAAAACTTCCAGGTCGGCGCGCAGGCCGTCGAGCGCGCTCGCGAGCTCCGCCGGCGTCGGCGGCTCCTCCCCCTCGGCGTCGAAGCGGGCGCTCAGCCGGACGCGGCCGTCGGCGTCCCCGGGGAGCGGGCGCTCGAGGGAGAGCTCGATCTCGCGGCGACGCAGCGGCACGGGCGTCGGACGGACGGCCGGGGAGAAAACGTACGCTCGGCCCGCGGGGACGACGAAGCGTGCGGCGGCCGATTGTAGTTACTTTTTGTTACCTAGTAACATCCAGTAACTATAAGAGGCCACGCGCCCTGAACGTCTCGAGGTTCCCTCATGGATCCACTTCCCCCCCGCCGCACCGGCCCGTTGGCCGCCGCCCCGTCGGACGCCTGCGACATTGGAGACGAACGCGAGCTCTGTCCGGTGATGGCGGCCGTAGGGGTCATCGGCACCGAGTGGCGGCTCGCGATCGTCCACCGCCTCCTCGAGGGGCCGCAACGGTTCAGCGAGATCCTGAGGTCGAGCCCCCACCTGAACGCGAAGACGCTCAGCGCGACGCTCAAGTTCCTGGAGGGCCAGGGGGTCGTCCAGCGGACCGTCGTGAGCACCCGGCCGTTCTCGGTCGTCTACTCGCTCACCGAGATGGGGCTCGGGCTCGCCCCCGCCGCGCGCGAACTGCGCGCCTGGGGCGAGAAGTGGGTCCTCTCCCGCCACCAGGCGACCGCCCGGGCGGCGCGCGCGGACCGGCGCCCGCCGGCGATCCAGGGGGAGCTCCCCCGCATCGTGGTCGCCGACCCGGCGCCGTCCCGATCCCGGTAGGGCGCCGTCGCCGGCCGCAACGCCGACCGGGGGACCGTTTCGCGTCCCCTCCGTTCCGCCCCTAAATACGTCGGGCCCGCATCGAGTCGGTGCAACCACCCCAGGAGGGGCCCTCCACATCGCCCACAGGGGACCATGCACCGGGTCCCGGGCGTGCGAGGGACCCCTCCACACCCGGCCCGCTACGTCCGCGCAGGTTTCCCGCGCGGCGACTTTTCCCGGCACCGTTCATCGTTCATCACGGAGGGAGGAACGACCCGGGCGACGGCGTGGGCGACGCGTTCGTCCCATGGGTACCGCGTCGTCCCTCCCGTCGTCGTCGGCCCTCGATCGCTCGATCGACCGCTTCGCCCCGACGGTCCACGACGCGTTCCCCGCATCCCGCCCGGCGTCGACCTGCCTCCCGCCCGCTCGAGCCCCGCTCGGCCGGGCCCGCGGGTCGCGCCCAACCGGCTGACCGGACGCGCCGCCCCGAGTGAGACCAGGGCTCCTCGGCGCCGTCCTCGGTAGCGTACGCCCGGCCGGACCGGCGGGGCGGATCGCTCCGGGAGGCGTTCGCGCGTCGGTCGGCCCCGTTCCCGGTGTTCGCCGGACCTCCGCCTTCCCGTGCCCCGCGGCGGTCCGGTCGCGGGGGTCGGCCCTCGGGAAGCGGTGACGGGACCTCCGGTCCCGCGGCCCCCGCCCGACGCCCTCCTTCCGGCCGGCCCCCGGGAGGCGGGAGGATCTGTGGAAACTTGGTCGCAGCTGCGACGCCGATGGAGATGCGCGAACGCCAACCTGTTCGACGCCGAACGACCCGCCGCATCGGGCGCCTCCGGCTCCCGATCGCCGGCCCGTATCGACCGTGGGCGACGCTCTACCGCCTGCCCGACGGCCGCCTCCTCTGGACCGTCCGGCTCTGGGACGACGGCCGCCCCGTCCGGCACGCCTACCCGACCCGGGTGATCCGCGCCTTCGCCCGGGCGAACGGCCTCCGCGCGCTCGCCGAGGAGGTGGAGCGGCTCGTCGACCGGGCCCGGGAGGACGGTCTCCGCTCCGGGACCGAGGACGCGCCGACGCCCGCCGACCGCCTCCGGGAGGAGCGCCGTGTCCGCGCCTGACGTCGCCGCCGTGCGGGTCGACGGCCCGTACGCCGGACGGCTCCGCTGGTACCGGGCCGTCCACCACGCCGTCGTGGGAGCCGGCCTTTCCGCCGGCGCGCTGTTCGAGGCGGCCGACGACGGCGATCCGCCGACCGTCGTCCTCCGCCCCGCCTCGCTCGCCGGCTCCCTGGTCGGCGCCCCGGCCGCCGGATCGGTCCGCCTCCGCCGGGTCCCGGTGCCGCCGGCGCCCGAGCCGCCCGGCCCCGGCGCGGGCCGCTTCGGGGCGATCGTCCCCGACCCGGGGCCGCCTCCGCCGGACGGCCCCGCGGCCGCCCCCGCCGTACCGGCGGAGACGCCGGCGCTCGGGCCGCTGCGCGCGGCGGGCGCCGGCTTCGCGGTGCAGGCGTTCTGGGTGAACGCCGGCTCGAGCGGCCTCAAGGTCGGGCTCCGCTTCCGGGTCGGCGCCGCCGATCCCGCGGTGCGGGACCGCGCCTTCGACGCCGTCGCCGCACGGCTCGTCGCCGATTGGAGGCGGGCCACCGGGGTCGCCGCCCGGATCGGTACCCTCCGGCTCGGGGCCGCCCGGGACTGGCGGCGGGGCCGCGCCCGTACACTCCCGGCCGGGGCGTGGGGGACGGCCCCCGAGCCGTGGCCGGCCACCGCCGAACTCGGGCTCGCCGAATTCGCCCGGCCCGGCCGGTCGCCGCCGGGCCACACGATCGTCTTCGGGGCGTCGGGCGCGGGGAAGACGACGTGGCTCGCCGCCCGGGCGGCCCAAGCGATCGCCGACGGGCGGCCGGCGGTCGTCGTCGACCTCCACGGCGACCTCGCCCCGCGGCTGCTTCGCCGCCTCCCCGCGGCGGCGCAGGCGCGGCTCGTCGCCGTCGACGCGAGCGCGTCGCCGGTCCCGGGGATCGCCGGCCTCGTCGCGGGGAGCGCCTCGACCGACCGGGCCGCCGCCCACTTCGTGGCGGCGGTCAAGCGGCTGAGCCCGGACGGCACCGAGATCGCCTGGGGGTTCCGGCTCGAGCGGATCTTCGACTCGTTCGCCCGCCTCGTCCTCGACCAGGGCGGGTCGCTCGTCGACCTCTACGCCCTCCTCACCGACGGGGAACGGCGGGAGGCGGCCCGCCTCGGCCCGCTCCGTCCGGCGGTCGCCCGCTTCCTGGACGAGCTCGGGCCGATCCTGCGGCGGGACCCCGAGTTCCTCTGGTCGGCGGCGACCCGGCTCTCGAAGGTCGTGCTCGTCCCCGGCCTCCTCGAGCTCCTCGCCCCGTCGGACGGCGGGCTCGACGCCGAGGGGCTGCTCGCCGACGGCCGCGCGGTCGCGATCCGGCTCCCGATCGCCGCGCTCGGCCCCGAGGCGGCGACGTTCGCGGCGACGCTCGTGCTCGGCCGGATCTACCTCGGCCTCGCGGCCCGGCCCCGCGCCCCCGACGATCCGCCGGTCCTGTTCGTCCTGGACGAGGTCCAGGGCCTCGCGCCGCGGCTCGTCGCGGAATTGCTCGCCGAGGGCCGCAAGTTCGGGGTCGAGGCGCTCGTCGCGACGCAGTACCCGGACCGGCTCGCGCCCGAGGTGCGGAGCGCCGCCGCCGGCGCCGCGAGCGCGTTCGTCGCGATGCGGGTGCCCCCGGCGACCGCGGGGACGGTCGGTCCGTGGATCGGCCTGCCGACCGCCGTCGCCGCGGCGACGCTGCCCGCCCTCCCCGTCGGCGTGGGCCTCGCGACCGACCCCGAGCGCGAGGGGCCGGTCGCGCTGCCGACCGAGCCGCCCGGCCCGTCCGACCCGGGCCCGACGTGGGCCGACCGGCTCCGCGCCACGCGCCTCGAGTTCGGCGTCGGCGACGCCGGGGCCGACGCCGCGGCGGTCGAGGAGGGGCCGGTCGATCGCCTCCTCCTCGCCGTCCTCGGCGCGGCGGAGGAGGGCCGCCCGCTCGGTCCGGCGGAGGCGGTGGCGGCGGCGGCTGCGCTCCCGGGCGGGCCGGTCGCCCCCGAACTCCTCGAACGGGCGTGGGAGCGGCTCGCCCGGAGTCCGGCGATCGAACGGGTCGGCGGCCGGCTCCGGCTCAGCGCCGCCGGCGAGCGGCAGCTCGGGCTCACCCGGCCGACCGGGGCGACCCGCGAGACGAGCGAGCACCGCGCCCTGCTGCTGCGGACCTTCCGCGTCTTCGCGCGACGCGGCTACCGGATCGAGATCCTCCGGCAGGGCCGCTTCGACACGACGCTCCCCGACGCCCTCTTCCGGCAGCTGCCGGCGCCGGCGCGGGCGACCCCCGCGGAGCTCGCCGCCCTCCTCGATCGGATCCGCGGCGGCTGGGCGTGGCGGTACTTCCGCGGCCGGGACGTGCACGTCGAGGCGGAGGTCTCGGGGGCGATGCGGGCCGACCGGATCGGCCGCGGCTGGGCGAAGGCGCGCGGCCGCGGCGCCTGCGTCCTGTTCGTGGTCGGGGACGGCGGGCGAGCGGCGCGGATCCGGCGGGTGCTTAGGGCCCGGAACATCGGGCCGGACGACGCGCGGGTCTGGGTCCTCCGCCCGTCCTCGGGGCCGCCGGACGCCCCGCCGGCGGCATAACTCCCCGCGGCGTCGCCCGGCCGTGCGGGCGTTCGTCGCGGTCCCGATCCCCCGCGCGGGGGCGCCGGCCGACGGCCCGGGGCCGATCGGCCACCTCACCCTCCACTTCCTCGGCGAGATCGGCTCCGAGACGGTCGCCGCGATTCGGGCGGCCCTGCCGCCGCGGGTGGCGGCCCACCGCCGGTTCCCGCTCACCCTCGAGGGAGTCGGGGCGTTCCCGTCGGCGGAGCGGCCCCGCGTCGTCTGGCGGGGGATCACCCGGGGCCGGGAGGAACTCGAGCGCCTCGCGGGATCGGTCCGGTCGGCGGACGTCGGCGCCGGCGCCGTCGCCGATCCCCGCCCGTTCGCGCCGCACCTCACCTGGTTCCGGGTCGTCGGCCGGCCCTCCGCGGCGCGGGCCCGCGCCGTCCTCTCGGGCGAGGTTCCCGCGCCGCCGCCGGAGTCGGTGGAGGTCGCGGAGGTCTGGCTCGTGGCGAGCGAGCTCGGAGCCGGCGGGGCGGTCCACCGGCCGATCGACCGCTTCCCGTTGGCGGATGGATAGGGGATCGGATCGTCGGTCGGGGCGGGCGACGTGTCGGCGGGGCGCCCCCCGAGGCCCGTCCCCCTCGCCCGGGGGCCGGGCGGGCAGCGTTCGCCGGCACGGGCCGTCGCGATACGATTAAAACCCGTCGGCTCCCTCTCGACCGGCCCGGTCGGCCCCTGCCGGGCCGCCCGCGGAGCCGGGATGTCGGTCGCCACCTGCCGTGGGTCGCCGGTCGCCTGGGTCGCGGTGGCGGTGGCGCTCCTCTGCGCCGCGCCCGGAGGGATCGTCGCCGGGGCGCGGCCCGCGGGGGCTGTCGGGGGAGCGGTCGGCCCGCTCTCGGCGTGCGCGGGAGGGCCGCTGCGGAACGCCTACGCCGGCGCCCTCGTCGTCGACGGCGGCGGGGCCGCCGCGCCGGGCCGCGGGAACGTCTCGATCGGTTTCGACTACGACTACGACCGTACGGTCGTCAACCGCTCGAGCGGCGCCGTCCTCAGCCGCAGCTGCCTCGGGACCGGGGGGAACGCGACGACCGCCGCCAACGGAAGCTTCGCGGTGTCGCTCCCGATCCCCGCGTCGTCGTGCGACCAGTTCACCGACCGCTGCACGCAATTCTCCGGCCCGTACGGCCCGTTCGCGGTCGCCCCGACCGCCGGCGCCCCGACCGGCTACGCGACGAACGTCTCGATCGTCGGGGGGAACCTCACGGTCGCCTTCGTCGCCGACCTCGGCGGGATCCGGCTGCTGCCGTCCGGGCCGGTCGCGGTCGTGAGCCCGGGCGCCTGGGAGCCGATCCGCGCCGTTCCGCTGATGGGGAACGGATCGGTGAGCCCGGTCGCCGCGACCTTCAACTGGTCCCTCTCCGGCGCCGGCTGGCAGTTCCTCCAGCCGCCCGGCGGCCCCGAGGTGAACGTCTCCGCCGCCGCGGCGGGGTTCGGGGAGCTGTGGGCGGGGGCCCGCTGGTCGCGCGGCCCCGCCTCCTTTTCGGTCGGGCCCGCGAACCTGACGCTGGAGGCGATCGCGACGGCGATCGTCGCCGCCGACGAGAACCGGACGTCGGTCGACGCGGGCGATCTTGTCGCCGTCTCGGTGACCCTCTCCGGGGCCCCCGGCTATACCTACTCCGCTATCGAGCGGCCCGGTCTTGACGGCCCCGCCCGCGCGCTCGCCTGCGGCCCGGCGACCGCGGCCGGGGCGGCCGAGCAGCGGACGTGCACCGGCACGATCCCCTACCCCACGAGCGGGATCGCCGCCCCGACGGTCGTCGTGACGAACGGCTACTCCTCGGCGACCGCCGCGCTCCCGAACGTCACGGTCGCCCCGGACCCGACCGTCGCGATCGCCCCGGCGACCCCCTACGGCTACGTCGGGTCGCCCGCGACGGTGACCGTCCGCGGCGAGAACGGCACCGGCCCGTTCGTCGGGGCCTGCCTCGCCTCCGGCGCCGGGTCGACGACGTGCCGCGGCGGCCCCGGCCCGAGCTGGACGTTCGGCCCGGTCTACGACGCGCCCGGCGCCTTCGGCGCCCTCGCGTCGGTCCAAGACGCCGCCGGGACGAACTCGACCGAGCCGCTCACGGTCGACATCGCGGCGCCGCTCGCGCTCGGGCCGTTCCCCGCGAACCTCTCGCAGGCGGCCGCGGGGGCAGCCCGCTTCCTCTCGGCGACGGTCTCGGGCGGCTTCCTGCCGCTCCGGTACTGGTGGAACGTCTCGGGAGCTGTGGCGCCGATCGCCACCGGAGTCGCCGCCGCCGACGGAACGGTCGCCACCCTCTGGGTCCCCGCGTCCCCCGGCCCGATCGTCGTCTCCCTGGCGGTCGTCGACGCGAAGGGGACCGCCGCCGCCCGCGTCCAGCTGGTCTCGGTCGGGAACGATCCGGCGGAGGTCGTGCGGGCGACCGAGAACCCGCCGGCGGCCGGCGCGATGGCCGGCTCGCCGATCGATCTCGGCTGGGCGGCCGTTGACGGCGCCGGCGCGGCGGTGCCGACGTTCGCCGCCCCGGGGGAGGTGGTGCTCGCCGGGCTGAACGGGACGGTCCCCACGCCGGCGTGGGTGAACGCCTCGGGAGCCGGGCCGCTCGCCCCGGTCGCTCCGGGCATTTTCGCGCTCCCGGCGGCGGCGTGGAGCCTGGGAGCGCTCAACCTGTCGATCGCCACGACCGTCGCCGGGACCTGGTCGGTCGCGCTGGTCGGCCTCCCCGGGGTCCCGTCCCCGCCGGTCGAAAAGGTCGCGGTCGGGCCCGACCTCGCCGCGCTCCAAGCCTACGACCCCGACGTCCTGCGCGCCGGCGGCCGGAGCAACGAGACGTTCTGGCATATCCGCGACGCGTTCGGGAACCCGGCGGTCGGCGCCGAGGTCCAGGTCGACTTTGCCGGTCCGGGGGTCTCCTACGACCGGGTCACGACGGTCGTCGCCCGTCCCCTCGGCGGCGCCGGCGTCTGGATGAACTTCTCCGCCCCGACCGCCGGCGGGGGCGTGCTCGAGCTGGTCGCCCCCCTCACCGGGATCCTCGTGGGGCCGCTCGTCGTCCCCGCGGCACCGCCCGGGCCGGCCGCCCCGGCGTCGTCGATCGTCCCCTACGCCCTGGCGGGGGCGGCCGGAGCGGCGGCGGCGGCCGTCGCCGTCGGTCTCGCGCGTCGGCGCGCGGCGGCCCGCCGGCCGCCCCCGGACGGGACGATGTCGGAGGCGGAGCTGCGCGCGTTCGTGGAGGGGCGCGACCGGGTGATCCGGCTCGTCGCCGAAGCGGGGGTCGCCGACCTCGCCGCCCTGGACGCGGCGTTCGGGGGGTCGGCGCCGCCGACCGCCGTTTCCGACTGGGTCGCCTCGCTCGTCGCCGACGGGACGCTCGGGGCCCGGACCGGTCCGGACGGGGTCGCCCGCTTCTGCCTCCCCCACGGGGCGGACGGCCCCGCGCGGGTCGTCGTCGATCCGGCCGCGGCCGACCGCGCCGCCGCCGCCCGGGCGGCGCTCCTGGAGGACGACGGGGAGGCGGCCGGCGGGGACGACGACGGGAGCTCGGATCAGGCCGGGTCCCGCCCGACGAGGTCGTAGTACCGGTAGGCCGCCTCGCCGGCGCCGAAGCAGAAGCGCAGGGTCGTGAACCCGGCCTTGAGCTCGGCGACCTCCCGGGCGACCGTCTCCGCCGCGCGGCCCCGGTGGAGGAAGCCGTCCAGGATCTCGGCGAGGCGGACCATCTCCCGCTCCCCCATGCCGACGCGGGTCACCTCGGGCGTACCGATCCGGATCCCGCCCGGGTGCTTCGGGCTCGTATCCCCCGGCAGGAGGTTCTTGTTCGTGATCACCCCGACCTCCGCGAGCCGGCGGGCGACCGCCTCGCCGCCCCCCTCCCGCTCGACGCGGACCGCGATCGTGTGGGAGCGGGTGAAGCCCAGGTCGGCGGCGAGGACGTCGAAGCCGCGGTCGTGGAGCGCCTGGGCGAGCGCCCGGGCGTTGCGGACGGTCGCCCGCGCATACTCCCGCCCGAACTCGAGATGCTCGGCGAGGCTCACCGCGAGCGCCGCCATCGCGTGGAGGTGGTGGTTGCTCGTGACGCCCGGGAACGCCCCGCTCTCGAGCTTCTTCGCCAGCGCCGGATCGGCCCCCTCCGCCAGCAGGATCCCGTGCTGGGGGCCCGGGAGGGTCTTGTGCGTCGAGGCGGAGAGGACGGTGCACCCCTCCCTCAGCGGGTCCTGGAACTCGCCGCCGGCGATGAGGCCCAAGACGTGCGCCCCGTCGTACCAGCCGCGGGCGCCGATCTCCTCGAGCGTCGGCCGGAGCTCGTCGATCGGCATCGGGAAGAGGAACAGCGAGAGGCCGAAGAGGCACGTCTTCGGCCGGACCGCGCGGAGGATCTCCCGGGTCCGGGGGACGTCGATCGTCATCCGCTCGGGGTCCCAGGCGTAGTAGACCGGCTTCACCCCCCGGAGGCCGAAGGCGCCGAAACCGGCGCTCGAGATGTGCGCTCCGTCGGCGAGCCGGCTCGTCCCGACCAGGTCGCCGGGCTCGGTGAGCGCCTTGAGGACCGCCAGGTTCGCGACCGTCCCCGAGATCGGCCGGACGTCGGCGAACGAGCAGCGGAAGAGCCGCCGGGCGAGGTCGAGGGTCACCCGTTCGATCGTGTCGACATCCTCGTTCCCCTCGTAGTACCGCTCCCCGGGGAGCCCCTCGGCGTAGCGGGAATGGAGGTCGCTGATCAGCATCTCCTTCGCATACGGGGAGAGGAGGTTCTCGCTCGCGATCAGCGGGATCGCCCGCTCGAAGCGGGCGGAGTGGTGCCGGACCGTCGCGCGCAGCGCCGCGACCGTCCGCGCCATCTCCCCCGCGGCGGGGGGAGACCCCCCCACCCCTCCGTTTCCAGTGGAACTTGGCGGACCCGACCCCGACATCGATCCCTCGTCCGGCCCCGACCGGCCGGTGGCGGGGGAACCCGTCGAACCCATATAGGGAACGAGGCCGTCGCGCGAGCGTGCCCGCAGCCGCTCCCGCGACCGAACCGTGGCGCGTCCGCCGTCGGTTCTACATCCAGTACCACGACGTCGACGTGCTGAACCACCTCAACCACGCCGCCTACTTTCCGTTCATGGAGACGCTCCGCTGCGACTACTACCTCCCGCTCTGCGGCGCCGCGGACCCGTCCGGTCTCGACATCATCGTCGCCGAGGCGACCTGCCGCTACCTGGCCCCGGTCCGCTACGGCACCGAACTGCTCGGGGAGGTCGCGCCGGCCCGACCACCGGGTCGCACGAGCTTTGCCCTGCTCTACCGTTTCTCGTCGGTCGACGACCCCGGGACCGTCGTCGCCCGGGGCCGGACCGTCGTCGTGACGTACGACTACGCGGCGAACGCCAAGAAGCCGATCCCCGCCCCGGTCCGGACCGCGCTCGAGGCGGACGGGGTCGATCCCGCACGGGAAGGTTGGTAGGGCGCGACCGGTTCCAGTGGAAATGGGGGGGTGGGGGTCCCTCTCCCCTCCCGGCGAACCGGACGGGACCGGGCTAGTACCCGGGGTGGTTCGGATGACCCCGGTGGAGCGGCGGCGGCCACGGGATCGGTTCCACGAACGCCGGGTCCTCGGGGACCGTTTCGACGCGGTACGTGACGCCCATGCCCTGGAGCGCGTCGTGGATGCGATGGAGGCTCGCGCGGAACTCCTCGACCGTCTGCCACTCGAAGGCGAGATCGTGGGGACCGATCACGAAGGCGAGACCGGCCTTCGTCCGGAGCCGTTCCGCCACTTCGAGCGGCGACGACCCCTCGGGCGAAAAGTAGAGATCGATGTAACTGTGCACGAGATCGCCCGACCCGCTGCCATTACGTCGGGCACCCGTACTTAAGCCTCGTCCCGAGCCCGTGGGGGCTCGATCTCTCGCGCTCGCCACGAGCGGGAGGGGGAGTTCGCCCCGGCGCTACGGTCGGCTCTCCGTGGTTGGCTCGAGGAGTGCGACGGTAGGTCGGACGGCCCGCACCTCCTCGCCGATCGGCTCCGGACCGAACCGTCGCGGGCCCGTCGTGCGGACCGGCGCCCCGTCACGCGGACGGCCTTCGGAGCGTGGATCCGTCGGTCCGGCGCCAGATGGTTTCGACGGCGGGGTCGGTGATCCTCTGAAATTCCGACGGGTTGCTCACGGTTCGAATGGCGGCG